>NZ_JASPJR010000012.1:0-87797 GCF_030232065.1 Corynebacterium sp. MSK032 | reverse complement strand
CCCAAGCCACGTGGAAAACGCTGGACTCATGATGCCAATATTTCACTTCGCCCAGCCGAAGCCAATGATCGTGCGGTACCCGGTCATTGGGAAGGCGATTTGATTATTGGCGCAGATGGCACCAGTGCTTTAGCGACGTTGGTGGAACGCCGCAGCAGGTTTGTGCTGCTCGGCAGACTCGGCACTGACCATACTGCCGCCAGTGTCAATGAGGTGATGGTACGGATGATTCGTCGGCTCAAAGAGTCGATGGACACCACGATTTCGACGTTGACCTGGGATCAGGGGGTGGAGTTTGCCAAACACACGGAGTTTTCCGTCGCGGAGAATATCCAGGTGTTTTTCGCCGATCCGCATTCGCCGTGGCAGCGAGGTAGCAATGAGCGGATGAATCGGGATATCCGGTTTTATTTCCCCAAAGGCACCAACTTTACCGATGTCACCGACCAAGAGGTCGCCGAGGCGGAAGCATTGCTGAATAACCGGCCGCGGGTAGTGCTCGACGGGTTAACTCCTCGGGAGGTAATCTCTGGTGTTATCCATGATGCAATGACCGCCTGACCCTACCAGCCGTTTTTCGGGCGATTTTTGTCATAAACGCAGTCACTAACTCGCGTTGGCACGCCGTCGCCAGCCATAAACGCAAGCAGTAACTCACGCAGGCACTAATTCACATTGGGTCGGCACCGCCAACCTGCGGAAGGCAAAAAGTAGCCCCGAGGGGGATTACCCTCGGGGCTACTGTGATGAGCTGGCTAGCTCGAAAGTCTTAAATCAGACCCTGCAGCTTCGACAGGTCGAACGGAATGGCTGCGACCAGTTCCTGCGGGAGCTCAACCTCGCCGGTCAGTGCACGGAACTCAGCGATGAGTGCCTGAGCGTCGGACAGGCTGTCGACGTTGGACAGGCGGTCAGCGAACTGCTGAACCAGGTCAGTCTTGGAGTCGGAAGCAGCAGCTGCCGGAGCGGCCTGTGCGCGAACAGGAGCGGAGCCCTGGCTCGGGTGCGGACGATCGGTCGGGCCGGAGGAGAGACCCAGGCTTGCGGAGCAAGCCGGCCATGCGCCCCAACCCTGCTGAGCCAGGACCTTCTCAGCAACGTAAATCTGCTGCTCGCGGGAAGCCTGATCAGCGGTCGAAGCGAACTCGTTACCACCGAAAGCGTTCCAGGTGCTTGCGGAGAACTGCAGGCCGCCGTAGTAGCCGTTTCCGGTGTTGATGTGCCAGTTGCCACCGGACTCACACTGTGCCAGGCGGTCCCAGTCGGAGTCCGGAGCTGCAGAAGCGGTCGGTGCGAAGATAGCGGCACCGGCACCGAGGATTGCGCCGGTCAGTGCAACCTTTGCCGAAGTGGAAGCGAAGGTGTTGGTCTTAGCTGCGTGGCGAGCCATATGAAAATTTCCTTTTCGTCGATTTTCTTTGTGGCGCCAGTGGGGCTAATGCAACCCCATCTCACTCTTATGGAAAGTTCTTCACGTTATTGATAACGGGCCGATGTCATCGCACTGGAGTGAGATGAAGGCGATCTATGCGACTTCGTCCGTTAAACGCGTCGATTGCACACCGTAGCGGTTGATAACGAAATAGTCACGCGAATCGCCGGATTCTTAATTTTGAGCGCAGGTGGGAAATATGCATAAAAGTAGGTGAAGCTGCAGGTAAGAGACGTGACTGTTATTGGTGTTGTGTAAGTTAAAACTTCAAAATGTGATAAAGCTCACGTTATCGTCTTGTTATTTTTCCGGTTTTGGCGCGCCGCATGCACTGAGAAGGATGGCCATAAGAGATAGCCATAAAGAACCAACGCTGGCAGTTAGTTGCCGTCTCGGTGCGTCAATCCGCGAGAGTGCTCGCTTCACACAGATCCGTCTTCCCTTTATGTCCCCATCTATGGGTATAATTGAGTTCTTTAGGTAATCGGAGGTGACGTGCACATGCACGCCGCTACCGCTGCCGCCACTTCGCACTAGTAAGCAGTAATAAATAATGTGTTCCCGGTTGGAGTGCGTCCTGTTTTGGTCGCACCTTAATTAAAGGAACACCATTAAGACAGCACCCGGCCTGGCATATCCTCGCGGTCCTGTCTGGCCAAGCTCGCCCCGAGCGAGCCTCTAACTCTGGCCATTTGTGCGTGCGAGGACGGTGGCAAATGCGGAAGAATTGCATCTCCGATCCGAAGACCCCGAAGGGCAGTCACCGCTGCACAAGGGGAACGAGGTTGAGTGCCCCCAGTCACAGGGCACGGGAAGGTTAGGTGGAAAGTGCCCATCGGTAAGGTCAGGTGGTACGACAAGGATCGCGGTTTTGGCTTCGTTTCGAATCCGGACGGTGAAGATGTCTACATCGGCAAGAACGTGCTGCCGAAAGGCGTGGAAGAACTCGTAACTGGTCAGCGCCTGGAGTACGACTACGCTGACGGCCGCCCAGGCCCGCAGGCCCTCCGGATCAAGGTGCTCGACGAGGGACCGCGCGGTGCCCGTCACCGCCGTGGCGGGGCAGGTGGGGGCGCAGGAGCCCGTCGTCAAGCAAAGAAGCACAGCCCCAGCGATCTCAACGGCATGATTTCGGACATGATTTCCATGCTGGAGTCGACGGTGCAGCGTGACCTGCGCGCCGGGCGTTACCCGGAGCGTAAGGACGGCCACCAGATGGCTGAAGTCCTGCGTGCGGTCGCGCGCGAGCTGGACTCGTAAGTCGGTAGAAGATGTGAAAAACGCCCGCTCACGAAGGTGGATAACCTCAGTGAGCGGGCGTTTTGCTGTGCTTTACGACGGTTCGTTGACGATCGACCAAGTAATTCCGTAGGTGGTCTCTTCGCCCTCGGAGTTCTTTCCGATGAGCGCGGTGGAAACCTCCACGACCCCGAGGGGAGTGCGCTTGCCGGCAACAGCGGCGGAGCCAGCGATGGTCTCGGTCGTGGCTTCGCCCGGATCCTTGCGAGAGGTGGAGTTGACCGCATCGTCGGAGAAGAAGCGCTGCAGAGTCCAAGAGTTAGAGCCAACAGTGGAGCCGACGTTAACCTCAGCTGTCTCCTGCTCGCCCAGAGAAATCTTGGCGGCGTTGGCCTCAGTCGTGGTGCAGGCATTCTTCTCAAAGAGGTCGCAGACACGGTAGGGAAGAACCTCTGTGGTTTCGCCGTCCTGAATGACCTCGATGGACAGCGCGTGCGGGTCGTCGATTGCCTGGTTGGTCCACTTATTGACAGCAAGGACAATGCCGGTGACGACAAGACCCACCACGACAATAGCGCCGACAACCATGAACGCCTTACTATTCTGTTGCCAGCGGCGCCTACTCGATCCCATCAACTCTCACTTCCCGACATTCGTAACGGAATTGAAGCTACGTTCAGTCACACTAGCCGTTTTCGGGCCAGATACTGCTATTCACTCACGGTAACACGGTAGGCCGTGGGCCATTTCTTCCCTGTGAGCAGGAACTGGCGGGGGCCATTGGGGGAGGTAGAGGAAGAATCCGGCATTAGAGCAATGCCGTTGAGCACATCAATACTGTTTTGCTCTGCTGGGGAGAGCTGCGCGTACAAGTCGCGGAAGAGTTCGGTGGCATCGACGATGCCTGTGACCTTTCCGTCTTCCGGGTTGATGCGGTAGATGAATGGACTCTGCCAGACGTTGGCCCAAATCTCGCGGTGCGATTGCGGGGAGTTTGGTCCGTCCGCGTTGCTCTGGTTGTTTGAATCGCTCGTGTCCGCTGGTGCTTCGTCCGGCACTTCGTCCAGAGCTGCGTCGCCGTTGACAGTGACGCACTCAAGTTCGTTGAGCCACGTTGTCTCTGTACCTGCTGCAGTGACGGGCAGTTGACGCTGGGAAGAGAGGTCATCGGGGGCGCGGAAAGTGAGGGTGCCACTGCCGTCGGAGGTCACGATGGTGTCATCGAAGGAGCACGCGCCCCAGCCCTCGGTGTCGAAGGGAACCTCGCGACGCTGCTTGAGAGTAGCCGCGTCGCGTTCAATGGCGCGTCCTTCCTTCCACGTCAGCTGCCACACGGTATCTCCATGACGGGTAATCCCCTCGCCGAAGAGTTCAGGCTGTAAATCTTCCACGTTGGTCGGCTCGGCTGCAGAGTTGTCGAGCCACTGCGGTAATCGGTAAATCTGGGACTCACCGTAGAGGCCGGTGCCCATCAACAAAGAACCATCGGGTTCGAACTCAAGGCCCTGGACAAAAGGCGCAGCGACATTCTTCTCCGTGGGAAGTGGTGGAGCCAAGACAGGATAGGACTGCTCGATGGCCAGTTTCAGTGTCGGAACGTCACCGAGCCCCGGCACCTTATCGGCACCGACCAGCTCGGAGGGATTAACCGATGCCGAAGTCGACCTTGGGGCGGTGCCGGAGTTCGAGTCCGCACTAGCTCCACTAGAAGGGGCCTCGCCTGAGGGATCGCCACCTGAACCAGTTTCAGCCGCACAGCCGGCCAATAGGGCGGCAGTTGCCACGGAGAGGATGGCAGCTCGGACCGTCGTAAAGCGTGATGAGTGGAAAGGGCGGGCGAGTTTTGCATCGCCCGACGGGAATCTGTCCATAGCTTCACTCTAGGATAGGAAACGTGACTGAAAATCGACGACGTTCCCGAAACAGCCGCCGACGGGGGAAGGTGATGAATCACCAGGCGGTCGACACTGCCCGTACCGCGATTGAAGAGCTCGGGGAGGGGCCTGCCGGCGCGCACACCGGTGTAAGTGTCGTAGGCGAGGGCGTTGCGGTGCATCGTTTTGCGGCTGACCTGCCCGGATACAGGGGCTGGGAGTGGCATGTGGTGGTCGCGTGCGCGCCGGGCACTCAACAGGCGACGGTCAGTGAAGTGGCTCTTGTCCCTGGCGAAACCGCGCTGCAGGCGCCTGAATGGGTGCCCTACGAGGAGCGGCTGCGCCCCGGTGACCTCGGTCCACGCGATTTGTTGCCGGCTGCAGTGGGAGATGAGCGACTCGACGGCGATGACTTGCAGACCCGCACCTTGTCGGCGCGTGGTGTGGAAGACACCGAGCAGCGTTGGGAAGAGGGCGATACCGGCCCCGAGAGTGACTTTGCTCGGGAAGCATTGCACCGTTGCCGAACCTGCGCCTTTATGGTCCCGCTGACCGGGCCGCTCGGTAAGAACTGGGGCGTGTGCGTTAACGAATGGACATTCGATGCCACGGCCGTAAGCTTTGACCACGGCTGCGGTGCTCACTCAGCTATCCCGGAAGTAACGGGGCAGGGTGCACCGGTGGCGGAACCCTACCAGGATTCCCACCTGTAGCTTTCCACCTAGGCAAACGCGATGACGAAGAAGGTGCAGTTTCGACGCCACCGTGGCCCCAGAGACTGCACCGTTACGGTTTTCGGCACAAAAATTCCGCTCTGACACGGATAAACACGTGACACGGATAGTAAAGAGACTCTAGAGAGGCATAAAAAATGGACAAAGGTACGTCCACCTCTGCAACATCCTCAGATGAGGCGAAGGACTCCAAGCCTGCACGGAAGGGGAGCCATCTTTCGGCAGTGGACCGCTATTTTCACATCACGGAGCGCGGTTCGACGACCGTGACCGAGATTCGCGGTGGCGTAGTGACCTTCTTCGCGATGGCCTACATCATTCTGCTCAACCCGCTGATCCTCGGCAATATCGAGGATGTCAACGGCAATAGCCTGGGGATACCACAGGTCGCTGCTGTCACCGCGCTCGCCGCGGGTGTCATGACCATTACTTTTGGTCTCTTTGCCAAGTACCCCTTCGGCATTGCGACGGGCCTGGGCATCAACACCCTGGTTGCCGTGACATTCGTTGCTAACGAGGGGCTGGCCTGGGAAGAAGCGATGGGCCTGGTCGTGCTGGACGGGGTGATTATCGTGCTGCTGGCGCTGACCGGATTCCGCACAGCTGTCTTCCACGCGATTCCGTCCGATATGAAGGCCGCGATGAGTGTGGGTATCGGCCTATTCATTGCCATGATTGGTCTGGTCGACGGTGGCCTGGTTCGCCGTATTCCCGATGCCGCTGACACGACTGTCCCGGTGCAGCTCGGCATCAATGGTCAGATTGCCTCGTGGCCGACCGCCGTGTTCGTCCTCGGGCTGATTATCTGCGGCATCATGGTTGTCCGCAATATTCCAGGTGGCCTGTTCATCGGCATCGTGCTGAATACCATCATTGCGCTCGCAGTCGAGGCCTTGACGGATGCGGGCCCCTCCTTCGCTGATGGCAAGCCAGTGCCGACCGGTTGGAATCTCGCGGTACCGACTCTGCCGGACCGCGTAGGCGGCATGCCGGACTTGTCCCTCGTTGGAGCTGTGGATCTTTTCGGATCCTTTGCCCGCGTCGGTGCCCTCAGCGCCACCATGCTGCTGTTTACCTTGGTCCTGGCGAACTTCTTCGATGCCATGGGCACGATGACTGGTCTGGGCAAGCAGGCCGCACTTGTCGATGAAGACGGTGTGCTGCCGGACATGAAGCGCGCACTGGTTGTCGAAGGCACCGGTGCCATTGTCGGTGGTGCAGTCAGCTCCTCGTCGAACACCGTCTTTGTGGACTCCGCAGCGGGCATCGCCGATGGTGCACGCACTGGCCTTGCCAACATTGTCACCGGCATCCTCTTTCTGGCAGCGATGTTTTTCACCCCGCTCTATGAAATCGTGCCCATCGAGGCTGCCGCGCCAGTGCTGGTCATCGTCGGTGCCATGATGATCGGGCAGATTACCGAGATTGATTTCACCCGTTTCGACATCGCACTGCCGGCATTTTTGACTATTGTCACCATGCCGTTTACCTACTCGATTGCAAATGGTATCGGCATCGGTTTCATCACCTTTGCTGCGATGGCTATCTTCTCGGGTCGTGCCAAGTCCGTACATCCGCTGATGTGGATTGTCTCCGGCCTGTTCATCATCTACTTCGCCGCCGATCCGTTCACCGCTCTGCTGGGCGGCTAAAGAGTTTCCATGAGTACCACCACATCCCTCGAACGCTTTGCGCCCATCGTCGTCGACGATCCCGCCGACAGCCGTCTCGATGACATCCGCAACCTCAACAAGTCCGATTCCCGCCCCGATTTGCCCGGTGGGAAGGGGCTGGTCATCGCCGAAGGCACGCTCATTGTGCCGCGGTTAGTGCGCTCACGCTTTCCGCTCCGCGCAGTCTTTGGTACTCGCCAGAAGCTCGCATCGCTTGCCGACGGACTGACCGCGAGCGAGGCCGCTATTGCGGAAACGGTGCCCTGGTTTGAACTCGACCGCGAGGTTCTGGCCGCAGCGGCCGGATTTGATCTTCACCGCGGCCTTCTGGCCACCGCTGACCGCGCGCCGGAGCTATCGGTGGACCAAGTTCTGAGCGGAGCCACCACCTTGGCCGTGATGGAGGGAGTCGGTGACCACGAGAACATCGGAGCCCTGTTCCGTAACGCGGCGGGCATGGGCGTGGATGGGGTCGTCTTCGGCGCGGCCTGCGCCGATCCGCTGTATCGCCGCAGCGTGCGCGTTTCCATGGGGCATGTGCTGACAGTCCCATTTGCGACTCTGCCCGGTACTACGACCACCTGGCAGCGAAGCCTGGACCAGCTCAAAGAGCAGGGCTTCCGCGTGGTGTCGATGACCCCTGCGGGCACGGTGGACCTGTGGGATGCCATGGACACGGACAAGGTCGCGATTCTCGTTGGCGCTGAGGGGCAGGGGCTTACCGAGCACGCGATGGCAGCCACCGATGTGCGTGCTCGCATTCCCATGTCACCGGGAACTGACAGCCTGAATGTGGCTACCTCCGCGGCGATCGCGTTCTACGAGCGACTGCGCGTTCAGTCGCAGCGCGCAGGGCGGTAGAAACTATTTCCCGAACTTGCCTCGCGCCCGCTGCCAGGTGCGGCCAGCGAAGTTCTTGGCCTTAGCCCCAAAGCGACTGAGCTCCTCCAGAAAGTCTCGGTTCGGCTCTGCGTTGTGAACTTCGTAGTCGTCGTAGGCGCGGTCAAGCTCTGCGCCAGACTCGGACGAACCCGGCTCACCCATTAGCCCGCGTGGACTACGAGACGTCGAATACGAAGCCCCGGGAGCCGCACGACGGCCATCCACCGCAAAACCACTAACAGGGATATCGGTAGCGGGCGAATGCGGGTCGAATCCGAGCCAGTCGGTGATGACGGCGTCGGCAAGCTCTGCCGGAACGAACGGCAAACCGACCCCCTCGCGTGGACGTGAACCCGTACCTTCGAAAGCATCGGGCAGCGGGCGGTGCTTGCCCGCCCAGAAGCTGCCCTCTGCGGGGCAGGGAAGACCGATGTCTTCCAGTGTGCGGTAGCGAGTAGCGGAGAAAGCACGCTTGAGCTCACCATCGTGCCAATGCGCAAAGGCACCGAAGCCCGTGGATTTATTCGACACACTCGCGTAGACGTCCGTGGCGGCAATCTCCTGGCGCAGACGAGGCGACAGCTTGGACAGCTGCGAGACATCATCGAGAACCGTCTGCAGTACGGCAACGCCCTCAAATCCACCGATGTAGTATTCACCGTCACCGGTTTCCGCCGAGCGGTTGAGCGGGAAATCACCAATCGGTGTTACCGGCAACGTCGAGTCATAGAGAGCTAGGAAACGACGCCCGAAACCGCGGTCATGCTGAACACCTGTCTCCAGGGTCGCAGCAGGGTCATTGGTGCTGATAAACCAAATCGTGACTACACCGCGGCGAATCGCGGAGAATTCGAAATCAGAAGCGTTGCCACTGGTCATGGAGCTCATTGTCGAGGGAAACTCCTACTTCTTCGGGCCGTTCGGACGTACGCCGAGTAGCACATCCTCCCACGACGGCATGACAGTCTTCTTCTTGCGCTTCGGCTGCTCCGCGTCCGGGTGCTGCAAGAACTCCGCCTCGTCAACATCGTCGTCGACGTCGCTTTGCGACGGAACATCCTGCTCCCCGTGGCCTCGCTGCGGCTCCGCCGAAGACTGCCATGCGGCTGGCATCTCAGAGGTATCCGCGGTATCAGCAGCTCGATTGGCCTGCGGAGCCAAGTCTCGGTTGCGGCGGGCAAAGTCGGGGTCAATCAGCTCTGCTGCCAGCTCATTGCGAGCAATGGTGAGTGCGGAAAGTCCCTCCGCCTGGTAACTCCACTCAGCTACGTTGGTGGTGTGGCCGACATTCCAAGTAACCGTCACAATCCACTGTCCACTCGGGTCGCGGTAGGCATCCCACGAGGCATCGGCGAGTTCCTGGCCACGAGCGGCAAAAGCGGTGGCGAGAATCTCCCACAGGGACAACTTGGCCGGGCCATCAATGCGACGTGGCTTCGACTGCTTGCCGAGCTCCGCAATACGTGCGCGCTCTGCAAGCACCGGGTAGGCGAAGGACTCAATCTTGCGCGGCTGCATGCCGCTGTACTCAATGAGCTCCTCCACCGTCTGACCGCTGCGAATGCGGTCCTGAATTTCGCGCGGCGACAAAACTACGCGAGGCTCTTCCAGAACAGGCTTCGGCGCCGTTGGAGTCTTCTTCGGTGCCCCGCCTGCCGTAGCGGAGTTGCCGGCCGCCTCGCTGCCTTCGGCCGCGTCGCCGCTTGCGGTGGTGGCTTCCGCTGTGCTGCCACTAGTGGAACTTCCGTCGGTGGAGCCCCTCTCTGCGGTAGCACTCTCCCCAGAGCTACCGCTGGCAGTGGCGGTGGCGGCGCTGGATCCGTCGGCAAGCGATGCGGAATCAGCTGCAGCAGGGGAACCGGCGGCATCGGCGAGCTCGAAGTGCTCGACCAGGAAAGTGCGCAGGTTCTCGTCGAGAGGCAGCGTGAAGCGAAGTCCCTCCTGCCGTTCCTGCTCGGTGATATCGGCGGGAACGAGAATCAGTGAATCGGTCACATCGCCGTCCAGAACGGGCTTCAGCTCCCTCATGCGAGAACCTCCTTGTTGGTCGACGTTATAAGTAATGCTCACTAATCATGGTAAACGACAAAACTCCCGCGTCACGGACAAATGGGGCAATGCCCTTGCGCGTGGCGCGGGAGTTATGCGGCTGAGGCCGGTATTTGGCTGTTACTTTGCAGCGTAGCCGTTGTCCAGAACCCAGTCGATAGCGCCAGTCAGACGACGGATGTCCTCCGGGTCGATGGCCGGGAACATACCGATGCGCAGCTGGTTGCGGCCCAGCTTGCGGTACGGCTCGATGTCGAGGATGCCGTTGGCGCGCAGAACCTTGGCAATCTGTGCGGCGTCGATGTTGTCCTCGAAGTCGATGGTGCCGACGACCAGCGAGCGCTTTGCAGCATCGGTGACGAACGGAGTTGCCTCCGCGCGGTTCTCAGCCCAGTTGTAGAGGTGGGAGGAGGACTCGGTGGTGCGGGCAACCATGCCGTCGAGGCCGCCGTTGGCGTTCATCCACTTGACCTGATCAGCCAGCATCAGCAAAGTGCCGACGGCCGGGGTGTTGTAGGTCTGGTTCTTGCGGGAGTTATCAACGGCAGTCTGCAGGTTCAGGTAAGCCGGGATGAAGCGGTCGGAAGAATTGATCTTCTCAATACGATCGATGGCAGCCGGGGACATTGCAGCCAACCAGATGCCGCCGTCAGAAGCGAAGCACTTCTGCGGGGAGAAGTAGTAGACGTCAGCCTGGGACATGTCGACCGGGAGGCCGCCGGCACCGGAGGTGGCATCGATAGCCACGAGCTGGCCCTCGGAGCCTGCCGGGCGGGTGACCGGAACCATGGTGCCGGTGGAGGTCTCGTTGTGAGCCCAACCAATAAGGTCAACGCCCTCTTCGCCAGCGACAACCTCAGGTGCGGAACCCGGCTCTGCTTCGATGATCTGCGGAGCGTCGAGCCACGGAGCCATCTTGGAGGCCTTGGCAAACTTGGAGGAGAACTCACCGTAAGTCAGGTGAGCGGACTTCTTCTCGATGAGCCCAAAGGTGGCAGCATCCCAGAAAGCGGTTGCGCCGCCGAGGGACAGGACAATCTCGTAGCCTTCCGGAAGCTGGAAGAGCTCAGCCAGACCCTCGCGAACCTCACCAACAACGTTCTTCACTGCCGGCTGACGGTGGGAGGTACCCATGATAGAGGTACCGCCGTCAACGATTGCCTGAATCTGCGCCGGGCGAACCTTCGACGGGCCGCAGCCAAAGCGGCCGTCGCCGGGCTGGAACTCTTCAGGGAGGACTGGGAATTGATCGCTCATATGAGGCGCAACCTTTCAAAGTGCATTCAAAGTGAAGCTTGATATACAGCCGTTGTCTTCAAACTCTAGCGGTAATCGGGGGTACTTATAGCAAAAGGGTGGGGTTCAATTGCCCCCGCTTCCGTACTTTGCATAACAAAACAGGGTGGATTGGCGTATTTGCAAAGTTTGCGAAGAATTTTTTCCAGTTTTGTTGGCGCTGAAAACTTGGCGGTGTGGAGCCTCGGGCGGGCGGCGAGGGGTGAATTATTGTGGATTTAGTCGATGTGTTTTCGGGCGTCGGCTCGATGGCTTTTGAACTTTTAAAGACATTGGCTGTTGAATGTGCTCCTGGCCTCCTGATTAGTAAATGAGCAGTGACAACGTAATAAACCCGTTTTTCCATTTGCATTTCGGGGTAAAGAGGGGTCAAGATTGGGTAAGCCCAGGCTGCCCGAATGGGGTAGAGGGTGTTGCACTGCTCACACTCTTTGATATTGTGTGTTCTAATCCACTGCAGGTGTCGGCTCTTTATGGTTACGACACGGTCGATGTGAACTAAGCAAACTTTTTTCACTGGGCAAGATGCAATGGAACGCAAATGTCGCGCATAATTGAATCATTGAAAACAATGCGACCCCGAAGGGGTGGCGTGGAGTTGGGAGGCAGCATGCTGTTTTCCGCTGTGCCTGCTTCCCCCGCACTCTGGAGTCGTTAAGAAGAATTTTTCTGTGAAAGGGAAGTTGTGGCTACTAAAGACGGCAAGGCTGTACTCCACTACCCGGGCGGCGAGTTCGAGATGGACATCGTCAAGGCAACCGAGGGTAACGACGGTATCGCACTGGGCAAGATGCTCCAGGAAACTGGACTGACCACCTTCGACCCGGGCTACACCGCCACCGGTTCTACCGAGTCCAAGATCACTTACATCGACGGCGGTAACGGCATCCTGCGCTACCGCGGTTACCCGATTGAGCAGCTGGCTGAGAAGGCTACCTTCAACGAGGTTTCCTACCTGCTGATTCACGGCCACCTTCCGTCTGAGGAAGAGCTTGCGCAGTTCAACCACGACATTCGTCACCACACCCTGCTGGACGAGGACTTCCGTCGCGCATTCAGCATCTTCCCGCGTGGCGCACACCCGATGCAGACCCTGGCTTCCTCGGTCAACATTCTGGCTTCCTACTACCAGGACGAGCTGGATCCGCTGAACGAAGAGCAGCGCAACCTGGCTGCGGTTCGCCTGATGGCTAAGGTCCCGATGCTGGCTGCATACGCTTACCGCGCATCCAAGGGTGAGCCGTACATGTACCCGGACAACAACCTGAACGCTCGCGAGAACTTCCTGCGCATGATGTTCGGTTACCCGACCGCTGACTACGAGGTTGATCCGGTAGTGGTTGACGCTCTGGATAAGCTGCTCATCCTGCACGCTGACCACGAGCAGAACTGCTCCACCTCCACCGTCCGCATGGTCGCTTCCTCCGGCGCTTCCATGTTCGTCTCCATCGCTGCTGGTATCAACGCTCTGTCTGGCCCGCTGCACGGTGGCGCTAACCAGGCTGTTCTGGAGATGCTCGAGGACATCCAGCAGAACCACGGTGGCGACGCAACCGAGTTCATGAACCGCGTGAAGAACAAGGAGCCGGGCGTCCGCCTGATGGGCTTCGGTCACCGCGTCTACAAGTCCTACGACCCGCGTGCAGCTATCGCTAAGAAGACCGCTCACGAGGTGCTCCAGCACCTCGGCGGCGACGAGCTGCTGGATCTGGCTATGAAGCTGGAAGAGATTGCACTGGCTGATGACTACTTCGTCTCCCGCAAGCTCTACCCGAACGTTGACTTCTACACCGGTCTGATTTACCGCGCCATGGGCTTCCCGACGGACTTCTTCACCGTCCTGTTCGCCATCGGCCGCCTCCCGGGCTGGATCGCTCAGTTCAACGAGCAGGTCACTGACCCGGCATCGAAGATCAACCGCCCTCGCCAGATTTACACCGGCGAGACCGAGCGTGACTTCGTTCCGCGCGACCAGCGCTAAGGTTTCTAGCGATTACTGCGTAGGGGGTTCCTCGCAGGTAACTCAGCATAGAAAAGTCCAGCGTTGAAAACGCGAAAAGGCGCGTACTAGCCTTCGAAAGGTTGGTACGCGCCTTTTATTTTTCCTAGAATTCTAAGAAACCCCATTTAAGTTGGGTCCATTTACGTTGGGCTGAATACCAACTGTGAAAAAGCCAACTGTGATAGGAGATTGTCTTGTCCAAGCCAGAACTCACTGCTAAGTCCGGTCCGGCTCCGACGGAACTCGTCATCAACGACCTCACTGTCGGTGACGGCAAGGAGGCCACCCCGGGTGCTCGTGTCGAGGTCCACTACGTGGGTGTTGACTACGAAACCGGTGAAGAGTTCGACTCTTCCTGGAACCGTGGCCAGTCCATCGAGTTCCCGCTGAACGGCCTGATTGCCGGTTGGCAGGAAGGCATTCCGGGCATGAAGGTCGGCGGTCGTCGCGAGCTGATTTGCCCGCCGGAGAAAGCTTACGGCCCGGCTGGTGCAGGACACTTCCTGTCTGGTAAGACCCTGGTCTTCGTCATCGACCTGTTGGACGTTAAGTAAAAGTCCGCATGCTAGCTCTGTTGGTCGGCTGAGCTTCGCTTCGCGGTTCCTGCCCATCCCTCCGTCGGCGGTTTGCAGGATTTCCGGCGAAGAAAGTGACTGCGTTTATGACACTTCAGGCGTGAAAAATTGCCCAAAAGTGTCATAAACTCAGTCACTTTCTTGCTTTCTGAGGTTGGGGTGGGGGCTGAAGGCCCACACCAGCCCCAAACCAGGCCCAGACCAGCCCCACACCAGGCCCCAGCCCCCTTACTCGCTCAGCGCGAAGCGACGGTAGTGGTCGAAACGCTGCTCACGGCCAACGCGAGCCGGATTCTTCTCCAGCTCCCAGAGGGCGTGCTCGATAGCACTCAGAGCACGGCGGGGCAGTTCGGACGAATCCTCAGGTTCGGCCACAATCTCGTCGATGACCCCGGTCTTCAGCATGGCCTCGGCGCCAACGCCCTGCTCCTCCATCATTTCCGGGGCATGCTCGGTGTCTCGGTAGATAATCGCCGAAGCGCCCTCCGGCGGCAACGGAGACATCCAGGCATCGTGCATTGCCAGCACGCGGTCAGAGGGCAGCATGGCCAGCGCACCGCCACCGCAGCCCTGGCCGAGAATGAGTGACACGGTCGGAACCTTCAAGTTCACCAGCGTGGTCAAGGTGCGGGCAATCTCGCCGGCCATGGCATTTTCCTCGGCGTCTTTGGTCAACTCAGCGCCTGGGGTGTCAATGACCGTGACTAGCGGAATGTTCAGGCTCTCCGCGATGCGCATCGCACGGCGGGCAAAACGCAGTGAGCCAGGCCCCATTGGATGCGTGCCCAGCGGCGGCTGGTTATGGCGATCCTGGGCGACCAGAATCACCGGCCGCTCACCAATCCGCGCCAGGCGAGCCCGGACCGACAGCGACTTGTGGCCATCGCCAGTGCCGGAGATCGGCACGGAGCAGTCGACAAGGGCATCGATAATGTCGCCGCCACCTGGACGAGAAGTATCGCGGGTGCGCAGGATAGCTTCCCAGGTATCGCGACCATCAATGGCTGCTACTGGCGGTGGGGTGGGTTCGCTGGGGTCTCCGTCGGCAAGCACGTCGATGGTGCGGCGGACAGCGCCGCGCAGACCTTCGAGCGGAATGATGCCGTCGATAATGCCCTGCTTGAACAGGTTCTCGGAGGTCTGAATGCCTTCGGGCATGGGTTCGCCGGTAGCGAGCTCGACGACGCGCGGGCCGAGGAAGCCGAGAAGTGCGCCGGGCTCTGCGAAGGTGAAGTGGCCTGCCGACCCCCACGACGCCATGACACCACCGGTGGTGGGATTGCGCAGGTACACCAGGAATGGCAAGTGAGAATCCTTGTGGCGCGCCACTGCGGTGGTAATAGAGATCATGAGCGCGAACGCCGCAGTGCCCTCCTGCATGCGAGTGCCGCCCGAGGTCGGGGAGAGCAACAGGGGCAGCTGCTCCGCAGTCGCGCGCTCGATGCTGCGAATAATACGACGAGCGGTTGCGGCGCCGATAGAACCGCCGAGGAAGCCGAACTCAGAACAGATGACGGCGACGCGCTTGCCGCCGACGGTGCCTTCACCGGTGATAACGGCCTCATCGAGACCGGTTTTCTCAGAGGCTCGGGACAGTGTGCCGCGGTAGGCCTCGTCGATGTTGCCATGCTCGGGCGCGCCGTCCCAGGAGGTGAAACTTCCGTGGTCGAGGACGGTATCTATTACTTGTTGGGCGCTGATTCTAGCCATACCTCCACGGTAGTAAACAAGGGGTAAACCGGCTTAGTTGATGGTGGGCGGAAAGGGGTAGCGCTATTGTCGGAAAAAAACGTGTCCGCACTACCGAGGAGTCGAACCAATGCCGATTACTGAGCGCCTCACCGAGCTGGCTGAACAGAGGCCAAACGTATGTGTCGTCGGTTCCATCAACGCAGACCTGACTGTCACCGTGAAGCGCCTGCCGCATGGTGGCGAGACTATCGAGGGCAGTCCTCTGCGCATTCTGCCGGGCGGTAAGTCGGCGAATCAGGCGGCGACGGCTGGAAGACTGGGCGCGGCCGTGGAACTGGTCGGCGCGGTCGGTTCGGATCCCAATGCGCAGTTGCTGCGCGACGCGCTTACCGACGCTCACGTGGACATCTCTGCAGTTGAGACCGTCGACTCTGCCACTGGTACAGCCATGATTGTCGTTGATGATGCGGCGGAGAATTTCATTGTCATCTCCGCTGGCGCCAATGGTGAAGTCGATGCTGAGATGGTGCGCAGTCATGCGGACAAGATTCAGCGGGCTGGGTGCCTCGGTCTGTGTCTGGAGATTTGTGATGAGGCTGTCCTGGCCGCCGCACAGATTGCCCACGATGCGGGTGTGCCGGTGGTGTTCAACCTGTCGCCGATTCGGGCGGTCAGTGAGGATCTGCTCGCGCTGGTCGATGTCCTCATTGTCAACGAGCACGAACTCGCAGCCATCATCGGCTCCGAGCGCGCGGTCGCCGGTTGCGAGCACGGTCAGTGGGATGCGGTTGGGCGCGTGCTTGCCGACGAACACGGGATTTCCACGGCCATTGTCACACTTGGCGGGGAGGGGTCTGCGGTCTTGAGGACGTCGGAAAGCGAGGTGGCAGTCACTCGCATTCCAGCGCTGCCCATCGAGGTCGTGGACACCACGGGCTGCGGTGATGCGTACATGGGTACGGTCCTCACCGCGTTGGCCGCGGGCGATGATGTGGTGACGGCAGCTCGTCTTGCGGCGGTGGTCTCGGCTCATGCGGCGACAGGCGTGGGGGCGCAGACCTCCTATGGCGAGACAGGAAAAATCGCGAAGTTTGCGGCGGACCATGGTCTATAAGGTGCGCTGAGCAAACTACGCGATTGACGAGTATTCGGTTTAGGTGACTGCGGCCGAAGGGGGCCACGCTCCTTTTTTGGGCAGGGCTGGGGCTAGCTCTTGGCCGTTAGGGCCTTCTTCCAGCTGACCGCGGCACCGGTGCGCAGGACATTGCGCGGGTAGATCCAGGCTGCGAGTGCGATGACTGCGGCTACTCCCACAACCATGATTAGCAGTGAGGCAACCAACTGGAGTGCGGAGAAATTGCCAACGGCATACTGCAACGGAGCGGTGGTGATGGAAACCGGCGGAATCCACGAGGCAATCTGCATGACGGTAGAGTCCAGCTTGCTCCAGCCAAACAGCGGAACATACATCGTAATCAGCGAGAACACCAGTACCGGCATCTGTGCGCCCTGGAAATCTTCCATACGGCTGACCAGTGATGCGGAGGCTGCATACAGCGCGGCGAAGAAGAAGTAACCGAGGATGAAGCACGGGACCAGCAGCCAGACTGCGGACCACGGGACATCGAAGCTCTCCGCCAATCCGGTAATCATGAGGGCAACTGCGGCGCTGGCGGTCAGCACACTCATCATGATGATGCCGGCCAGACCGGCGCCGAGGATCTTGCCGGCCAACAGGTGCGCCGGGCGGACTGTCGAGAGAATGATCTCGATGACACGGGAGGACTTCTCCTCGATGACGCTGGTGGCCACTGCGCCACCGAAGACGAGGATGGCGGTCATCATGACCATCACACCGATTAGCGTGATGAGCATCGCAGGCATCTTCTCGTCTTTTGCTTCATCCAGGGATTCCACCGACACGGCTGCGCTTTGAGTCTTGGAGAAAAACTCGCCGGGGTTGATTCCGTTTTCGCTGAGCAGCATGGCTTCGTTCTGTTTCTGCAGCGACTCCTGCAGCATTGGGGCTAGCCAGGATGGGGCGTCGTCGGCAAGCAGCTTCCACGAGCCCTCCTTGCCTTCTGCGGTGTCGGGGACGAGAGCGGCGTCGGCATCACCGTCGGTGACGGCAGCGCGAGCGGCCTTGTCGTCTGCCGCGGACGTAATCTCCAACGGTGACAGTGATGCCGTGGCAAATGCGCCGGCTGCGGCATCCGCACCTTCAGCATCTTTCATTTCGGCGGTGGCGTCGGCGAGAGAGTCCGCGAACGGCGCTTCTCCGACGACCGCGATCTTGACAGCGTCATTATCGGACTTGGAAGTCATGTAGTCGGCAACGAAGATACCGCCGACGACCGCCACTGCCATGATGATGAGCGTGATCAGCGAGCTCTTCTTCAGTAGATGCTCGCGGAGTTCGCGGACGAAAACGGTCTTGACGGCCGTTGAGGCGTTGTAAGTGTTGGTGCTCATTGCTGTACGGCCTCCTGGTAGAGCTCGGTAAGTGGAATTTGCAGAGGTCCGAACGAACGGACCGTTCCCGCTGCCATTGCGCTGTGCAGTAGCTTCTGGTCGGTGTCGGCTGGGGCGTCGGAATCGAGGTGAACGACGGTGGAGCCGTGGGCCTCGCGCTCCACGCTTGTTACGCCTTCGACAGAGGTCGCCCAATCCTGGGACGCGCTATCGAGCTTGACGACGAAAGCCCGTGGACCACGTGCTCGGAGCTCATCAACGGTGCCTTCCACGAGCATGCGGCCGTCGCGGATGATGCCGACGCGGTCACACATACGCTCAACGAGATCGAGCTGGTGGGAAGAGAACACAATCGGGGTGCCTCGGTCGGCGTACTCCTTGAGTACGGAGCTCATCACCTTGACCGCAACTGGGTCGAGGCCGGAGAAGGGCTCGTCGAGGACGAGTACCTCCGGGTCGTGGACGAGGGAGGCGGCCAGCTGCACTCGCTGCTGATTTCCGAGCGAGAGCGTGTCGACCTTGTCGTTGGCGCGCTCAGTGAGACCGAGGCGCGCCAACAAGTTGTCGGCGTTGGACTCCGCGCGCTTGGTGGGCACACCGTGCAAGCGAGCAAAGTAGATCAGCTGCTTGCGGACTTCAGCCTTCGGGTAGAGACCGCGTTCTTCTGGCATGTAGCCAATCGTGCGGCGCAGCGAGTCATTCATCGGGGTATTGCCGATGCGCACTTCGCCTTTATCGGTGGCCAGCACGCCGAGGGCAATGCGCATGGTGGTGGTCTTGCCGGCACCGTTAGAGCCGACGAAGCCGTAGATTTCTCCAGGGTGAACTTGGAAGCTCATGCCACGGAGAACCTGCAGGTCTCCGTAGGACTTCTCAAGCCCGTCAAGAATGAGGCTGTTCATGGTGATCCTTAGATTGAGGAGTGAAGGGCAGAGGAGGGATGTGAGTTTTTTGAGCCAGTGCTAGTCGTCCCGCAGGTTCCAGGCATAGACGACGGTGGGAAGCGAGGAAATGTAAAGGAAAGCGATAATTCCGAAGATTCCGAAGCTGTACGGAATGTAGTGTCCCCAGTCAGGCTGCGCGTTCAGAACATAGGTGCCCACCAGAACTAGAGCGAGGAAGGACACTAGGCCGAAGTAGATGAAGCAGCGATATGTCAGCCCCCGCAGGTTCAAAATTTGTTCTTGCTGGTACTCGTCCAGCAGTGAGGTGGGTGCACTGTCGACCATGTCGACTGTGATGTTGAGGCTGGTCCAGACGACAATCACAATGAGGGAAATCACTGGCCAGAGCAGAGAAAGCCAGCCCGGGAAAATATCGGTCAGAGTGCCGAGAAGCGCGATGCCACTAATCAGCATCAGCACAAGGCATACCTCGAATGCGATGACCAGCTTTCGCCGCGCCGCCTGGTTGCGCCATTTGGGCAGCCAGCTCGACATCTGCTCGACGCGCTTTGTGTACTTCGCTTCGCGCCGAGCTTCTAGCTTCTCGAAAAAGCTCGGTGTTGCGTTTTCAGTCCGAATAGTTGGCATCGTTAGCTTTCCTTTCGGTATAGGGCAGAGGACATGGGCTTGAATTCCTCGCGAGAGAACACCGCCTCAACGGGGAGATCGAACACCGCGCAGATACGAAATGCCAGATCCAGGCTGGGGTAGTGGTCACCTCGCTCCAACGCACCAATCGTTTGAGGATTGACCTCTACTTGTTTGGCTAGTTCGGCTCGGCTGAGTCCGTGTTCTGCCCGCAGCACTGAAATTCTGTTGAATATCTGTTCTTTGGGTTTAATCTTTGGGGACACACCCCAAAGTGTTGTATAAACGCAACGTTCCGTCAACCGTTTGCAACAAAATGAATGGCAATCACTTTTTTAAATCGCAGGTCAGCGGGGCAGAAAAAATCTAAAAAATTTTCAGTCCGTACACTCGGTTGGCATGACCACACTCGATCTGAAGTACGATGCAGCGACAACCGGAATTGTCAACGTGGAAATGGTTGATGGTAACGCCATCCCGATTCTGGGGTTTGGTACCTACAAGCTCGACGATGAGCAAGCGCGTGAATCCGTGCGCTATGCCCTGGAGCTCGGATACCGTCACATCGACACCGCATCGCTCTATGGCAATGAGCGTGGAGTTGGGCAGGGAATTACTGATGCGGTCGCTGCGAACGTCGTAAAGCGTGAAGATATCTTCGTGACCACGAAGGTCTGGAACGATGCGCAGGAGGCGGCGGCGACGCGCGAATCCGTGCAGGCATCTTTGGAGCGGCTCGGCCTTGACTATGTTGACCTGGTGCTTGTGCACTGGCCGGTGGAGAAGCAGGGGACGTTTGGGCAGTGCTTCGACACGCTGCTAGAGCTCAAGCGCGAGGGGCTGATTCGCTCGGTTGGTGTGGCGAACTTCTACCCAGAGGTCCTCGACCAGCTCTCCGAGGTTCCGGTGGTCAATCAGATTGAGCTGCATCCGCAGTTCCCGCAGGATGAGCAGGTTGTAGATGATCGTCGCCGCGGCATCGTCACGCAGGCGTGGTCGCCGCTGGGACGTGCGAAGTACTTTGAAGGCTCGCCGATTGCTGAAATCGCAGACCGCCTGGGTAAAACTCCCGCCCAAGTTGCTATCCGCTGGCACCTCCAGCGTGGCATCGTGGCCATCCCGAAGTCGGGCACGCCGTCGCGCATCAAGGAGAACTTTCAGGTCACCGACTTTGAGCTCACCGACGAGGACATGGAAACGATTGCGTCGATGGCGCGTGCCGACGGGCGCCTGAGTGGCGACCCGCGGGTATTCGGCAACGAATAAGCGAATTTAGATTTGCTTATAGCCCCATCACTATTGGTGTTTCGCGGGTAGCCTAAATGCTATGACGAACCCAGCATCTGAAATCCGCGTCGAAGCCGACGGCGCAATTGTCACTATCACCATCGACCGAGATCATAAGCGCAACTCCCTGACTGCCGACGTGTGTCGTGACATCGCCGATGCGGTGGAAGCTGCCGCTGAGGTTCCAGAGCAGCGCGTTATCCTGCTGCGCGGCGAAGGCCGCGCTTTCTGTGCGGGCGCCGACCTGAGTGGCCAGCACCATGAAGATTCCTTCCACGAACAGCTCCGTCGAATGCTGCGCACAATCGAGGCCAGCCGTCTGGTGGTTATAGCGGATGTGCAGGGGCCGGCTGTCGGCGCTGGGATGCAGCTGGCGATGGCGGCCGATTTGCGCGTCGTGGGTGAGCGCGGCTGGTTTATGATTCCGCCGGTCAAGCTCGGTATCGCTGTCGATGCCTGGACAATTCGCCGCGTGCGCGTCCTCGTCGGCGGTGCCCGTGCCCGCACTATTCTGTTGGCGGCCGAGCGCATGGATCAGGAAGCCGCCCGCGGTTGCGGTCTGGCTTCCTACCTCGGTGGTCCGGACAAGGCGGAGGAGGTAGCGCTTCGTATCGCCACCTACGCGCCCCTGTCGCTGGCCTACCACAAGGCAGTGCTCAACGACGATGAGACGCATAGCCCGTTGAAGGACTACCAGCAGGAGCTCTACAACACGGTGTGGGCTTCCGAGGATGCTGCGGAGGCATCGAAGGCGCGAGCCGAAAAGCGCGAACCAAATTTCATTGGCAAATAGGTCGAATAGGTTCAGCAATTAGGCGAATAGGGTAGGCAGGCATGGGCTCGTGGAAAACTCCCGACAGTGGTCTTACTCAACAGCAGGTCCAGCAACGCATCGAGTTGGGGCACGTCAACGAGCTGCCGCCAACATCCGGGCGCAGTGTGTGGGACATTATCCGTGCCAATGTGTTTACCCGGATTAACGGTATTCTCGCTGTTTTATTCGCAGTCGTGCTCTATACCGGCTCAATCGTCAACGGTGCCTTTGGTCTGCTGATTATCGCCAACTCTATCGTCGGCATCATCCAAGAACTGCGTGCCAAGCGCACACTGGACAAGCTTTCCATTGTCGGCCGTGCAAAACCCATGGTCATTCGCGACGGGGAGCCTGCTCGCGAGATCGACCGCGAGTCCGTCGTCCTCGACGATCTCATCGAGGTTGGTCCCGGTGACCAAATCGTCGTTGACGGTATTCTCCGCTACGCCTCTGACGTGGCTGTCGATGAGTCCTCTCTCACCGGTGAATCCGATGCCGTCGATAAGAGCGTTGGGGACATGGTCTACTCGGGTTCCTCGGTCGTGGTGGGGTCGGCGCGATATCAGGCCACCAAAGTGGGCAAGGAGGCTTACGCCGCCAAGCTCGCAGCTGAGGCCAACAAATTCACGCTGACTGATTCCCAGCTCTTCCGCGGCATCAACAAGATCCTGACCTACATTTCCTGGATTCTCATTCCCGTCGGCGCCTTGGCAATCTATACGCAGCTCTTTGTCGCCGGCGATGATTTCAACGATGCGCTGCTGGGGATGGTCGCCACGCTGGTGCCCATGGTCCCTGAGGGGCTTGTCCTCATGACCACCATCGCATTTGCCCTTGGGGTGGTGCGCTTGGGGCGACATCGCGTGCTGGTCAATGAGTTGCCCGCCATCGAAGGTCTCGCGCGTGTCGACACCGTGTGTGTCGACAAAACTGGCACGCTCACCGAAAATGCGATGCAGCTAGTGGAAGTCGACATCGTATCGGGTGACGGTACCTCCCGCGATGAGGTCGACTCCGCACTCATCGATCTGTGCAAGCTCGACGATCGCCCCAACGCAACGGCTCGTGCACTGCTCGATGGACTTGCGGACGCAGGGGACGTCGTAAAGCATGAACAAACCAAAACCCGCCCCTTTACCTCGGCGAATAAGTGGTCGGCGCTGACGTATCACGGCGGTGCGACGTGGGTTTTCGGCGCGCCCGATGTGCTTGTCGACGACTCCGCGGTCGGCATGCAGAAAGCTCGGGAGCTTATGGAGAAAGGACTTCGTGTGCTCCTGCTCGCGCGGACCTCAGTTGGGGCAGATGACCTGCCCGGCGGTGCGCTGCGGAAGAGTGGCGAGGTGGAGTTGGAGCCAGTCGCACTTGTCGTGCTGGGGCAGAAGGTGCGTTCCGATGCGGCGGACACGGTGGCCTACTTCTATGAAGAAGGCATCGAGGTCAAGGTCATTTCTGGTGACAATGACCGCTCCGTGGGGGCTGTTGCACGTGAGCTGGAAATGGAGGGGGCTAACAATCCTGTCGATGCGTCTGAGCTTCCGGTCAGCCGCGATGAGAATAGCGAAGCCAAGCCCACCGAGATCCGCAACGAGTTCGCAGACATTGTGGAGTCGCGGCAGATCTTCGGCCGTGTCACGGCGGAGAATAAGCGCGATATGGTTCATGCGCTGCAGTCGCGGGGGCATCATGTGGCGATGACCGGTGATGGTGTCAATGATGTGCTGGCGCTGAAAGCGGCGAACCTGGGCGTGGCTATGGGGGATGGGGCGCCGGCGACACGTTCGGTTGCGCAGTTGGTGCTGTTGGATAATCGCTTCGCCATGATGCCGATGATTGTGGCGGAGGGGCGTCGCGTCATTGGCAATATCGAGCGCGTGGCCAACCTCTTCTTGACGAAGACTATCTACTCGGTGGTGCTGGCGCTGGCTGTGGGGCTGTGGGGGATGGATTATCCATTCGAGCCGATTCATGTGACCATTACGGGATGGTTCACGATTGGAATCCCGGCCTTCGTGCTGTCGTTGGCTCCTAACTTGGAGCGTGCGCGCGATGGTTTCGTACGGCGCGTGTTGCGCTTAGCGATACCGGCGGGCATCACGGTGGGGTTGTTGACCTTCATGTTTTGGTTGTGGGCAAACCCGGGAGTCGACGCCAGCGATGCGGCACGAGGGGAGGCGTCTACTGCGACCCTCATTGTGCTGATTGTTTCGGCATTTTGGGTTTTGGTGGTCGTGGCTAGGCCATACACCTGGTGGAAGGTTCTGTTGCTGGCGGTATCGGCAGGAGCCTACCTGTTCATCTTCTCGGTTCGTTCAGTGGCCACAGTGCTTAATCTGTACTGGGTAGGGCGGGAGCTGTTGATTCCCGCGCTGATCGTGGGGGCCATCGGCGCGGTCATTATCGAAGCGCTGTGGTGGTGGCGTCAGAGTAAGCCATTGCCGGAAGAAGCGGAGAACACGAGTACAACGGCGTAAATGGGGGTAGTAAAAACGGCGCCTAAGTATGCAGGTAATGGCGTTTTTGGGGGTGCCTTAAGGCTCGCTGAGAAGTAGTTAGTCGCATTTAACTTCTTTGCTAACTGTGTTCCAGGTAACTTTGTTTCCACACATAATGAAAAATGTGGTGCATGGCACACCCTCGGGGTGGCTGTGCTGAACCTCATTACGAACACCTGCATAACTTCCTGGAAAGGATTAGCCCGTGTCCGCAACTCCCTTGCCGACAGACCGGCATAAGCCACAGGCGGCCGAGTACCGCTACGTGCAAAACTCAGCGCAGTTCCAAGAGCTCCGCTCTACATTCCGTTCTTTCGCCATCCCGATGACCGTCGCAGGTCTGGTGTGGTACATCGCATTCGTTTTGCTTGCGACGTTCGCGCCGGATCTCATGGCGACTCCCGTACTGGGCAATATCAACCTGGGCATCGTCCTTGGTCTGCTTCAGTTCGTGACCACCTTCGCCATCACTTGGGTGTACATCAACTTCGCCAACAAGAAGCTTGAGCCGATGCAGGCAGAGCTGCGCGAGGCACTGGAAAGCGGAGAAATCGCTGAAATCGTCGCAAAGAAGGAGGCATAGGCATGCTGACTAGTTTCTTTGCTGCAGATGACACTGCAGCAGCAGGTAACCCGATTCTCAACATCGCGGTCTTCGTCGCCTTCATTGTTGCGACCATGTTCATCGTTACTCGAGTGGGCAAGGGCGGAAACAAGGGAGCATCAGACTTTTACACCGGTGGCGCACAGTTCTCCGGTACCCAAAACGGTCTTGCCATTGCGGGTGACTACCTCTCGGCGGCTTCCTTCCTCGGTATCGTCGGCGCCATCGCGCTGACTGGTTACGATGGATTCCTTTACTCCATCGGCTTCTTCGTAGCCTGGCTGGTCGCGCTGCTGTTGGTTGCAGAGCCGCTGCGTAACGTCGGTAAGTTCACCATGGCCGACGTGCTGTCCTTCCGTCTTAAGCAGCGCCCGGTACGTACTGCGGCTGCTATCTCGACCCTCGCGGTGACCCTGTTCTACCTCATCGCGCAGATGGCCGGTGCAGGTTCCCTGGTCGCCGTGCTGCTCAACATTCACGACTCCACTCAGCAGTCCATCGTTGTCGCGGTCGTCGGCATCATCATGGTTGCTTACGTTCTCATCGGTGGTATGAAGGGCACGACTTACGTGCAGATGATTAAGGCCGTCCTGCTGGTCGGTGCTGTCATCATCATGACCCTGATCATCCTGGTTGGCGTTAAGGGTAACTTCTCCCAGCTCCTGCAGGACGCAGTGGACATGCACGCGAGCTCGGATCACATCGCCGAGAAGGGCTACGAAGCCTCCGCCATTCTTGAGCCGGGTCTGAAGTACGGCGGCTCCTTCGTTCAGCAGCTGGACTTCGTCTCTCTGGGCCTGGCACTGGTCCTCGGTGTTGCTGGTCTGCCGCACGTGCTCATGCGCTTCTACACGGTGCCGACTGCAAAGGAAGCTCGTAAGTCCGTGACCTGGGCAATCATCCTCATCGGTGGTTTCTACCTGTTGACCCTGGTACTCGGTTACGGCGCCGCCGCACTTGTTGGTCCGGACCGAATCAACGCCGCCCCGGGCGGAGCCAACGCTGCAGCTCCGCTGCTGGCCTTCGAAATCGGTGGCTCCATCTTCATGGCAGTGATTTCCGCAGTGGCGTTCGCTACCGTGCTGGCCGTGGTCGCTGGTCTGGCAATTACCGCTTCCGCGTCTGTCGGCCAGGACCTCTACCAGGCCGTGATCCGCAAGGGACAGGCCACGGAAGCCGAGCAGGTTCGTGTCTCCCGCATTACCGTAATCGTGCTGGGCGTTGTCGCCATTATCCTCGGCATCCTGGCCATGGGGCAGAACGTCGCCTTCTTGGTGTCGCTGGCCTTCGCAGTGGCAGCATCCGCAAACGTACCAACCATCCTGATGTCCCTGTTCTGGAAGCGCTTCAACACCGCAGGCGCAGTTGCCTCCATGTACACCGGTGTCATCGCCTCGCTGGTTCTGATTATCTTCTCCCCGGCAGTTTCCGGCAGCGAGTCCTCGATGATTCCGTCGGTTGACTTCTCCTGGTTCCCGCTGACCTCGCCGGGTCTGCTCGCAATCCCGCTGGCGTTCCTGGCTGGCATCATCGCCACCTACATGGGCAAGCCGGATAACTTCGATGACCTGGCAGCTGAGATGGAAGTTCGCTCCCTGACCGGTGTTGGCACCGAGGCTGCGGTTGATCACTAATAACCACTGCGTCCTTGGCTGGCAACGCTGCCCGAACAGCTCAGCCAATCGCAATTAACTGAATAGACAAATGCAAGGGCCCCGTTATCGTCACTGGTAGCGGGGCCTTTGTGGTGGCCGCGGGGTCGTCGTCAAGCGTGTGCGAATCAGTGCATGATAGTTAATGGACGGGCCTGTTGCCCTGGCTCCGCAGGGGCTCGCGGAAGCGAGCACGGAGTCTTAGATATAAGGTGGGAAGGTAACAATCTGGTTTGCCCCACCGCAATAATTGGAGTGTGTATGACTGACAATTCTGGCGCTTCTGAGAACAACAATTCTTTCCGTAGCGCCCTGCATGATGAGCACGTAAGCCTTGGCGCAGAAATGCGCAATGTTGGTGGCTACGAAGTGCCGTTCCGCTACTCTTCGGAAATTGCAGAGCACAACGCAGTGCGTGAGGCCGTTGGTGTTTTCGACCTGTCGCTGATGGGTATCATCCGCGTCACTGGTGAGGATGCGGCGGCGTTCCTTGCACACTCCCTGATTTCGGCAATCAAGCCGCTGGCGTTGGGTCGTGCCAAGTACACCATGATTGTGCAGGAAGACGGCGGCATTATTGATGACCTCATCATTTACCGCCTCGGTAGTCACGAATTCATGCTGGTGCAGAATGCCGCAGCCGCTGAAGATGTGTACTCGACGCTGCGCGAGCGCGTTGGTGGCTACAACGTCGAGGTTGAGCGCATGAATGACAAGAATGTGCTCCTGGCCATTCAAGGGCCGAAGGCTGCGAAGCTTCTGCGCCGTCTGTTGCCACAGGATCTGCACGCGACTCTCGATGGCATGAACTACTACTCTTGCACTCTGCTCGAGGTCGCAGGTGTGGAAATGATTGTCGCCCGAACCGGCTACACCGGTGAGGACGGCTTCGAGATCTTCCCGCCGGCTGACCGCGCCGTCGAGGTCTGGCGTGCAATCATTGCAGCAGGTGGCAAGGTGGAAAACCCGGAGGATCCGGCTGACAACGGCGCTGACCTCGGCCTGCTGCCGTGTGGTCTGGCCTGCCGCGACACCCTGCGTCTTGAGGCCGGTATGCCGCTCTATGGATACGAGCTGACTCGAGACCGCACTCCGCTGGAGGCCGGCCTGAAGTCCATCATGGGGCCGACCAAGGGGCAGTTTATTGGTCGCAACGCACTGATTAATCGTCCGCAGTCGAAGGAGCTACTGGTTGGTCTGCGTTTCTCCGGTGATGAAGCTCCGAAGCGTGGCACCAAGCTCATTGATGCGGAAGGTAACGAGGTTGGCGTGCTGACTTCCGCCAAGGTGTCGCCGACTTTGGGTCACCCCATCGGTTTTGCATACGTTCAGCGTTGGCAGTCCTCCACTGGCACGGAGCTGACCGTTGAAGGCGCCGACATTACCGCCACCGTCGTTCCGACGCCGTTCTACAATCGCCGTCACCGCAAGTAGGGGAGCCCGGGTGCTCCGCCGCATTGTGGCGGGCTCAGATCTGTTCAGGCTCGTCTCTTCGTATCTGTTGGGTAAATAAAAAAATCCGCTGCAGAATTTTTGCAGCGGATTTTGGTGTTTTAGGGCGAGCTAGCGCACCTCACCTAACTAAGTCCCGAGCCGACGAACCTCGCCGTCCGAGACGAACCTAGCGGAACAGGCCGGTGAGCCCTTGATTATCTTCGCTTGGCTGCTCGTCTTGCTCCGATTCCGATTCCGTCGGCTCGCCGGAGGTAGTCGGAGTCGTTGAAGTATCGGGCGGCGTGGAAGAATCAGAGGTCGTCGAGCTCTCCGTCTCACTAGTCTCCGTTGTGCTCTCGCTCGGAGTCGTCGGCTCAGGTTCCTGAGGCTGTGGCTCAGAGGTCGTCGAAGTAGTGGAGATCCACATTTGCTGCGATGTCGGGTTCGCGGGGGTTTGCTGCAGCACCGTCCACACCTCCTGCTCGCCGACTTGTGCGCATTCAAGATTCTGGCCGTTGGCGCTCATTCGTATTTCGCCGGTCTGGTTCGGGCACAGCTGCCCGATGCGCGGCGTACCGCCTTCTCGAACCTTTGGTCCCGTCGTCGTCGGCGAGCTTGTCGACGACGCCGTAGTAAGCGAGCTTGACGACGAGGTTTGCGTCGCGGCAACCTCCTCGCCTTCGTTGTTGGCGCAGCTGGTGGCCGTGGCTGCGAAGGTGAGGAAGCAGCAGGCCAGCGCCAGGTGCCGGCGGTGATTGCGCCGGCTAGTAGTGAGTTGAGGGTGCTGTACAGCTGACAGCTGAGTTCGCGTATTCACATCCATCTCACTTTCTGGGCTTCTCGGGCCTGCGTTGCGTGGTTTAATTCCCGGCTTTCTGGGTCGGCGTCTCCTGAAAAACCACTGGGGGTGCCAGCTGTAGGTTTACTTGCCGAGTTACTGGCATGGAAGGAGCTGGCATCCAATAGATAGGTTGATTCAACCGGAAACTATACAGTCGACTTTTCGATTTGCATACTGGATGCTTCTAATCGTGGCAGAACGGGTGCGGTAGGGAAAGGCAATTCGTCTGTGAAGTCATAAGTGGTTTTGATAGCGTGTGTCCCATGTATCGGCGCACCCCGAATCGATTCCCCGTAAAGAGTAATGCGGATTTGTTCGCTCGGCGCAGTGGCGCGTGGATACTGGATTCGTTCCTTGTAGGAATCTTTGTTGCCATCATTATGGCACTTGGCAAACTTGCGTGGGAAGCAGCCATGGCGAACTGGGCGCTGCCGAGTCCGCCAGAGTTCAGGATTTTGTATGGTGTCATATTCCCAGCTGTCTTTTTCTTTGTGCGCGTGGTTGCAGAGGCTCGCGGTGAACAGACGTTTGGTAAAAGCGCATTTTTGCTACACGTTGTTCCAGCGCGGAAAGCAGACTCTGGGGCAACTCCGTTCGAAGTCGCTCAGCCAGAGGGAACATCGGAGCTCGAATCAGGAGACGATTCTTGGCACAGAGGTTGGCGGGCAGCGGTACGTAATTGTTACCTATTGTCGCTGATTTTCTTGCCTACGGGTTTTGAGCCAAACGTTGAACTGTTTTTTGGTGTCCTGATGATTTGGGTTGCTGTTTGCCGCTGGCACCCATTCGACTGGTTGGCAGGAAAACGCGTCGTTGTTGAAAGGCGTAGCGAGCGCTAACGTTCGAGCAAGCGTCAGGCCCTGGCTCTTTCCTCCTCGGCCTCAACCTCAGCGTTGAATTCTCGTTTAGAAGACTGCCACTGGTCTTCGGTCATACCGATACGCCAGTAGCCAGAAATGGAAACGTCTTTCTTCGGGATCTCAGATTCGACGAAGAGGAAGCGGCGCAATTCCTTGATCATCTCGGCGACACCGTGGATGAACCAGCTAGTTTTCTTACCTTCTGGAATGCCCGCCTCGCGCACTGCGCGGGATAGCTCTGTGCCGTGGGTTGCGCCGTTGCGGAGGACCCAATGGACTTCCACACCCTCTCGGGTTGGGAGCTCAAACTTCCGATCTTCGGACTCGATTTCGATGTATGCGGTTGCGGTCGTGCCTGCTGGGAGGTGCTTCAGTCCGGCGCTGATAGCTGGCGCTGCGGACTCGTCTCCGGCGAGTACAAAGTGTTCATATTCTGCTGCAGGTCCCCATGCGCCTCCTGGCCCTAAGAAGCCACGCTTGTCTCCGATTTCGGCTACGCGTGCCCACGGTCCAGCCAGGCCGGAATCGCCGTGGGTGACGAAGTCGACGTCAAAGTCGCCGGTTTCGGAGTCCACATTAATCAGAGTGTATGTGCGGGTGATTGGCAGTTTGTCTCGCGGCTGTTCGGCGCGAATTTTCGCAATATCGAACGGCCAGGAGTAATCAGCGTCCTCTGGCACAAACAATAATTTGATGTAATGGTCGGTAAACTCCAGCTCCTTGCCCACAAATGCAGGCGAGTTCATGCTCAAACGAACAAGGTCTGGGGAAATCTGGCGACGTCCAGTAACTGTTGCCTCGTGTGCCTTACGGGGCTTACGCTTCGGTGCTGCTGCTTTAGCTAGGCCAGCCATAGTTGTCACTGTCCTTCAACAAGTCTTGGGCTGTTTTGTACTGGCGGAAGTCTACACGCCACGTGATTAGGTAAGCCTAACACAAGTGTTTCTGGAAATTGCTGGGTGATGCGTTCTCAGGAGGGGGCGTAGTGGCCGGTCGTGAGAAAAACAAAGAACCCTCGCGCCCTATATGTAAAAGGTCACGAGGGTATTTGTGCCCCAGAGAGGAATCGAACCTCCGACACCGGCTTTAGGAGAGCCGTGCTCTATCCACTGAGCTACTAGGGCAATCATCTTCCGGGTAAAACAGCCGTGAAAACACATTCTCGGCGGCCGGAAAATTACTTCATCACTTTAACGCATCTGCGAGCTCTAGTGGCAATTGGGTCCTCGACCTGACACGCAAACATGCAGGAAGCTCGCTATTACCCCCATGTGCTTTTGTGCTCGGCGGTGCCGCCCGGAATCTGGCTAACATGGTTTATAACGAGCGACTTTCTTGCGCTTGCGGTCGCAACAGCGCTACTTATTTTCCGGTCGCTGTTTTGGAGGAGGATGACAATATGATTAAGCCAACTTTCACGGATGTCAACGGTGTCAAGATTAAGTGCTCCATGACCACGGACTCGGACAAGCCGCACCTTTTGGTTTCGCGCATGGAAGATGATGGCTCTTTGACTCCGATTCTGGAGATGAACGTGTACGACTCCAAGTACATGGCCAACGCTTGCGAGATTTACTTGAAGCAGGCCGCTTCGGCTAACCTCCAGGGTTCGATGGCTGGCCTGTCTCCAGATGAGATGGCTGAACAGTTCGGTTACGAGGGAGATCCGACCAATCACTAGTCGAAACGACGCCGCCCGCACTCAGGCCGAGAGCCCTGTATACAGCGGATATGTCGATGTAGACGTCATCGGAATCGGCGCCGGTAGTCCGAGCCACATTACGCTCGAGGCTATCGGCGCTCTTGCTGATGTCGACGTAGTTTTTGCTCTCGACAAGGGTGATGCCAAAGCGGACTTGTTGGCTGCGCGACAGGCGATCGTCGATAAGCATGCGCCGCATGTCGAACTCGTTACCGTTCCCGACCCGCCACGTGACCGCACGCCCGATAACTACGGCGCAGTCGTCCGTGACTGGCATCAGCGCCGTGCAGAGCTGCTTGCCGACGCCTTCGTCGCTCACCTCGGACGAGAGGGCAAGCGCCGCGGTGCGTTCTTGGTCTGGGGTGACCCCTCCTTGTATGACTCAACATTGCGGATTTTGCAGCGCGTCCGCGACCTTGGGCTGGACGTGCGCTCGCGAGTTATCCCCAGTGTGACGGCGATTTCCGCGCTGACCGCAGCGCATGGAGAGTGCCTGAACCAGATTGGTAAGCCGGTATTGATTACCACTGGTCGGCGCCTGGGGGAGCGTGCGCCTGGCATGGATGCGGTGGTGATGCTCGATGGCGGTGCAGCCTGGCTCGAGCACGCGGACCCGGAGGAAGAGATTCTCTGGGGTGCATTCCTGGGAACGGAGCTGGAGACGCTCCGCCGTGGTCGCGTTGGCGACGTCGGCGAAGAGATTGCGGAGCTGAAAAAGAAGCTCCGTGCGGAGCACGGTTGGATTATGGATATCTACCTGCTGCGTTCCGGCGCCTAGGACTGAGCAGTCGTAGCGGTGCCAGTTCGGCTAGCTGACTTTCTTGCCCAAGAAGCCCTCTGCCCACCGGTGGAGGGCTTTTTCGGCGGCTTCGACGCCGTCGGCGACGGTTACCTTGGTGAGGACCTGATCGTCGTTAGGCAACACGCGTGCGGGATCGCCTGCGGGACGGACGGTGATGCTGACGTGGTCGGCATTGATGACCTCGACGGTTGCTAGTGCGAGCATCTCGACGTTCGTCTGCTCAGCAACCGCAAAGCGGTAGGCGGTGTCGTTTTCCCACTCGGTGGTGGAGTTCCGAAGGAACTCGGCGACGGAGTCAGGGGCCAATTCTGTGAGTAATTGGGTTGCGACCGGGGCGTCATCGACGCGGGAATCGTGGCGCAGCGGACGGCAGTAGAAGCGGCCGGCATTTACTTCCATGGGTTCCATACCGTCCACTCTAGACGTCCTGAACAGTGTTTAAGGGCGCCGGGGGAGGGGCTGAAAAGAATCAAGCGGGGCTGGCTGCGAATCCCATCGCAACCAGCCCCGCTTAGAGCTTTAGAACTACTTCAGTTCCATCAGGACATCGCCCTTGCCGACACCTGAGCCAGCCTCGGTAGCCAGACCCGTGACAACGCCGTCCTTGTGAGCCTTGACTGGGTTTTCCATCTTCATGGCCTCAAGGACAACCACGGTGTCACCCTCGGAGACTTCCTGGCCCTCTTCGACGTTGACCTTGATGACGGTGCCCTGCATCGGAGCAACCACAGCGTCACCGGAAGCGGCCTTCTTGGAACCGCCAGCGCGCTTCTTCTTGCTCTTCTTCTTGGCACCAGCGTTGCCGCCGCCCAGAGCCAGGTCGCCCGGCAGGGCTACCTCGACGCGGCGACCGTCGATCTCGACGACAACCTTCTGAGCCGGAACGGTGTCGGTGTCAGCGTCGGAGTCACCGTCGTACGGAGCAATCGGGTTGTCCCATTCCTCTTCAATCCACTTGGTGTAGACGTCAAACTTCTCGCCATCGCCGACAAACGCCGGGTTCTCCACAATGTGGCGGTGGAACGGAATGACCGTTGCCAGGCCCTCAACCTGGTACTCGGACAGAGCACGAGCGGAGCGGCGTAGGGCCTCTTCGCGGGTCTCGCCCCAAACAATCAGCTTGGCCAGCATGGAGTCGAACTGGCCGCCGATGACGTCGCCCTCCTTGATGCCGGTGTCCATGCGGACACCCGGGCCGGACGGTTCGACGTACTTGGTGATGGTGCCCGGAGCCGGCATGAAGTTGCTGCCGGCGTCCTCGCCGTTGATGCGGAACTCGAAAGCGTGACCGCGCATCTCCGGGTCTTCCTTGATGGACAGTTCCTTGCCTTCAGCAATGCGGAACTGCTCGCGGACCAGATCGAGGCCGGTAATTTCCTCGGTGACCGGGTGCTCCACCTGTAGACGAGTGTTGACCTCGAGGAAGTTAATCAGACCGTCAGCGCCAACCAGGTACTCAACGGTGCCCGCACCGTAGTAGCCAGCCTCGCGGCAGATGTCCTTAGCGGACTGGCGCAGGCGCTCATCCTGCTCTGGGGTCAGGAACGGAGCGGGTGCTTCCTCGACGAGCTTCTGGAAACGACGCTGTAGCGAGCAGTCACGGGTGGAGGCGACAACGACGTTGCCGTGCTTATCAGCGAGAACCTGGCACTCGACGTGGCGTGCCTTGTCCAGGTAGCGCTCTACGAAGCACTCACCGCGACCGAAGGCCGCAACGGCCTCACGGGTAGCGGACTCGTAGAGGTCGGCGACCTCTTCCATCTTGTGTGCGACCTTCATGCCGCGGCCACCGCCACCGAAAGCGGCCTTAATGGCGATTGGCAGACCGTGCTCCTTAGCGAACGCGACGACCTCGTCTGCATCCTTAACTGGCTCCTTGGTGCCTGGAGCCATTGGAGCGTCAGCCTTCAGCGCGATGTGACGAGCGGTGACCTTGTCGCCCAGGGCGCGGATGGACTCTGGTGACGGGCCAATCCAGATCAGGCCAGCGTTCTCAACAGCCTCAGCGAAGTCGCCGTTCTCCGACAGGAAGCCGTAGCCCGGGTGGATGGCATTAGCGCCGGACTTCTTTGCGGCGTCCAGAATCTTGTCGAAGACTAGGTACGACTCAGCGGAAGTGGTGCCACCGAGAGCAAAAGCCTCATCCGCCATGGTCACGAAAGGAGCGTCCGCATCCGGCTCGGCGTAAACGGCGACGGAAGGAATGCCTGCGTCCTTCGCAGCGCGAATAACGCGAACGGCAATCTCGCCACGGTTGGCGACGAGAACCTTCGTGATTTTTTCAGTGGTCTGCTCGGACACGAAATCCTCCATTTTTCGTGGGCACCCCGAGAATTGGCCCTCGGGGCAGGTTGCGACAGTCATTTGTAGGAATCACAAGCAGCACTGCAGTTAACTGAGTGGTGAACCGCAATACGGTTAACCACGCGGTAGCTAACAGCGTGTGACCCAATGTCTCCATTGTGTCACAGGTGCGGTAAGCAACCTCTTATTGCTCGCTACATAAGGGGGTAGGGATTGTGGTCTTGAGCAGCGTTCAAGTGAGTGTGGGGGCAGCTGAAGTGGCTATTTTTCGCCCAAAAACCTAGGTTTGTGGTTAAAATTATCACCCAAGAGTGCAACTGCCGCCCCCTTGATCGGGGGCGGCAGGGGGAAACTAAATCTCCGATGTAGAGCCAGTCGCGGACGCCGGAAAACGGTGGGGGAAGCGCCCACCGGTTGCATCGATCGCCTACAGGCTTCCCGGCTCCGAACCGTGGGCAATGGGCATGCCAATCATATTGCCCCACTCAACCCACGAGCCGTCGTAGTTGCGAACATTCTCGTGGCCGAGGAGATGGTGCAGTACAAACCAAGTGTGCGCGGAGCGCTCGCCGATGCGGCAGTAGACAATCGCCTCATCTTCAAATTGGACGTGCGCGTAAATCTGCTCGAGCTCTTCGCGATCGCGGAAACGCGAGTTCGGGTGAACGGACTGATTCCATGGAATGTTTACCGCGGTTGGAATATGGCCACCACGCAGGACGCCTTCCTGTGGGTAATCGACCATGTGGGTTCGTGCACCGGCATACTCCTCCGGAGTGCGCACGTCGATAATCGGAGCCTTTCCAATGAGCTCACGTGTATCGCTGAAGTAGGCACGCATTGTCTTATCGTCGCGCTCGACGACAGGGTAGTCAGTGCGTGGGTAATTGGGGACCTCGAAGCTCGTGTCTCGTTCTTCAGTCATCCAGGCATCGCGGCCACCGTTAAGCAGACGCACGTCGGGATGCCCAAAAAGCTCGAAAACCCAGAGTGTGTAGGCGGCCCACCAGTTGGACTTGTCGCCGTAGATTACGACGGTGTCGTCCCGCGAGATACCCTTCTCGCGCATGAGCTCGGCAAAGCCTTCGGCGTCGATATAGTCGCGGCGCACAGGATCGTTGAGGTCGTGATGCCAGTCGATGCGAACCGCGCCCGGAATATGTCCAATGTCGTAAAGCAGTGAGTCCTCGTCGGATTCAACAACGCGCAGACCGGGAGAGCCCAGTCGGGCAGCAAGCCAGGAGCTAGAGACGAGGCGCTCAGGGTGGGCGTACTGCTGGAACTGGGGGTGCGGGTCGTGCGGAACAGCCATCGGATACTCCCTTGGCGCAAGTTGGGTGGGTGGGACTTTCTGACGTTTATCGTCGATTGCATATCTAGTTTACGGGTCGCGTGGCGAACGGCGGAATAGTCCCCAGTGTGAGCGCTTTCCGACGGCAACAATTGCGTCCGCGGCCACCCTGGGATACGCCTCACAGTTGGGGGTAAAAGCAGTGTTTTCAGCGCGCTTGGAGTCCAGGTAGTGCCCTAAAATTTAGCTGAGAGTTAGCGCAAAAACTGTGTTGATTCGTATCACTGGAAAATGGGCTGAAATGGGCTATCTGCCTGGGTATTCGCTGCGTTACGGAGACAATTGAGTGCCGGAAGTCCATGTATTTTCTTAAAAGGAGTGCCTGTGCACAAGAACATTGTTGTATTCGAGATCGAGGGCGGCTCGGACAAGTACTTCGACGGACACCGCAAGGACACCATGCCAATCGTCAACGCTATCCGCGAAGCCGGTTGGTCCGCTGAGGTCGTCTACTACCGACCGGAGTGGAAGGACGACCTGTACGACTACGTCTCCCAGAACTTCGACGGCTACATCTCCCGCGTAAACCCGGGCAACATCCCGGGTGGTGAGAGGGGCTACTTCGAGCTTCTGACCAGTCTCTCGGTCGCTGGTTTGGTTGGTATGTCCACCCCGGGCGAGATGATGGCCTACGGCGCAAAGGACGCACTGGTCAAGCTCAAGGATACTGACCTGGTTCCGTCTGACACCGCTGCTTACTACGACGTCGAGGCATTCCACAGCACTTTCCCGACCTCCCTGTCCTACGGCGAGCGCGTCCTTAAGCAGAACCGTGGCTCCACCGGATCCGGCATCTGGCGCGTGCGCATCGCTGACGAAGAGGTTGCTAAGAACGTTGAGCCGGGCACCCCGCTGCCGCTAAACACCAAGCTGAAGTGCACCGAGGCCGTGGACAATCACACTGAGACTCGTGAGCTCGGCGAGTTCATGGATTTCTGCGACCAGTACATCATCGGCGATAACGGCATGCTTGTGGACATGCGCTTCATGCCGCGCATCACCGAAGGCGAAATTCGCATTCTGCTGGTCGGCCCGCACCCGGTCTTCGTGGTTCACAAGAAGCCGGCCGAGGGCGGCGACGCTTTCTCCGCAACCTTGTTCTCTGGCGCGAAGTACACCTACAACAAGCCGGAAGAGTGGCAGGACCTCATCGACATGTTTGCTGAGGCTCGCCCGGTCATTGCCGAGAACCTCGGTGGCGACAATATCCCGCTGATCTGGACCGCTGATTTCATGCTGGCAGACGGCGAGAACGGCGAGGACACCTACGTTCTCGGCGAGATCAACTGCTCCTGTGTTGGCTTCACCTCCGAGCTGGATATGGGTATCCAGGAGCTTGTTGCTCAGGAGGCCATCAAGCGCGTTGAGGCTGCTAACAAGTAGTCTCAACAGCTAGGAAAACCGCACCAAATTGGTGCGGTTTTTGCTTTTCGACGGTTCTTGCGATGCCTACCGATTCCAGAACTGGGAGACCGAATAGCCGTAGCGATACAGAGCTCGGCGCACGACAGGTAGCGACAGTCCGATCACACTGGATGAGTCGCCATTGATGCCATCGACAAACCAGCCGCCTAGAGCCTCCAAAGTAAACGCGCCAGCGCACTTCAGCGGCTCGCCCGTCGCAGCGTAGGCACGGATGTCCTCTTCTGGGACTTCAGCGAAATCGAGGGAAGTAATCGCCACCTCAAGGTGCTCGCCCTTTGGTGTCACGACACAGTGACCAGTAATCAGCTCAGCCGTCCGGCCACTCTGTTGATGCCAGCGCTCAATGGTCTTTTCTTCCGTGTGGGGCTTGCCCTGCAACTGCCCGTCGAGAAGCAGCATTGAATCCCCGCCAATGACAATGTCATTGGGGTAGGCCGGAGAGGCAGCGTGTGCCTTGGCCTGCGCGAGTTCCTCGACGATGCGTACCGGCGATGCGTCCGGAAGGGCTGTGATTACGGCATCCTCGTCGACGTTGGGCGCTACTGTGATGGGCTCGATGCCTGCAGAGCGGAGAATGTGCAGTCGCGAAGGGGAAGTGGAAGCCAAGACGATTCGGGGGCTGCTCATAGTTAGTGATTTTAGTGAGGGCGGAATCGTAAAGCCTAATTTTTGTGGCAAACATGCGTGGGGTTGGCCCGATTGTAAGAACAGGCAGATTTTTTTAGATGGCAGCTGCCTTCTAGTGATGTAAAGTAAAGTGGACATCAAGTTAAAGAAAGTACACAGATGAGTGGGGAAGAACGTTCGAACCAGGTCAGGAGATACCGACGCTGGTTGGAGCTGAGCCAAGCGGATTTAGCCGCGCAGGTGGAGGTCTCGCGGCAAACCATTGCAAATATCGAGCGGGGAAATTACTCGCCTTCGGTGTATTTGGCGTTGCGTATCTGCAAGGTCCTGGGAAAAACAGTCGAAGAAATTTTTGGTGAGGAAGGATACTGACAATGTCCTATGCGGATGTCGTAATTGAACGCAACAGCGCCACGGTGGACGATGAGTATCAGCAGATGTTGCTGCATAAGTCCTACACGTACGGGTTCACAATGATGATGTGGGCTAACTACGTGCTTGCAACGGTACTGATTTGGCTCATTCCAGAGCCAAAGATGGTGGGCGTGACAGTGGCAATCATCTTGATGCCGCTGGTTGGACTCCTGTTTTCGCAGCGGTGGTTGCGACGTCAAGTGCCAATGCCGAAGATTAATGGTCTTACAAAAGGCGAGATTGCAGCACTCGTAGCCGTCATTGGGCTGTGGCTGATTGGTTTTATCAGAGTGCAATTGCTCTCTGAGGCAAGCGCTGGTGGGGCACTATCGGAATCGTGGGGATTCATTGCCGGCGCTGTGGTGGGTGCTGCCATCGGTCTGGCGTTTGTGTATTTCCTGTTCAAGGTGGTGTGGCCGGTAGCTCGCAACCGTGATCAGCGTCGGCTGGACCGGGAGCTCGATGACGAGTTTGATGGCGAGTCGCTGGGTGAACAACGCTAGTAATAAGCAGTGGTCAAGGCTAAGGCAGTAACAAAAACCAAAGCGCCACCATCGGAAAACCCGATGGTGGCGCTTTGTGCTAGCGAATCGACGCAGCTAGCGTGCGGTAACGACTACGCGCTAAGCGGTAGCTGTACTAGTAGAAATGGACGTTGCGGAACGTGCCCGGTACGTGCTGGTGCGGCTGGTGGAAACCCTCTTCCAGCCGACCCCAGTTGTTGCGCGGGCCGCGGTCCTCTGGGGCGCCGCCGGCTGCTGCCATCCCTGCGAACAAAAGCGCGAGCGTGGCAGTTTCAGCGTCAGACGGGTTGCCCTTGAGGACGGACATGAACGGTGCAGCCGGGGCTGTAGCGGCGTCCTTGTCTTCGGTTGCTGGGGTGTTTTTGGAATCGGTCACAGCGGAATGTTCCCATGCTTCTTGGCGGGTACGTTAACAACCTTGCGATCCAGTAGACGCAGACCCTCGATGATCTGGCCGCGGGTCTCGCTCGGCGGGATAACGGCGTCGATGAAGCCGCGCTCAGCAGCCATGTACGGGTTGACCAGGGTGGCCTCGTACTCTGCCTCGTACTCCTTCTGCAGTGCGACGACATCCTTGCCCTCGGCCGCAGCAGCCTTGAGCTCCTTGCGGTAGATGAAGCCGACAGCGCCGGAAGCACCCATGACCGCAATCTGAGCGGTCGGCCATGCCAGGTTGATGTCAGCGCCCATGTCCTTGGAGCCCATCACACAGTAAGCTCCGCCGTAGGCCTTACGGGTGATGACGGTAATCTTCGGGACGGTGGCCTCAGCATATGCGTACAGCAGCTTGGCGCCACGGCGGATGATGCCGTCGAACTCTTGGTTGGTGCCCGGCAGGAAGCCTGGAACGTCAACCAGCATGATGATCGGAATGTTGAAGGCGTCACAGGTGCGGACGAAGCGAGCCGCCTTCTCGGATGCCTTGATGTCGAGGCAGCCAGCGAACTGAATCGGCTGGTTGGCGACGAAACCGACCGAGCGACCCTCCACGCGACCGAAGCCGATGACCACGTTCTGTGCGTAGTCCTCCTGAATTTCCAGGAAGTCCTCGTCGTCGACCAGACGGGTGATGACGTCCTTGATGTCGTACGGCTGGTTTGGGGAGTCCGGAATCAGCGTGTCGAGCTCGAGGTCAGTCTCAGTGATGTTGTCAGCGATGGAGCCCTCGAACGGCTCAGCCTCCATGCGAGGAGCCTCAGCGCGGTTGTTGGACGGCAGGTAGCTGACTAATTCCTGAACGAAAGTCAGAGCGTCTTCGTCATCAGCGGCGGTGTAGTGCGAAGTACCGGAGGTGCTCATGTGAGTACCAGCGCCACCCAGCTCTTCCTGTGTGACCTCTTCGCCAGTGACGGTCTTAATAACGTCCGGGCCGGTGATGAACATCTTGGAAGTGCCATCGACCATGACAATGAAGTCGGTCAGAGCCGGGGAGTAGACGTGGCCACCAGCGCAGGCGCCCATGATCAGGGAGATCTGTGGAATAACACCAGAAGCCTGGGTGTTTCGGAAGAAAATCTGGGAGTAGAGGCCGAGGGAAACAACGCCCTCTTGGATGCGGGCACCAGCACCCTCGTTGATGCCGATAATTGGGACACCGGTCTTGATGGCCAGATCCATGATCTTGACAATCTTTTCACCGTAGACTTCACCGAGCGCGCCACCGAAGATGGCGCCGTCCTGCGAGAAGACACAGACCTGGCGGCCATCGATGGTGCCGTAGCCTGTCACAACACCGTCAGTGACAGGGCGCTTGGCGTCGAGGCCGAAGTTCTTGGAGCGGTGACGTGCGAGAGCGTCAACCTCCACGAACGAGCCCTCGTCCAAGAGGAACTCGATGCGCTCACGAGCGGTCATCTTGCCCTTGTCGTGGACGCGGTCAATGCTGGCCTGGCCCATTGGAGCCTGGGTCTCTGCGAGACGGGCTCGCAGATCGGCCAGCTTTCCAGCAGTAGTGGTCAAATCCGGGGTTTCACCGGTTGATGTATTTGCGGCAGTCGTCATACCAACTAGTTTACGTTTCGAAAACGGGGGGAGGTAGTTGGGGGCAATCGCTGTTAACAAAAGTAGGGGTAATGACTAGCTCGTTGTACAGCAAAAAGCCTGCTCTTACAGTGGAATATTGCCGTGCTTGCGCGCAGGCCACGGTACTTTCTTTGAAGTTAGCAGGCGCAGATTTTTTATCACTCGAGTTCGTGTCTCGGAGGGGAGGATGACTTCATCAATTAACCCCCGTTCGGCGGCACGATAAGGCGTGAGCATGTGTTGCTCGTATCCCATTTCCAGTTCAGCAATGAGTTCTTTCACACTCTCGGGAGTGCCAAATCTATCGGCCGCTGGATCTGCTGCGAGAGCTGCTTCGGTGGCGGTTCGAATCTCGGCACGATGGAGGAAGCGTACTGCGCCAGAGGCGCCCATCACGGCGATCTGTGCCGTCGGCCAAGCCAGATTTACATCCGCGCCGAGCCCCTTTGACCCCATCACGCAATAAGCACCGCCATAGGCCTTGCGCATGGTGACGGTGATTTTAGGAACGGTTGCTTCTGCATACGCATAGAGCAATTTAGCGCCACGGCGCAGAATTCCCTGGTGTTCTTGATTTGAACCGGGGAGAAAGCCGGGTACGTCTACGAGAAAGACGAGTGGAATGTTGAAACAATCGCAGGTTCGGACGAATCGCGCGGCCTTCTCCGCTGCATCGATATCTAGGCAGCCCGCGAATTCCATGGGCTGATTAGCGACAAACCCAACAGATTGACCATTGAGACGGCCAAGGCCAATTACGACATTGGCTGCCCGGTTTTCCTGGATTTCCAGGAACTCCGCATCGTCGCAAAGCGCGTAGATGACTTCATGCACGTCGTACGGCGTGGATGGGCTGTCGGGAATGAGACTGTCGAGGGTGCGATCAGTGTCGGTGATTTCGTCACTGGCATCGGAATCCCAGCTGGGCGCGGGGGAGGTTGTGTTGTTGGGGAGGTAGTCCAGCAAATCGCAGACCCAGTCGAGTCCATCCTGCTCGCTAGTGGCGGTGTAGTGGGAGTTTCCGGCGATCTCCATATGGGTGTCGGCGCCGCCGAGCTCGTGCTGGCTGATTTTTTCGCCAGTGACTGTTTCGATTACGTCAGGGCCGGTGACGAACATACGGGAGCTTTCCTCCACCATGACAACGAAGTCCGTCAGTGCTGGGGAGTAGGCATTTCCGCCCGCACAGGCACCAAAAATGACTGAAATCTGCGGAATGACGCCGCTGGCGCGAACGTTGTGGTGGAACGTCTGGGCAATAAAGTCCAGTGAGACTGCGCCATCTTGGATGCGGGCGCCGGCGCCTTCGTACATGCCAATAAGGGGGCGGCCGGTAGTGATGGCAAGTTCCTGAATCTTGACCATCTTTTCGCCGTAGACCTCTCCGAGTGCACCACCGAAGATTGTGCCGTCCTGAGAGAAGATGCAGACCTCACGGCCGTCTATGGTTCCCCAGCCGGTGATGATTCCGTCGGTCACGGGGCGTTTGGCTTCCATCCCAAATGCGGTAGTGCGGTGGCGGGCTAGCGCATCAAATTCGACAAAAGATCCTTCGTCCAGCAGGTAGTCAATGCGCTCGCGGGCATTCATGCGCTCAGTCAGTTTGAGCTTGTCGTAGCCCCGCGACCCCATCGGAGTCAGTGCAGCAGTGCGTCGGCGTAGAAGGTCTTCATTGAGAAAAGCGGTGGTGTGTTGCTCCGCCGCCAAACGTGAGGAAATAGTCATGTTATGGAATGTAGTGTTTGGGAAGGAAAATAGTAAAGCAGGCGAGCTGTGATGATTCTCACGCTGTCGAGCTCTTGAGAAAGGTCACGACTCAGTGAATCCGGCCATGGCGCTAGACTGCTGTGCATGACCAACCCCAGGATTGTTGCTTCCCGCAAGCCTCTTGACGCCACGCGTGTGCGCGCAGCCGCGCCGGGCTGGAATTCCATTGAGGTTGTCGAAACCACTGGTTCGACCAACGCTGATCTTCGGAAACAGGCGGCACTGGGGCAGGTGGCAGATCTCAGTGCGCTTATCGCCTCGGAGCAGACCGCAGGTCGCGGTCGACTGAGTCGTAGTTGGACGGCCCCGAAGGGTGCGTCCATTGCACTCAGCGCGCTGCTGCGCCCGGAAGGGCTCGCACCCGAGCAACTGGGTCTGTTGCCGTTAGTCGCGGGCCTCGCAGTTGTCGATGCTGTTGTGGAAGTTGCGGGTCTTGCGCCTGAACGCGTTTCCCTGAAGTGGCCGAACGATGTCCTGGTTGACGGTCGTAAGCTCTGCGGAATTCTGGTGGAGGCCGCGTCGCTGACACCGCCAATTCTCATTCCGGGAATCGGCATCAACGTTTCCCTGCAGGAAGATGAGCTGCCGGTGCCACACGCCATTTCGCTATACCTGGCGGGAGCGGAAAACCTCGACCGCGACGACATCTCCGCTGGTGTGCTGCGTGCGCTGGGACGTCGTCAAGCGCAGTGGCGAAAGGGCGATGCGGAGCTGCTGCGGGACTACGAGGCGGTGTGCGCGACCATCGGTTCGAACGTGCGCGTGGAGTTGCCGGGGGATCGCGTGCTGGTGGGCAAGGCGGTTGGCGTGCGTGCCGACGGCGAATTGATCGTCACCGATGAAGCTGGCACAAGTCACTTTGTTGCGGCCGGTGACGTGTTCCATGTTCGTGCCACTGACGGCGGCTATGCGTCCCCGCAGGCTGATTCGGAGCGGGGGTAGTGCTGTATGGCCTTTCCCGATGATGAGTTGGACACGCGCGAGGCAATTCTGCTGGACACCAATCCAACTTTTGGTCGGCTGGTGTGGCCGCTCTTGGAACTCATGGTTATCACGGGCGTCTGCTGGTTGCTGATTGGTTTTATCGACGGCCCTGGGATTGCTCCGGGAGATCTGCAAGGTGTGCGTCAGCTGCTGCTCTTCGCGTGGCTGGGGCTTATTCTCTGGCGCGTCGTTCGTCCGGTACTAAGTTGGCTGGGGGAGCGGTTTGTGCTGACTGATAGGCGGATTATTTTGCGCCGCGGCATTCTGCGCCCGCAGGTGGTCTCGATTGATCTGCGTTCGGTGCGTGCGGTCAATCGCAAGGGCGGCGTGTTGTATCTGCACACCCGCAGTTTCGGCCCGCCGCTGGCTGTAGAAGATATTCCCAGCTCCCGCAAGGTGGCTAAGTTGGTCTCCCGGTTGACTTAGAATTTTGGGTCATAACCTACAATCAGGGGTGTGATTGCTTCGGATACCCCTGAAAACTCCACTAATTCCACTTCTAATTCCGCTGCAGCGCTAACTGCTGCGCAGCATCCCGCGCATGCTGATGGCGTGCCGGTTGTGGCGGTGATTGGTGACGGTCAGCTGGCTCGTATGATGCAGACTGAGGCCATTGAGCTGGGACAGTCCATCCGTTTGCTCGCCGGTTCGCCGGATGCTTCCGCAGCGCAGGTGTGTGCGGACGTTATCATCGGCGACTACCACGTCTGGGAAGATGTTGAGCGCGCTGTCGCCGGTGCGCAGGCCGTGACTTTCGACCATGAGCACGTTCCCACCGAATTCCTCAACAAGCTGACCGAGATGGGCTACTCGGTTCAGCCTCAGCCGTCGGCGTTGCTGTACGCGCAGGATAAGCTGCTGATGCGCCAGCGCCTGGAGGAACTGGGCGCTCCAGTACCTGCCTACGCTGCAATTGAGTCCGCCGAGGATGCCGAAGCATTCTTCGACCGCGTTGACGGTGCCGTCTGCCTGAAGGCTCGCCGCGGCGGTTACGACGGTCACGGCGTGTGGTTCCCGAAGGACCGCGAGGATCTGCGTGCGCTTGTCGACGAACTGCTGGGCAAGGACGTGCCGCTGATGGCCGAGCGGAAGGTCGCGCTGGTTCGTGAGTTGTCGGCCATGTGTGCGCGCACGCCGTCGGGCGAGGTCAAGGCCTGGCCGGTCCTCGAGTCCGTGCAGCGTGACGGCATCTGTGTTGAGGCAATCTGCCCGGCGCCAGGGCTTGCCGACGACCTTGCGAGAGCGGCCGAAAAGCTCAGTGTGACCATCGCTTCCGAGCTGGGAGTAACCGGCGCGCTGGCAGTTGAGCTGTTCGAAACCGTCGATGCTGACGGCAATCCGGAGATTTTTGTCAACGAGTTGGCCATGCGGCCACACAACACTGGTCACTGGTCGCAGGACGGCTGTGAGACCAGCCAGTTTGAGCAGCACCTGCGTGCAGTTGCTGACATGCCACTGGGTTCCACTCGCCCGACTGCGCCGGTGACGGTAATGGTCAATACGCTCGGTGGCGATGAGGCCTCGGATGTACCTATTTCACAGCGTTTTGCTGAGGTATGGCGTCGTTTCCCATCAGCGAAGATTCACTGGTACGGGAAGGATTGGCGCCCTGGACGTAAGCTGGGGCACGTCAACCTGTGCGGCTACGACGCAAGCCCGGAAGGCATCGCGGAGACCCGGCGGGTTGCCAACCTCGCTGCTGGCTACATCGTCGATGGCGTGTGGGCAGACGGCTACACCGCATAGGTGGCTGGCGCTGTATAAGAATTAGATTGCTATCTCAAGGAGACAACATTGGCTGAAGCAAACCAGGTGGCAAGCCCGAAGTTGGCCAACGTAACCGGTCCGCTGGTCGGTCTGATTATGGGGTCGGACTCGGATTGGCCGACCATGGAGCCCGCAGCGGAGGTCTTGGCTGAGTTCGGAATTCCCTTTGAGGTAGGTGTGGTCTCTGCACACCGCACTCCGGAACGCATGATTGACTACGCAAAGTCCGCCGCTGACAAGGGGCTGCGCTGCATTATCGCTGGCGCCGGTGGTGCAGCACACCTGCCGGGCATGGTTGCGTCGGCCACTCCGCTGCCGGTTATCGGCGTGCCACGCGCGTTGGAGAACCTGGAGGGTGTCGATTCCCTGCTGTCAATCGTTCAGATGCCGGGCGGCGTTCCGGTGGCAACCGTCGGTGTGGGCGGCGCTAAGAACGCTGGCCTGCTGGCTGTGCGTATTCTCTCGGCCGGTTACCCGGAGCTCATTGTGGCGATGGAGAACTACCAGGCCAACATGCGCGATGAAGTTCTGGCGAAGGACGAGCGTCTGCGCAAGAAGCTGATGGGTGAGTAGGGCGCGCAACCAGCCCCGAACTACCCGCGCATATGAACTGCGGGGTAGTGGAACGTGTCCGGGTCGGCAGTCTCCCAGGCTTCGGCCCAGTTGTGGAAGCGAGTTCCGCTCAGCAGCTCGCCTGGCTGCAGCCAGTTGTAGAGCTCCGCGTAGGTCTCACCGACCTGCTCATTGGTGCGCCGCAGCAGGTGGGACGGCCCCAGCTCAGAGAAGCTATTCAGGCCCATCGATGCCAACAGGCTAGCTGCTTCCGCGACCGTGGCATTGTGATAGTTGGCCACACGCTGACCCTTGTCGTCGACATCCAGGGCCTTCCACAGGCTCGGATCCTGGGTAGCCACACCCACCGGGCAGGTGTTTGTATGACATAGCTGAGATTGGATACAGCCGGTGGCCATCATCATGCCGCGAGCCGAGTTCACAAAGTCAGCACCGATGCACATGCGCTTCACAATATCGAAGCCAGTAATGACCTTGCCGGACGCACCGAGCTTAATGCGATCGCGCAGACCGGCACCTACGAGCGCGTTATGGACGAGAATCAGGCCGTCGGTAAGCGGCAGGCCAACGCGGTCGGAGTATTCCAGCGGTGCAGCACCGGTGCCGCCTTCAGCGCCGTCGACGATGATGAAGTCCGGGGTGATGTTCTCTTCCAGCATGGCCTTGCACACGGCGAGGAACTCAAGCTGGGAGCCAACACACAGCTTGAAACCGACCGGCTTGCCACCGTTGAGCTCACGCATGGTGCCCATAAACCGAACAAGTTCACGCGGGGTGGAGTAGACGCGGTGGTACGGAGGGCTCATCACGCCCTTGCCAACTGGTACGTGGCGAGTAGCCGCAATCTCTTCGTTGACCTTGTGACCTGGCAGCATGCCGCCGAGTCCAGGTTTTGCGCCCTGGCTAACCTTCAGATAGGTTGCCTTGACCTGCGGAATCTTAGCCTTTTCGCGGAAGAGCTCCGGGTCGAAGTCGCCATCCTCAGTACGTGCACCGAAGTATCCGGACCCCAGCTGCCAATAGAGGTCTGCGCCATACTTCAAGTGGTAAGGGCTGATAGCGCCCTCGCCGGTGTCCTGTACGAAGTTGCCCAGCTTCGCGCCCTTATTCATTGCCATGACAGCGTTAGGGGACAGAGAGCCGAAACTCATGGCTGAGATGTTGAAGACAGACGCTGAGTACGGCTGGGCGCAGTCCGGACCGCCAATATCTACGCGCGGATCCTCGATGACGTGCTGGCTCGGCGCCATCGAGTGGCGGACGTACTCGTAGCCGGGCGCATTAATCTTTCGCTCAGTACCGAATGACTTCTTCGAGGACAGCCCCTTCGCACGCTCGTAGACCACGGTACGAGTATCGCGGTCGAACGGAGCGCCGTCGAAGTTGCGCTCGATGAAATACTGCTGCATCTCAGGGCGAATGGTCTCACCCATGTAGCGCAGATGGCCGATGACCGGGAAGTTCCGCAAGATGGAGTGCTTCTTTTGAAGCATGTCATAGATAGCCACAACATCCAGGAAGAGGATGAAGGCCATCAGAATCCACCACCATGGGCTCAGATCCCATACAGCCAGTGCGCCCAAGACGTTGATGAGGGCGAGAATCGCAAGAATATATGGTCGGGTAATCACGGTTTCCAGGTTATCGCGACTACTTAGAGCGCTTCTCGACGGGACAGCTGCGACTAAATCACACGGGCTTTTTCGGCCGTAGAAATAGCAGTGACACGCTCGCTATCACCACCGCGCACGACGACGGCAGCACCTCCACGAACCCAAGCCGACAGCACATTACGTGCCCATTTATCTGCGGTGACCTGTGAAGAATCAGGCACCAGCCAGCCGTCGGAAACGACGCGGGAACCGGTCGTGAGCTGCATCTCGTCCGCGTAATCGCCAGCAGATGAAAGCAGTTCTGCAGCCGACTTCTCCCCAATAACGGGAGTTTGGTCGGAGTCCGGGCCTGCGCCTAGATATGCGTCTGGGTGGAAACGAACTTCCGGACCAAAGTCAATGACTCCCGGTGGAATATCATCACCGCATTCCACGACACCACGGCCAAAGGGATCGTCGGTAAGCACTGCGAGGTAGGCATCTGGGAACTTCTCTTCCCACGTGCTGACGTTGCTGACAGTGGTGAATACGACCAGCGGCTCCTCATCGCTAACGGTGACGCCAGCACGCTCGCAGCCCAGGATGATGCAGGCGGACTGCCAGATCAACGGCAAGTCAATCCATACTTGGTCTCCGGCGACGAGGTCGAACTCATCGTGCAGCATGTTGGCGATCTTGCTGGCCCAGTTGTCCAGGGTTTGGGCCGATAAATCGGTACGACCGCCGGTAGTTTCGTCATAACAGGTCAAACGAGGCACGGACGGGTCGGCCTCGAGAAGTGTCTTCAGAATCTCCACGCCTCCAAGGGTAACGAGATTCTCTCCAGGCCGTCGGGAAGAGTCGCCTAACTCAATAGCAGGGTGAACAACAGGATCGTCGGCAAGCAGGCGATTGTCGTAATCACGCCGCAGTCGCGCGCCTGCTCAAGGTTCCGGCCGAAGCGGGAGGCGAAGGTGTAGACGTTCTGGGCTGTCGGCAGGCCGGCGATAATCACAGCTGCCAGCAGCGCATGCCCGTTGAGACCAAAAACGAAATGGCCGAACAGCAGAGCCAGCGCGGGGTGGAGGAAAAGCTTCAGCATAGACGCCACCACGACAGCGCGACGAGGGGAGCGGCCGGCTTCCATAAACGGCATGCCATGCAGGCTAATACCGAAGGCCAGAAGTGCCATTGGCACCGCGGCCTGCCCCAATAGCCCCACTGGATGCGCTACGAACTGAGGTACTTCGATAGCAAACGCATTAACCGCAAGCCCCACCATCGCCGCCAGAAAGATTGGGTTCTTCAGCGGCGTCATGATGACATTGCGCGGTCGGAAATGACCGCGGTTAGTGAGGATTTCCAGCACGGTCATGGAAGCGGGCGCATAGAAGGCAATCTGAAAGATAAGGGCCGGGACGACGGCGGTAGCGTCGTGAAGCACTGCGACTGCGATGGGCACGCCGAGATTAGCGACGTTGTTGTAACTCGTCGACATCGCGCCGACCACAGCATCGGCGCCGCGCTGTTTGAACATGGGCGCCACAAAAATCCGGTAGAACGCCGCCGTGCCAAGCGCCGACAGTGCCGCGACACCAAACGCCGAACCGAAGATGCTCGCCGAATCCGCCGTTGCGAGAGTGTGCGCGAGCATGCACGGCATCGCGATCCAGAACACGACCATGTTCAGGGTAAAAGATGCCCGCTTATCGACGATCTCACTGCGCCCAAACAACCAGCCAACAATGATCAGTACTGCGACGGAACCAAAGCCGGTGAATATTTCGGTGAGAGCGGGCATAAGTGCATATTTTAGACAATAAAAAACGGACCCAATCCAATCCCCTCGGTGGGGAAGGACTGAGTCCGTTTTACGCTGTTATCGCATGTATCGTCATGCGGCCAGCGCGTAAATAAGGCCTTTCGGCGGGTGTTCGAATGATCGGCTCCCGCCGACCAGCCATCTTTAGCGGCTGGTGAACGGCAGGAGTGCCATCTCGCGGGCGTTCTTCACAGCGGTAGCGACCTGGCGCTGCTGCTGCGGAGTCAGACCGGTGACGCGGCGGGAACGAATCTTGCCACGGTCAGAGATGAACTGGCGGAGCAGGTTAATGTCCTTGTAATCAACCTTCTCAACGCCTGCGGCCTTGAGCGGGTTCTTCTTCGGGCGGCGGGACTGCTCCATCCGCGCCTTCTTGTTAGAGTGATTGCGCTTCATTGGTGCTCCTCGACTTACCAGCTGGACTTACGGACGCCCGGGAGTTCGCCACGGTGGGCCATCTCACGAACGCGGACACGGGACAGACCGAACTTGCGGAGGTAGCCGCGCGGGCGACCATCTGCAGCGTCACGGTTGCGGACGCGAATCGGGGACGCGTCACGCGGCTGACGGTTCAGCTCGTACTGTGCGTCCATGCGCTCTTCGTCAGTGGAGTGCGGGGACTTGATGATGCGCTTCAGTTCAGCGCGACGTTCTGCATAACGAGCGACGATTTCCTTGCGCTGCTCGTTCTTGGCAATCTTGGACTTCTTAGCCATGAATTAGCGCTCCTCGCGGAATTCGACGTGCTTGCGGACAACCGGATCGTACTTCTTAATGGTGATACGGTCCGGGGTATTGCGCTTGTTCTTACGGGTCACGTAGGTGTAACCGGTGCCCGCAGTGGACTTCAGCTTGATGATTGGACGAATGTCATTACGTGCCATTTTTTAGATCTTCTCCCCACGTGCACGAATCTGAGCAACAACAGCCTCGATACCGTACTTGTCGATGGTCTTCAGACCCTTCGGGGACACATTCAGAGTGATGTGACGCCCCTCAGAGGCGAGGTAGAACTTCTTACGCTGCACGTTGGGGTTCCAACGGCGCGACGTGCGCCGGTGGGAGTGGGACACGGTCTTGCCGAAAGACGGCTTGCGTCCCGTAACCTGGCAAATCGCCGACATAGGGATTCCTTTGCTTCCTTGCCGCCCAATGCCGACATCACTGGTGCGCCACGCCGGACTATTGAATAACCGAGGAATCCACCTGGCCTTTTCCGGGGCGCTGCCCACTGACACTCGACGCTGAGCGCGTAAACGAATAACTAGACAACAGCGAGAGAACAGTTTACACACGAGTTGCGGGATAACCTAATCGCTGTTCCACTGTGGTTTTCTCGGTGCGACTCTCGAGTGTCGTCATAGAGTTCGTGCTTGTCGACGGGCGTTAGTGCAGGGCCCTTTTTTAATTTTCGGGCTCGAGCCTGTAATATTCCATCGAGTGTCACATGCCGGTTTATAGAAATATTGACCCGGTGCGTGTCATTGTAAGTCGTGTTCGTACCCAACTCAGGCACGATTCTCTCACTCTTAGCTGGGGGAAAGCGACCTGAAGTTCAATCCTGAGGGAAACGAGAATTAATGAAGAAGGACATCCATCCTGATTACCACCCGGTGGTTTTCAAGGACGCAGGCACGGGTCACTCTTTCCTTACCCGTTCCACCGCCACCTCCGACCGCACTGTCGAGTGGGAAGACGGTAACGAGTACCCGCTGATCGTCGTTGACGTCACCAGCGAGTCGCACCCGTTCTGGACCGGTGCTCAGCGTGTCATGGACACCGCTGGTCGCGTCGAGAAGTTCCAGCGCCGTTACGGTAACCGCATTCGCCGCGCGAAGAAGAACTAAGAATAGGAGGGGAATAAGAAAATGGCAGTACCAAAGCGTCGCATGTCGCGTGCTAACACCCGCGCTCGCCGTTCCCAGTGGAAGAGCAACAACGTCGCTCTCCAGGAAGTCAAGGTAAACGGCCGCGTCTACAACGTTCCTCGTCGCATCGCCAAGGCTGTTCAGCTCGGCCTGGTTGACGTCGAGAAGTTCTAACGCGCATCTTTTAGGATGCTGACAACGTTCCTCGCTGAACCGTGGAGCGCTTCGAGCGCCCAGAGCGCGTTCAGTGCGTAAGGAACAGTTGGTAAAGAGCTTTTTAAACCTCACCCCATCGCTTGTACTCGGCGATGGGGTGAGGTTTTTCAGTTCTATGGCCAGGTTTTATGGGAGCACTCTCACGAAGAATCTGTGTCACATTTACACTCACCTTATATTTTCAAGGCACAATGGGCAGTATGAAGATTTTGGTAGTTGATGACGATCAAGCGGTACGCGAAGCGTTGCGGCGATCGTTGACTTTTAATGGCTACACGGTCGAGCTCGCCGAGGATGGCGCAGAGGCCTTGGAAAAGATTGCCAAGGATCGTCCGGATTTGGCCATTTTGGATGTCATGATGCCGAAGCTGGACGGCCTGGATGTTTGCCGTCGGCTGCGCAGCGAAGGCGATGATCTGCCGGTCATGATGTTGACTGCACGTGATTCGGTCTCCGAGCGCGTTGCTGGTCTTGATGCCGGCGCAGATGACTACCTGCCCAAGCCGTTCGCATTGGAAGAGCTGCTCGCTCGTGTCCGTTCGCTACTTCGTCGTTCTGCTTTGGAAGTGCCTGCGATGGAGGATGCCGCAACTCTGCAGTTTGAGGATCTCTCCTTGGACCCGGAAACTCGTGAGGTCTTCCGCGGTGAACGCCGCATTAGTCTCACGCGTACAGAATTTGCGCTGCTGGAATTGCTGATGAGCAACCCGCGGCGTGTACTCTCCCGTACCGCCATCTTGGAGGATGTCTGGGGCTATGACTTCCCGACGTCCGGCAATGCGCTGGAGGTCTACATTGGCTACCTGCGTCGCAAGACGGAGGCAGAGGGAGAGCCGCGTCTGATTCACACCGTTCGTGGTGTCGGTTATGTGATGCGGGAGACCGCACCGTGATGTTGCGCCGTCGTCGTTCGACCGGCGGTGGCGTGCAATCAAATCAGCGTTCTGCCACGGAGGCCAATCCGGGGCAAGGTACCGTCGGTAAGCAAGAGAAGTCCGCGAATACTGAGACGATGGCAGGGGAATCGCTTCCCGGCCTGCCGCGGAGCTCGCGTATCCCTTCGCTGCGTTGGCGGCTGACTATTCTGACAGCGCTCATTGTGGCGATGTCGGTGGGGCTGATGACGCTGGCTGCATTTTTTACTGTGCAGGCAGCGCTATACCGCGAGGTGGACAGTAACCTCCGTAGCCAGGCGGAAAAGCTGCTGATGTCACCGTACGCTTCGGAGTTTGCCATTGGCCCCTCCTTTGAAGCGGACTCGAACAGGATTCTGAACCCCGATTTGGACGCGGTGTACTTTGCCCACGGCAGTGTGGCGGGCAAAGGCGGTGGCTCAATCTCTATTGGTGGCCCCGAACTTGCGGTGTTGCGGGGGAATCGACAGGAATCGATTCGCACCGATGAGTACAACGGCCGTCGCGTATACGCAGTCCGCTCCGAAGACGGTGCGACGCTAATCCTTTCGCAGGATCTGAGCTCGACGCAGTCGGTCTTGAAAGCGCTCAGTGCAGTGCTGCTGAGTATCTCTGCTATCGGAATCCTCTTCGCAATCGGATCAGGTATTACGGTGGCAACAACGGGTCTGCGCCCGGTCACTCGGCTGCGCATTGCTGCGGAGCGAGTGACGGAAACCGACGAGCTGCGCCCAATCCCTGTGGAGGGCGACGATGAGCTTGCGCGCTTTACCCGCAGCTTCAATGAGATGTTGGCTGCACTTCAAGCGTCGCGCATTAAGCAGGCGGAGCTGGTTGCAGATGCTGGTCATGAGTTGAAGACTCCGCTGACGTCGTTACGCACAAATATTGAACTGCTGATGATGGCCTCCCGTTCGGGAGCGGCAATCTCGGATGAGGATCGCGCGGATCTGGAAGCTGACGTCATCGCACAGTTGGAAGAGTTGTCGACGTTGGTCGGTGACTTGGTTGATTTGGCACGCGAAGATGGCCCGCAACAGGTTATTGAGCATGTCGATGTCGACGAAATCATTTCCACGTCGCTGGCGCGTGTTGAGCGTCGTCGTCCGGATATTACCTTCGATGTGCAGACAGCTCCGTGGTATGTCTACGGGGATTCGGCGGGTCTTGGTCGCGCAGTTTTGAACTTAATGGACAATGCTGCAAAGTGGTCGCCGGAAAATGGCACCGTGCGGGTTCGTCTAACGCCGCTCAGCGAGGTTGTCGCTGAATTCACGGTGGCGGACTCGGGGCCAGGTATCCCGAAGGAAGATCGAGACAAGGTCTTCGAGCGTTTCTACCGTTCCATTCAGTCGCGGTCGATGCCTGGATCCGGCCTGGGCTTGGCCATTGTGAAGTCGGTCATCGTCCGCCACGGGGGCACGATTACTGCCGATGAGTCCGATGATGGCGGTGCCTTGATGCGAGTGACTCTGCCGGGCAGTCCGCACAGCGGAAAAGGCGAAGACTCCGATTCAGCTCAAGAGCCTAGCTAGAAACGCATAACCCCACGTCAAAGCTGATGTAATCCCCGCTGCACGCGGCCTTTTAAGGAAGTGCGTGGCGGGGATTCGGTGTTTCATTCGGGGAATTATCGGCGAGACCGCAGACTGCTCTCAGCCAATTGTTAGACAGACAGTGCAAGGTATTACGTATGAGCAACTCTTTCAACGATTCCTCGCGGGGAGATGAGCGGGGACACTACTCCTCGCAATCTCACAACTTCAGCGAGAACCGTGCCATTGGGGATGCTGGTGAGACAAACCAGTTTTCTGTCAATGAGCGCGGCTGGGAGAATTCCCACTACAACACCATCCCGTCTCAGCCGAACGGCGCTTACGGAGGCGGTTCAGAGTGGGACGTTGCGGCCAATCAGCAGAAGACCAAGGGTGCCCAGGGGGCTAAGGGCATGGGGGCGCTGGCAGTCGCTGCCCTGATGCTGTGCTCGGCCGGTATCGGTGGCGGTGTCGGCGCATGGGTAGTTCACAACTCGCAGTCGTCGGCCCCCGCGGACAACGCGCTGGATAAGCCTGCGGAAACCCGTCAGGTAGCAGCAGCTGAGGGGTCCGTGGAGAAGGTCGCGCAGAAGGTCCTTCCCAGTGTCGTCTCCATCACCACTGCCTCGGAGCGGGGCACGGCGTCGGGGTCAGGCTCCATTCTGTCGTCCGACGGTCTGGTGCTGACGAATAATCACGTCGTTGCAGGCGCGGGTCCGGACGCACATATGGAAGTCCTGCTTTCCGACGGCACCACGCACCCGGCAACTCTGGTTGCAGGGGATGCGGCTACGGATATTGCCGTTATTCGAATTGAAGGTGTTAACGGGCTGCGCCCAATCTCGCTGGGCAACTCCTCGCAGGTTCAGGTTGGCCAGGAAGTGGTGGCCGTTGGTTCGCCACTGGGACTGACCTCCACTGTTACGCAGGGCATTGTCTCCGCTAAGAACCGTCCGGTAACCGCCGCTGGTGAAGACGGTCAGTCTTCCGTCATTGATGCAATCCAGACCGATGCGGCGATTAATCCGGGTAACTCCGGCGGAGCGCTAGTGGACATGGAAGGCAACCTCATCGGTGTGCCCAGCGTGATTGCCTCTAACAGTGAGGCATCGGAACAGGCGGGCAGCATTGGCCTTGGTTTCGCAATTCCGGTTAATCAGGCTCGTCGCATAGCGGAAGACCTGATCGATTCCGGCAAGGCGCGGATGCCTGTCATTGGCGCCCAGATCGATTCGCGTCCGATTGCACGTGGTGCACTGGTGCGAGAGGTAACGCCAGGTGGCCCAGCTGATAAAGCGGGGCTGAAAGATGGTGACCTGATTACCAAGGTTGATGACCGCACACTTGACAACGGCGTTGCACTAATTGCGGCTATTCGGTCGCATCGGATCGGGGATTCTGTCACACTTACAGTTACAGATGAGCGAGGCGGCAACGAGCGAACGGTCGATGTCACCTTGGCAGAAGCCCAGGATTGATAGGCAGCGTGGTGGAGTGAGTACCTCACCATCTGTAGAAGAGTTTTCGAGTGAAACTTCGAGTGAAAAGCTGTGGGAGAAGGCGAGATAGAGCAGATGAGCGAAACCGTGAGTACTGAGCCAAGTGACGTCAACCTCGCTGAGATGGAGCGTCTTATCAACGACGACGGCCAGGTCCGAAATGCGTTCGTTGTCCTCGTGGGCGACCATTTCGAGAACCCGGATGGTGCGGCTTCGCTCATGGTTGAGCTGTTGGAAGAAGACGGCTACTCGGTCGATGCCGTGGTCAGCACTGGTGCAGTGAAGCGTGAGATCCGGAAGGCTCTAGATACCGCTGTTGTCGGTGGCGCAGATTTGGTCGTCACGGTGGGCGGTGTTGGAGTTGGTCCTCGTGCGAAGACTCCGGATGCCACTCGCAAGGTTCTCGATGTACGACTGCAGGGCATCGAACAGGCTATTCGTAACTCCGGTATGGGAGCTGGCGCCTTGGATGCGGGGCTGTCCCGCGGTTTGGCCGGCGTGTCCGGTCAGACAGTGATTGTCAATCTCGCGGAGTCTCGCGCTGCAGTGCGCGATGGCATGGCGACAATTCTCCCGCTGGTCTCACATGTGCTTGACGATCTCTGCCGCTGGAGCGTCTAGGAATGGGCGACGCTAAGCAGCCCAATCAGCCTGAGCAAGAGCAAGCCGCGCCGCGCAGTGGCAGCCGTAGGCAGCGTCGCCGCGCAGGTGCACCGGCGAAAAACTTTGCCCAGTCGCGCAGTGCGAAAACTGCGCGCAAAGTGCACTATCACGATGAATCCCCGGAGGATGCTCGTGATTTTGATGTGGACTACTGGACAAAACAACGCCCACCCCATTGGGGATGAGCGCTGTGTAAAGGCGTTAGTTAGCTTCTCATCGGAAGCTCGCAACTAGCAGCTAGAGGCTAGTTCAGCTCCGTCTTCGGCTTGCCGTTCTGCTCTGCCAGCAGGTCACGAATCTCAGTCAGCAGGTCAGCCTCGGTGACCTCCGGCTCAGCGGAGGTCTCCAGACGAGCCTCACGCATCGCGTTGAACTTGTTCATCGGAGCAACGATGACGAAGTAGACAACCGCTGCGACCAGCAGGAAGTTGATGACTGCGGTGATGACAGCTGCGAAGTCAAGGTAGGTCGACGGGTTGCCGCTGATGATTTCGAAGCCAAGGCCAGTGACCTCAGCGCCACCGATGGTGTTCAGCAGCGGCTCGAGCAGGCTGTCGGTGAAAGCAGTGACGATTGCGGTGAACGCAGCACCGATGACAACACCGACCGCCAGGTCGATGACGTTGCCGCGCATGATGAACTCTTTAAAGCCCTTAAGCATAGGAAATTTCCTTCTGTAGAAACGGAACAAACCAAACGAGACCTGTGAGTCATCGTGTTGCTCATGGCAGGCCCATACGATTTTGAGAAACGGGGCAGTGCGATATCAGGCAGTGCCACTCTTCTTCGCTCTAATCGTAGTTTTGAATTGCCTGGCCATTGTATCCCCGCACTAAGTTGTGGGACAAGTCAACTTTCTGCGAAAAACACTGTTCAGGACCATAAAATCTTTGAACCAGTGAGATTTTGGTCACTAACCTGCGAGTAACAGTGTGAGCGGAGATGCTAGCGATGTCGCAGCCACCACCTCCGCGGCGCCGGTGGGCAGAGCGACCAAGACCACCTCATCGTCGACGATGTTGACCACCCTTGCCCCGTGTGCAAGCGGCGCCGCCACCCCGCGCTCATCCGCTGTCGACACAATATCCACGCTGTCACCAGTGCGAAGAGCGGACACAATGCCCGCATCAGTCAACGTGATGGCAATAATTTTGCTTTCCGACGTCCCCGTCAGCGACTTGGCAAGTGACGGGCCGACCATTCGCTGCTCTGTAATTATCTCTCTCGGTGACATGCCGGTGGCCAGGGTGCGTCCCCGCACAGAGGCGATGTCCGTTACGGCTCCACCGGGAACGAGCTCCCGGGGAATGTCCTTGAAAGCCACATCTTGTTCTGCCACCGATGCGCCAGCGGCAATGGATTTGGCGCTAACCACTACCCGAATATGGCCGCTGCGGGGTGTCAATGACTCCACCGCCGCCAGGCCGACTGCGCATAGGAAAACAGTGAGGGCAACCATCCGCCGAATAGTTGTGGGGCGGAGCTTTCGGAATGGACGCGGAAACCGGGACGAATATTTTGGGCTCATATTAAGTTAGGCGCGAAAACCCCGGAATCGGTTCCATTAAATCTGTGAAATCCCCGCTGGCGTGATCACATAATCGGCAGGAATGTCGTGCTCATCGTAGGCAAGCTCCGTGCGCAATTCGGTGTCGAAAACCGCAACAGCGATGGCCGCAGCTCTCACCCCATCCGTATCGTCGTCGCGTCGAGCGAAAACCAAGCTGCGATCGTAGTAACCAGCGCCACGCCCTAACCGCATCCCGGTTGCGAGGTCGGCCGCAACTGCCGGCAGGATAATGGCGTCGGCAACACCCAGCTCAGCTGGGCCAGCAGAGTCTTCCACCGAAACAGGTTCTAAGAGTCCAAATCGGCCCTTGTGGAAGCTGCCGTTGTAGTAACCCCAGTGCAGCGGTTGTGGTGGACCGGGCGGGCAGACGGGAAGCAGAATTCGTGCTCCGGGAACCGCGTTGGCCAGAGCTTCCACAAAGCCCTGGCCGGGCTCACCACCAGTCGAACTAGAAACGCTTGCGCCGGGTTCGTCGCCAGCGGGGACATAGGCGGCAAAGATGGGTTTTGCGAGGTCGCCGACGGTATTGGATAACCATTCTTGCAACCGCTGTACCAGTGCTTCGTCGTCAAGCATGCGCTCACGCTGCCCCTTGGCGGCGCGTGCGGCGAGTACCTCGTGCCGTGTGCGGGCTTTGAAATCAGACGTGGTTTCTGGAAGCGGAGCCATACCTGCAAACCTACTCTGTCAGGTAGGGGAGCGACCTCTGTCGTCAGCGCAGGAGAAAATTTCTGATTAATGCGTTGAAAAAGCGGGGTCAGCCTCCGAGCAAATGGAAGTTATATAGGTATCGTTGCCATTATGGTCTCATCGTCTAAAGAGTCTGGTTCGGACATGACTACTCCGGTTCGAACTGTCATCGTTCCTGCCGCGGGCATGGGTACGCGATTCTTGCCTGCCACCAAGACAGTGCCGAAAGAATTGCTGCCCGTAGTTGATACGCCGGGCATCGAGATGATTGCTGAAGAGGCCGCCGCCACTGGTGCGCAACGCCTGGCTATTGTCACAGCGCCGAGTAAGGATGGCGTGCTTGGGCACTTCGACCCGCGCCCGGACCTTGAGCAGACTCTCGCCGAGCGCGGCAAGGACAAAATTGCAGCGAAGGTACGCCGCGCCACCGAGGTTATCCGCGTCGAATCCGTTGTCCAGGATCGACCGCTGGGCCTGGGGCATGCGGTGCTGGTCGCAGAGCCGCTGCTCGAAGACGATGAAGACAGCGTTGCTGTCATGCTTCCCGACGATCTCGTGCTCCCAGTGGGCGTGATGGATCGGATGACGGAAGTGCGCGAGCGCTTTGGTGGTTCGGTGCTGTGTGCGCTGGAAATTCCTCATGAAGAGGTCTACAACTACGGTGTCTTCGATATTGAGGACGCCACCCCGGCGGAGTCTGGTGAGCTCGGTGCTGACGCGGCCGACGCTGATGCCTGGGACGATGTGAAGCGAGTCAAGGGCATGGTGGAAAAGCCGGACCCTGCGGATGCTCCATCCAACTTCGTTGCAGTCGGACGTTACTTGCTCGATCGCGCCATCTTCGATGCGCTGCGTCGCATCCCGCGCGGTAAGGGCGGCGAATACCAGCTCACCGATGCAATTGAGCTGCTGATTCAAGAGGGGCATCCGGTTCATGTGGTCGTTCACAAGGGGTTCCGCCATGACCTGGGAAATCCTGGTGGCTTCATTCGTGCTTGCGTAGACTTTGGACTCAGGCATCCGGACTACGGCGAGGGGCTGCGCGACTACATGCAGCAGCGTCTGGCGCAGGATGAACAGGCTTAAAGCCTTTTTATAGAGGCTTGTACTGAGAAGCTGAATAGCCATAAAGCGCACCGCGGGTTGGTGCCGAGGAAGGTAAAACATGCGTTCTGTGGAAGAACAGTTGGCGGCAATCACCGCACACGCTGTGATGCCTGATCCTGTGCGCGTTGCTATTTCGGAATCCCTCGGCATGCTGTGCGCTGAGGATGTCATCGCTGAGCAGCCGTTACCGGGATTCGTGCAGTCAGCAATCGATGGTTATGCGGTGCGCGCTGTCGATATCGTCGGCGAATCTGGTTCTTTACCTCCGGATGCGCGTCAGAGTGATGTTGATTTTCGCGAGGTTGAGCTACCTGTTGTCGGTGAGGTGACAGCGGGTTCGCATCACCCGATGCGGCTACAGCCGAAGCAGGCCGTGCGCGTACAAACTGGTGCGCCGCTGCCATCGCTTGCCGACGCCGTCGTGCCCCTAAACTGGACCGACCGCGGTGGCCGTCGAGTTAATGTTCTCCATCCGGTCTACTCCGGTGACTTTGTGCGCAAGGTCGGTGACGACGTGCAGCCGGGTGACGTGGCGGTGTCCTTGGACTCGGTGATTTCGCCGTCACAGGTTGGATTGCTGGCAGCGGTGGGGCGTTCGAAGGTTTTGGTGCACCCCAAGCCGCGTATGTCCGTGATTTCCATTGGTAATGAGTTGGTCGATGTTGACCGCACGCCGGGGCTCGGTCAGGTCTACGACGTCAACTCCTACGCGTTGGCAGCAGCCGGCCGCGATGCTGGGGCTGAGGTACACCGAGTGGGTATTGCCACCGGTGAGCCCCGTCGCATCCGGGAAATCATCGAAGGCCAGCTCATTCGCAGTGAGCTTTTGGTCATCACGGGGGCTGTCGGCGGTGCCGCGGGTGAGCAGATTCGCCGTGTGCTGGCTGAATTGGGCGAGGTTGATGTTTCCCGCATCGCTATGCATCCTGGTTCGGTCCAGGGCTTTGGTCTGCTGGGAGATGACAAGATTCCAACGTTCCTCCTGCCGTCGAATCCGGTCGGCGCATTGGTCGTTTTTGAGGTCATGGTTCGTCCCCTCATTCGGCTGGCGTTGGGTAAGCGCAATCCCCGCCGCCGCGCTGTCACCGCTCGTGCTGTCGGCCCGATTGAGTCGGCGGAGAAGCGCCGTGGCTACATCCGTGGCCAGCTCATGCGTGACCGCGAGACCGGCGAATACATGGTGCAGCCGCTGGGAGGTTCCGGCGGTGCGCAAGCCCATCTTTTGGCCGGTATGTCGGAAGCCAACAGCCTCATCGTGATTCCGGAAGACGTGCTGCACGTGCGTCCGGGAGATGTAGTTGACGTGCTGTTCATGGCGCGCCAGGCCTAACCTCACTCCACTACCGCGAGTATTGTTGCTGTGCGTACTTCTCGTCTAGTAACCAGTGGCGGCCGAGTCCGCCTGCGTGTGCCAGAGCGCTCTGATGCCTCTGCATGGCGGACACTGCGGCTGCGCGACGAGCCCATTTTGCGCCCCGTGGAGCCAACCCTCGAGGACGACTGGGATAACGCCCACAAGGCTTCTGTTTTCCGCCGTAACCTGCGCAGTTGGCGTCGTTCAGAGGCTGCGGGAGACATGATTGTCTCCACCATTGAAGTAGACGGCCAGTTCGCTGGCATGCTCACACTCGGCGGTATTACACCTTTCCCCGTCGCTCACGCATGGATTGGCTACTGGGTCGGCAGCGGCTTTACATGTGGAGGGGTCGCCACTGCGGCAGTGGCGTTGGCGTCGGATTATGCCAAGAGAGTTGGCGTCCACCGAATTGAAGCGACTGTGTTGGACAGCAATGTCCCGTCGATACGCGTGCTGGAAAACTGTGGGTTCGAGTACGAAGGCGTGGCGCGGGAAGCCTTCCATATGGATGGCGCGTGGCGCGATCATCTGACTTATGCGCGGGTGGGGGAGGACAGTGCAGTGGACCTCATCGTGGCGAGTGGTCGCGCGCAATATGAAGAGGCGGAGAAATACCCACCGCAACGGCGCGCCTGAGTAGTCTGAGTAACACACGCCGATAGGGTGATGACAACTCTACTATTGGGCGAATTCGCTCTAGATACGCTGACTGCCTTCGCAAATGCCTCTGTGGAAGGGCATGTGGGTGGCGTATTTGGGCCGGGGAGAGACGGCGAAACCCCGGGCGAAATCGCAAGGAGACACAAAATATGTCAACTTCACTGTTGCTGATACTCATCGTTGTACTGTGGCTGTTTGTGCTGGCCCCGCTGGTGGTCAATACGCGCAAGCCGATTCGTCGTACTTCCGATGCGCTAGGTAAGACCCGCGTGCTGCATCGTGGTGGCGAGGAGTTGGCCACGACGCGCCGCCGTCCGTCTTTTAAGGAGTCGGACGTGCGCGTAGCCGAAGAAGTCGACGATTCTCTCGAAACCGTTGACGCGCAGGTCGACGATGACTTCGATGTCAGCGACGTGCTTATCGACGACACCGTGGACGAGGCGGCCGACCCGGCCGTCGTTGACGGCGATATCGTCTACGAGCTGGAAGCGGCAGATGCAGAAGAGGAGACCCCGCAGGCGGATGATTCCGCTACCGAGGAAGCCACTGCTGAGTCTTCTGACCGCTCTGACATGGACGTGTCCGATGATGAGTCTGCAGACCAGTCGCTGCAGGCTGTCGTTAATGACGAGGATGCTGAATCTGACTCCGCCGTTGCCTCCGCCGAAGGTGACGTGGTTCGTGCAGATGAGTCCTCTTCCGATGTGAGCGTTGACGTTCGCCGTCAGTTTGTCGACGCCGATGACTTGATGTTCGAAGATGCCGTTGAATCTGACGCTGATTCCGGTGCCGCGGCTGACGCTGAGCACGCGGACGCTGAGGCTCTCTCTGAGACTGAAGAGGCAGCAGACACCGTAGACGAGCAGGCGGAACCCGACGAGACCGTCGAGGACGACAGCGACCACAGTGTCGAGTCCAACGATGACGCAGTCGCTGTCGATGACACCTTGACCGAAGATGATTACGCGTTCGCTGAGAAGCGCCGTGGTCGTGGTGGGTTCGATCCGATTTCGGATGCCCAGTACGCTGAGACTCGCTTTGCCCGCCGCCGCCGTTCGGTTGCTGGGCTGGCAGCGTTCATCGCGGTCACGGTCATCATCGCTGCTTTCGCCGGTGGTTGGACCTGGTGGATTCCACTGGTCGGTGTCGGCTTGATGACCCTGTATCTGGTCAACCTGCGCCGCACCGTGCGTGCAGAGCAGGAACTGCGGGCTCGCCGAATTCGCCGTATGAAGATGGCCCGCCTCGGCGTGCGTAACCGCGAGGATGATGAGCTGGGAATTCCACAGCGTCTGCGCCGTCCGGGCGCGGTAGTGGTCGAGCTTGATGATGAGGACCCGGATTTCGCAGATCTGGCCTACACTGACTACCGCTTTGATGACGACGATTATGACGAAATGCCACAGGCTCGTGTGAGCTAGTCCTGTGAGCTGAGCCGTAGAACAACCTTAAAGTTGTCTGAGCACGTCAGCGCGATTTTTTGTTAGAAACTCGGCCTGTTACGATGTCACTACCTAAGACATGACACACCGGGTGTGTTTGGCGGAAGGCTTCTCCCGAGGGGTTGGGAGAAGCCTTTTTGCATGTTTAAGTCGCTGGCCTCTCGCAGCCGCAGTGCTACCGTGTTTTGACCGTGCCGTCGGGTAGCATGTCCCTCATGGATCGACCGGTAATGCGCGATATCGCGCTCGTGATTCTCCGCCTGATACTCGGAATTATCTTCATCTGCCATGGCTGGGACAAGATTTTTATCACCGGTATCGACAAGACGACCGGTTACTTTGTCGCCGTGAATATCCCGCAGGCGCACTTGACGGTCTGGGTTGTCGCTCTAGTCGAACTGGTCGGTGGCGCGTTGCTGATTCTGGGACTCTTGGCACCGACGGTGGCGATGGTCTTCATCATTGAGATGATTGGTGCCTGGTGGTCGATGCACTTGGGCAATGGCCTGTTTATCCGCGACAACGGTGCGGAGCTTGTGATGTCGCTCATCGGTGGTCTGGTGATGATTTTCGTTTTCGGGGCTGGCCGTTTCAGTTTGGACAGGCAGTTCATCAGGTAAGACCTCATTAGGTACAACCCCCTTAAGAGTTAAAGGCGGTGGAGATCCCCCGTGGAGTGCGAGGAAATTCGCGCAGCATTGTCAGCTCGTCTCGATGGCGAGCAGGCAAGCATTGCCGATGAAGTCATCGATGCCCATCTTGGGGCCTGCGAGGAGTGCCGAGCTTGGTACGAGCGAGCGGTGCGGCTGAACCGCGCCCTTACGGTTGGGCCTGCCGATGGTATGCCGGAGATTTCCACGGATGATCTCTCGGAGCGCATTTTGGTCTCCATCGAACCGGAGCGCCGGCGGCGTGAGCGCGCATGGCTGCTCATGGCCGGCACCGCCCGCGGGGTGCTCATTGCACTGGGCCTTTGCTGGGCGGTCTGGGGGATTGCGACACTGGTCGACGCCTCCGGCATGATGACGCTCGGACTTTCCTCGACGCAGCCGCAGGACGGTGCAGGAATCGCAACAAGCACGGGAGCGCCTATCGACGGTTCCACTGCCACCGTTGACCCAATGGAGCTCGGAGCACGCCTTGCCATTCAACTCGCGGCAATTCGGCTTGCATTGGCAGTGGGATTGTTCTGGGCTGCTTGGCGGCCACGCGCTGCCATGGGCATGGCGCCTGTCTACGGTGCCGTCGCCACGTTCAGCATCGGTTTTGGTATTCGTGACATTCTCATCGGTGCCCAGGGAGCATCAGAGATCGCTGGCCTGGCCTTGATATTTGTCTCCGCTTTGACGCTGGCCGTTGTGTGGCTGGGCGGCTATACGCCGACGGCAATCGCACAGGCATGGCGGGCCGCCTCGGGGTTGCCGGTCACAGGCGTGCCACCACAGCGGGACTAGCTCCAAGACGGCAACCAGAACCGCCATTCAAAGTGGTTGAGAGGCAGCGGGTAGCCGGTCAAAATCGGCAGCCAGAACACAAACGCGGTCACCACTAGTGCGGCGTGCGTGCCAACGATTACCAACCCCACCGGCTTACCGCGGGGCCGCCAGTGTGAGAGATCGTCGGCAAGCAGAGCAAAGGCGATGAGTACGAATGGAATCAGCGCGGTGGCGTAGAAAAAGTACATCTGCCGGTCGTAGCCGATGACCCACGGCAGCCACGAGGCGAGGAAACCGATGACTGGCAGCGCGTAGCGGCCGTCGCGGCGGCCGAGCCAACGCCATGTGGCCCACAGGACCACGGGGACCAGCAACCACCAGATGGGTGGGGTGCCAAAGAGCATCATCCAGCCCTTGCACTCCTGGCCGTCACTGCAGGTGGTTTCGGTGGAGTAGTAGAGCATTGGCCGCCAACTCACCAGCCACTCCCAAGGCTTGGACTCCCAAGGGTGTTTGTGGCCATTAGAGGTGGTCAGCTCGGCGTGGAACTTCAGCACGCTGTTTTGGTAGTGCAGGTAGTTCTGCAGGGCCTCGGGAAGCCAGTCGGTGCCGGGGAGTCCCGTATCGCGGTCTTCGGGCGAGACATGGCGATAGACCGACGTTTCTTCGGCGAACCAGGAACGCCAACTTAAGAAGTAAACGCCCAGTGGGACTACCACCAGATCACGCAACGCCGGGACGGTATCCCGGGCGAGTGCGCCGAGCACGGGCTTGTCCGCACCGGCATTCTTGCGTGACACCAGATCCGTGAAGACGGACCACAGGCCGAATGCGGCCATGTAGTACAGACCGGACCACTTCACCCCGGTGGCAAGCCCCAGCATGATGCCGGCGAGCAGTCGCCACCAGCGATAACTGAGATAGGGGCCGAAACTACCTAGCTCCGTGGCGGATTCCAGGCGCTTGCGGGCATCGGCCTGGTCAATGAGAAGTGCCCACGCGGCCGCGATGATGAAGAAGGTCTGAATCATGTCCAGCATGCCGACCCGGGAGGAGACAAACAGCACTCCGTCGGCAAGCGCGTAGAGACCAGCAATACCCACCGCCAACCGCGAGCCACGAGAGATGCGTCGGACGATGTCCATGAGCAGCAGGATAACCAGCGTGCCACACACTGCCGACATAAATCGCCAGCCCATTGGTGAATAACCGAAGATCCACTCGCCCAAGGCGATGACCTGCTTGGCCACTGGCGGATGCACAATCAGACCGTAGCCGGGATTGTCCTCAATGCCAGACGAGATGGGGTCGCGCGTGGACTCCAGAATCTGCCATGCCTGCGGCACATAGTGCTTCTCATCGAAGAGCGGGGTGCCATTGTCGGTCTTGGCAGCAAGCCCGATGAAACGCGTTAGCGCTGCGACGATTCCGAGAACCACAAAAGTGGCGGTATCCCATTTGTCCCACCGCCGCAGTGGCGGCAGCGGGGGAACCGGGGGAATCGGGCGCAGGAAACGCTTTTTCGCGCGGCGCTCGGTTTCCGGTGGTGGGGTTAAAGCGGCATCGGTCACGAATGTCAGTTTAAGCTATGGAATCATGACGCATTCGGCATCGAACTTCCAACCGCACGAGAACGAGCCCCTCAGCGAGGCTACGACGCTGGCTCCCGGCATCACTCTGGTGGCAACGCCGCTGGGCAATATCGCCGATGCCTCCGACCGCTTGCGCGGTGCGCTTATCGACGCCGATATCATCGCCGCGGAAGACACCAGGCGGGCGCGCAACCTAGCCACAGCGCTGGGCATTTCCCCCAAGGGGAAGTTTGTTTCGAACTTCGATCACAACGAAGAGAGCCGCACTGAGTCGCTGATTCAGGCGGCGAAGGCGGGACAGAAAGTCATTGTGGTGACCGATGCGGGGATGCCGGTGGTGTCAGACCCCGGCCTGGCTGTGGTGGCGGCTGCTCACGACGCGGGTGTGCCGGTGTCCTGCGTACCGGGACCGAGCGCGGTGACTACCGCATTAGCTCTCAGCGGCTTGGGTGTCGGCCACTTCTGCTTCGATGGCTTTGCACCTCGTAAACAGGGGGCGCGCCGGGCCTGGTTGGAATCACTGAAGACAGAGAAGCGAGCCTGTTGTTTCTTTGAGTCGCCGCATCGATTGGCTGTCACGTTGGCGGATGCCGCGGAGATTTTAGGTGAGGAGCGGCGCGCGTCGGTAAGCCGTGAGTTGACCAAGCGCTTTGAAGAGACTCGCCGCGCGACGCTGGGAGAACTGGCTGCGTGGGCGGAAGAAGGTGTCCGCGGAGAAATTACGGTGGTGATTGAGGGCGCGGGGCAGCAGGCGACGGAGGTATCCACGGAGGACCTAGTTGACCGCGTGGAGGAGCTCGTGGCTGATGGCATGCGGTTGAAGGATGCCGCGAAGCAGGCTGCGGCGGAGGCTGGAATGACAAAGCACCGTGATCTTTATCAGGCGGTTTTGGCTGCTCGCGAGGAAAATCGTTAGGCGATTGTTACTTTGTGCCAGAAAATCTCCCAGCACACGGCAGTGAACAGGGTAAACGCCATTAGTGGCAGTTTTTGCACTCTGGGAAAAATGAAGAAAACCTGAGAAAACCCGCATTCTAAGTTGAAATCCCAGGTCAATGGTGGACATGGTGGAGGAATGACGAATCCACCAGAACATGAAATACAACAAGAAGTAGGGGAGTCGGTCGTTGGCGAAGTCAGGGCCGACGATTCTCACGCTCCCGTGAACCTCGGGGTTACCGTCCCCGCCATTGTCGCAATTCTGGCAATTATCGTCTGGGGCCTGGTGTGGCCAGATAGTTTCTCCACGTTTGCATCTAGTTCTCTGAACTGGGTTGTGGAGAACACCGGCTGGCTGTTTATCTTGGCTAGCACCGTCTTTGTCTTCTTTATTGTGTCCATCGCGATTTCCAAGTTCGGTCACATCCGCCTGGGCAAGGACGCCGAGAAACCAGAGTTTTCCACACCTAGCTGGATTGCCATGATGTTCGCCGCCGGTATGGGCATCGGTCTGATGTTCTACGGCGTTGCTGAGCCACTGACCTTCTACCGCGAAGGTGTACCGGGTCACCAGCCAAAGGAAGTCGGTACCGCCATGGCATCGACGATGTTCCACTGGACTCTGCACCCGTGGTCGCTCTACGCCATCGTCGGCCTCGCCATTGCTTACTCGACCTACCGTCTTGGTCGTAAGCAGCTAATCTCCGCGGCGTTCATTCCGCTCATCGGTGCACGTCGCGCTGAGGGATGGTTGGGCAAGCTTATCGACGCACTTGCGATTTTTGCCACCGTCTTCGGTACGGCAGCCTCTCTCGGTGTTGGTGTGCTGCAGATTTCCGCTGGTTTGGAGATCAACGGTTTCACCGCCATCAAGGGCACAAGTTTGTGGATTGGTCTTATCCTCATTCTGGGTTGTGCCTTTTTGGCTTCTGCGCTGTCGGGTGTGGGCAAGGGCATTCAGTACATTTCGAACTTCAACATGGTTGCCGCTGGCCTGCTGGCGCTGCTGGTGTTGGTCCTCGGCCCTACCGTGGTGATTCTGAACCTGATTCCGACTTCTATTGGTAGCTACCTGAATTCCTTCTTTGAGATGGCCGCCCGCTCCAGTGCTTCCGCTGACGGCACCGCCGGTGAATGGCTCTCTTCCTGGACAATTTTCTACTGGGCCTGGTGGATCTCATGGTCGCCGTTTGTCGGTATGTTCATCGCACGTATTTCTCGCGGCCGTACTATCCGTGAGTTCGTCTTCACCGTCGTCGCCGTTCCGTCGATTGTCTCTGCAGTGTGGTTCTCCATCTTTGGTGGCACCGCCATTACCCACGAGCAGCAGGGTGCGTCCATCTACGGTGACGGTTCGGCCGAGAGTCAGCTGTTCAATCTGCTGGAATCCTTGCCGGGTGGCGCGATTACCTCCGCTATCGCAATGATTCTGCTGGCTACCTTCTTCATTACCTCGGCAGACTCCGCCTCCACGGTGATGGGTACCATGAGTCAGTTCGGTCGACTCACAGCGTCGCGCACGGTCACTGCTATGTGGGGTATTTTCACCGCTCTGATTGCCATCGTCCTATTGGTCACCGGTGGCAGCGATGCCCTGTCGAACCTGCAGAACATCACCATTTTGGCGGCAAGCCCGTTCGTCATTGTTATCTTGGCGCTGATGGTGGCGCTGGTTAAGGGGCTTTCCGACGATCCGATGTACCTCGATGACAAGGAACAGCGTCAGTTTGCCCTGCGCATGGCTCGTGAGCGCCGCTTGGCGGAAGCGGCCGAACAGCGCGAGCGCCGCCGTGCTCGTAAATTGCGCAACTAGCTTTCCAACAGCAGCGGTGCGGCCTTGGCCTCAATCTCGGCCCATTCGCCCTCGGGTGTAGACCCGATGGTGATGCCACCGCCGATGCCAGCTTCGACCCGAACTCTCCCCGAGTTCGGGTCTTTTGTGTACTCAGCGGTACGAATACCGACATTGAGCTCAAGTGCATCACCGTGGGCCGCACCAATCGCGCCGCAGTGAGCGCCACGGGGTTCGGGTTCCCACTCGCGCAGAAGCTCAATTGCTCGCAGCTTCGGTGTACCGGTGACTGAGGCCGGTGGGAAGCAGGCTTCGATTAGTTCAGCGTGGCTGAGCTGATCGGGAAGTTCCGCGGAAACTGTGGAAAAGAGGTGCCACACGCCCGGTGCCGGACGCACACTGAGCAGGTCTGTGACCTTCACGGTGCCGGTCTTGGCAACTTGACCGAGGTCATGGCGCACCAGGTCGACAATCATGATGTTCTCGGCGACATCCTTGTCGCTGCGCAATAACTCGTTCGGGGGCCGGCCAGCGGGAATCGTGCCTTTGATGGGAGTTTCAGTCACGCTTGTGCCTGCGCGGATGAGGAACTCCTCAGGACTCAGCGAGGCCAGGATTGGAATTCCAGCGTCGAGGTTGCCGGGCAAGAATGCTGCTCGAGCCGGCTGATACCGCGCCACGCGGGAGGAAAACCACGCACCGGCGTGGGCTAGTGCAGAGTCGCTCGCTGCCAGCTCCGCGTGAAAGCGTGTGGAAATGCAGGTTTGGTACACCTCGCCTGCGGCAATTGCCTCCTTACAGTTCTCCACCGCAAGCTGGTGGTGTTCTCGGTCGCCCTGATCCCACTCCAGTGGTGTGGCCGCGGGGAGCGCGTCGGCACGCGTGTCTTCGTGCGAGTAGTTGATGGCCTCCTGAAGGGCTTGGAAATCCGGATTGAAGGGGTCACCGGTGCCGGGGCCGTCGAAATGCCACGTGCCGTCGTCGGCAAGCAACGCGACGCAGGTAGCGACCCCGTGCGCGCTGGTGCCGGAGTAGGGGCGGAACCCAAAGATCCACGCATCGGGGTCGGGGATGGTGAAAAGCGCTGCCGACTCGCAGGCAGTGAGCTCGACGTTGGCGGCGAGAACCGCGCGATAACCGAACCAGGAGCCGATGAGCGCGGCGGGACGATGACCGGCAGCGATAAGACGCGCCAGCGCAGTGGTCGCACGCGAAGTGAAGTCAGCAGCCGAGCCGGAGGAGGTAGACCGAGTGGACATAGGACATAAGCGTAGTGACTGCGCGAGCGCGCGATGACGCTAGGGGACAGTTCTTGGAAGACTTCATGAGGGCACAGTTCATCGTGATGGTAGGTCATCTATTACCCTGTTAAATATGTCTCGCATTTTCACAGCAGTTGCGTGGCCGTACGCTAACGGTCCGCGACATATCGGCCATGTTGCAGGTTTCGGTGTCCCCTCGGACGTTTTCGCTCGCTACCAGCGAATGATTGGCAATGACGTGCTGATGGTCTCCGGTACTGATGAGCATGGCACGCCACTGCTTGTGCAGGCGGAGAAGGAAGGCGTTTCTGTCCAGGAATTGGCCGACCGTTACAACCGCCAGATTGTGCAGGACCTCGCGGGTCTGGGGCTTTCCTACGACCTGTTTACGCGCACAACCACGCGCAACCACTACGCCGTTGTCCAGGAGCTCTTCCGTGGGCTCTACGAAAACGGCTATATGGTCAAGCAGACCACGATGGGTGCGATTTCCCCGTCGACCGGTCGCACCCTGCCGGACCGTTACATCGAAGGTACCTGCCCAATTTGTGGCGCTTCCGGTGCCCGCGGCGACCAGTGCGACAACTGCGGTAACCAGCTTGACCCGGCCGATCTGATTGATCCGGTGTCGAAAATCAACGGCGAGACCCCGAAGTTCGTTGAAACTGAGCACTTCCTGCTAGACCTGCCGGCTCTGGCAGAGGCCTTGACCGAGTGGCTGCAGGAGCGCAAGGACTGGCGCCCGAACGTGCTGAAGTTCTCCCTGAACATCCTGAAGGACATCCGTCCGCGTGCAATGAGCCGTGATATTGACTGGGGTGTGCCGATTCCGCTGGAGGGCTGGTCGGAAAACGGGACGAAGAAACTCTACGTTTGGTTCGACGCCGTCGTCGGTTACCTATCCGCTTCCATCGAGTGGGCCTGGCGCATTGGTGACCCGGAAGCGTGGCGCAAGTGGTGGAATGACCCGGAGGCGCTGTCCTACTATTTCATGGGCAAGGACAACATCACCTTCCACTCCCAGATTTGGCCGGCTGAGCTGCTGGGCTACCGTGGCGAGGGCTCCCGCGGGGGCGAGGTCGGGGAGCTCGGTGAGTTGAACCTGCCGACGGAGGTCGTCTCCTCGGAGTACCTGACCATGTCGGGCTCGAAGTTCTCCTCTTCCAAGGGCGTTGTCATCTATGTGAAGGACTTCCTGGCGGAGTTTGGTCCGGATCCGCTGCGCTACTTCATCGCGATGGCAGGCCCGGAGAACCAGGACACCGACTTCACCTGGGATGAGTTCGTCCGCCGCGTGAATAACGAGCTGGCCAACTCCTGGGGCAACCTGGTCAACCGCACCGTGTCCATGGCTTTCAAGAACTTCGGTGAGGTGCCAACTCCGGGCGAACTCACTGACGCTGACCGTGAACTGCTCGACCTGGCTGAGCGTTCCTTCGCCGAGGTCGGCGACGCGCTTGCGCTGTCCCGCTTCCGCGCCGGTATCACCGCCGCCATGCACTTGGTCGGAGAGGCCAACGCCTACATTGCTGCGCAGGAGCCGTGGAAGCTGGCGAAGGACGAGTCCCAGCGCGAGCGTCTCGCCACCGTGCTGTGGACAGCACTGCAGGTAGTCAGCGACGCCAATGTGCTGCTGACCCCGTACCTGCCGGAAAGCTCGCAGAAGGTCTTCGAGACCCTGGGCGGCGAGGGGATCTGGGCCGCAATGCCAGAAGTCCAGGAAGTCCAGGACGACATGCCGGTCGAACCGGTCGGCGCTGACCTGCCGGCAGAGGGTAGGAGCTACCCAATCATCACCGGTGACTACGTCAATCAGAAGGCCGCCTGGCGTCGCTTCGACATTGAGCCGGGTACGGCGCTGGCCAAGCCGAAGCCGATTTTCACCAAGCTCGACTCTGAGTTGGCTGAGCACGGCCCCGAGTGGGCACAGGTGAAGTAGGGGCTCAGTAGAGGTATGGGAAAGCGCAAACGCAAGATTGCAGAACCCGCGGAGTATCTCACTCCGCTGTTTGACGCCCACACGCATCTCGCGTCCTGTGGGGCGCAAACTCCGGAAGAGATTGCGGCGCTCATGGACCGGGCCGCCGCAGCGGGCGTCGTCGGAGTCTGCACGGTCGGCGATGGCATGCCGGAAACCGAACTGGCCTTTGCCGCTGCGCACGCGCACCCCAACGTCTGGGCCGCCGCCGCCATCCATCCGACGCGCGCGCACGAGCTTGACGACGACGCCAAGGCCCGCTTAACCGAAATGGCTGCCGACCCCAGGGTTGTGGCCGTGGGGGAGACGGGATTGGATTGGTACTGGCTGGATTCCCTCGACGGCTGCGCGTCGAAGAGCGAACAGCTGGCTGCGTTGCAGTGGCATATGGAGCTCGCAGCAACCGTCGGCAAGCCGTTGATGATTCATAACCGCGACGCCGATGAAGACCTGATGGCGGCGTTGGACGGCTACGACAATACGGTCATTTTGCACTGTTTCTCTTCGCCCATCGAGGTTGCCCGCGAAGCCATTGCACGCGGTTACCTGCTGAGTTTTACCGGCAACGTGACCTTCAAACGCAATGATTACCTGCGGCAGGCTGTGGCTGAGGCGCCGGCGGAGCAGCTGCTGGTGGAAACCGATGCCCCGTACATGACCGCGGAGCCTTTCCGAGGTGCGCGCAACGAGTCCACTTTTATCGGTCATCAGGCGCGTGCGATGGCCGCAGCCCGAGAAATCGGGGCGGAGGAGATGGCACAGATTTTGACGGATAATGCACGTCGGGTGTACGGCATTTAAGCACGTGCTGGCGTATTGCCGCCCCTGAGCTGTGGAAATGCAGCCGGGGCGGTTTGTTGTATTTCCCGTCACTTTTATCGATATATTTTAGACAACACTGAATCTTTACCGTACTGTTACAAACTGTATTTCTTTCATTTGCTAGCTGCCCCATCCTCCGAAAGGCTGTGACGAACCCCGTGAGTGCTGCGAAGAAGCGTCATCTCAATCGTGCTAATGACGGAGTCTCCACTTCGTCCAAGATTGCCGCAGGCGGTCTGGTCGCTGCTGTTGCTCTGGGTGGTACTGTCGCAGCATCCAACTATGACACCATCACCGTCGAAATCGACGGTAAGGTTGAGCAAATCGCAACCTGGTCCAAGGATGACAAGGCCATTCTGCAGAAGGCTGGTGTCGAAACCACCGGTGGCGACCTGGTTCAGCGTCAGGGCGATCTCACGGACGGCGGCAAGCTGGTCTACCGCTCTGCCAAGCCAGTCACGATGATTGTCGATGGCAAGCCGCAGGAGCACAAGACCAATGCCATCACTACCGATGAGCTGATTGAAGGTCTGAAGAAGCAGGGGCTCATCTCCGATAAGGACAAGGTCGAGGTCGAAAAGGGCGAGATTTCCACTAAGGGAGTCGAACTCGACGTCGTTCGTGCCAAGAATATTGTGCTTCACGACGATGCCAAGGACATCGACCTGACCGTCCCGGCTATGACCGTCGGAGATGTGCTGGCTCAGCGTGGCATTGAACTGCGTGAAGATGACACCGTCGAGCCGGGTCTGGATGCTCCGGTCACCGAGGGGATGCGCATCGCTCTGTCTCGTCTGATTGATAAGACCATCACCGAGACTGAGGAGATTCCAGCTCACGAGAACATCATTGAAGATGATTCGATGTTCGAAGATGAGCGCATCGTTGAGCAGGAAGGTGAACCGGGCCAGGTAGAGCGTCAGGTCAAGGTCACCTCTCGCGATGGTGAAGAGCTCGGACGCGAGGTCCTGGAAGAAAAGGAGCTAAAGGCTCCGGGTATCTCCACTATTCGCCAGGGCACTAAGTCCCGCATTGCAGCTCCGGCTGCCGGCTACGGCGTGTGGGATCAGCTGGCTCAGTGTGAGTCCGGCGGCGACTGGGCTATCGATACCGGTAACGGTTTCTCCGGTGGTCTGCAGTTCACCGATTCCACTTGGGCAGCTTACGGCGGTACTGAGTATGCACCGCGTGCATCGCAGGCTTCCCGCGAGCAGCAGATTGCTGTCGCTGAGCGTGTCCAGGCTGGTCAGGGTTGGGGCGCATGGCCCGCTTGTACCGCTTCCATGGGGCTTCGTTAAAGCTAGTTCCGTCTAGCCATAACGAGCTAAGCCTATTTTTTGTGTTGACCCCGTAGTATCTAACTGTGACTAAAGCAGAAGTTTCTTTCTTGGGGCCGGTCGAAGTACGCGACTTGGCGGCGCAGTTGGATATTGTCCCGACGAAGAAATTGGGGCAGAACTTCGTCCACGACGCCAACACCGTGCGTCGAATTGTCGCTGCGGCGGACTTGCCGGAGGATTCCTACCCTGTTGAGGTTGGCCCCGGCTTGGGCTCGCTGACCCTCGGGCTGCTCGAACACTGCGGCCGCGCGGCGGCTGTTGAAATCGATTCGCGGCTGGCGGCGCGTCTGCCCCAGACAGTCACTGAGCGCGCCGAGGGCTGCGCACTTGAGCTCATTGAGAAAGACGCGCTGAAGGTCAGCCGCGAGGACTTTCAGACTGCCCCAGATGCGCTGGTGGCCAATCTGCCATACAACGTTTCTGTACCGGTGCTCCTGCACATGCTTGCCGAGCTGCCCACCATCCGTCGCGTGCTCGTGATGGTGCAGTCTGAGGTCGCTGACCGGCTGGCGGCTCAGCCGGGCTCCAAGATCTACGGTGTCCCCAGTGTCAAGGCCGCCTACTACGGCACAGTGCGTCGCGCCGGTGCCATTGGTCCGCACGTCTTCTGGCCGGTCCCCAAGGTTGATTCCGGGCTCGTTCGCATTGACTGCTACGCTCGCTCCGACGCTCCAGAGAACTCCAAGACCGCCGATGCCCCCGAGGCCCCGTGGGAAATCTCGCCGCAGTTCCGCGCACGCCTTTTCCCGCTTATCGACGCTGCTTTTGCGCAACGCCGCAAGACCCTCCGGGCGGCCCTATCGGGGATTTACGGATCTGGTGCCGCAGCCGAAGAGGCGCTTATGGCAGCGGGGATTGACCCCAAGCAGCGAGGAGAGAAGCTTGAAATTGCCGATTTCGTTCGTCTCGCTGAGGTCTCACGAGACCAGCGCTTTTAATAAAGGACAGGCAATCTTTCCCCCATGCACCGTGACGACACCCCCAGTAGGGCCGAGATCGGCCGGCGCGAACCGCGCAGCCTGGCTTGGACTAAGTTCTGGCCTGACGACGACGGCTGGGTGTGCAACTGCATAGTTTTCCGCGGTGACCGCTTGCTGCTTCTGCTGCGTGAATACGAGGGCTTCCTCGGGGGCCAGTGGGATTTGCCCGGTGGCAAGCTAGACGCGGGGGAGGAGCCCGTGGAGGCCGCTGTGCGCGAACTGCGTGAAGAGGCCGGCTTGCGCGCAGCGGAGGTCAGCGAATTTGCCCATTATTCCAATCCGGACTTGGGCGGGGAGAATTTCCGCTTCCACACGGTGACCTTTCTAGTACGCGAGGCCGACGACACGCAGAATGTCCAGCTCAGCGGCGAGCATCCGGAATTTAAATGGGTAACCCGAGAGCAGTTCGATGAGCTGCCGGTGGCCTGGTATGTCCGGCGTGTGCTTGGCAACGTCGAATGGGGCACAATAAATACTCATCATGGCGAATCTTATTAATTGCGAGAATATTTCTAAGTCCTTCGGGCTCAAGACTCTGCTCGACGGCGTCAGCCTCGGTGTTCAAGAGGGCGACCGCATCGGTGTTGTCGGTTTGAACGGTGGCGGCAAGTCCACACTGCTGAAGATTCTGGCAGGCGTGGAGCCAGCGGACTCCGGACGTATTTCGCGAGCCAACGACATGGCCATGGCGCATGTCACCCAGGGCGCCGAGCTCGACCCGAATTCCACCGTGTTTGAGTGCGTCATTGCACCGCTGGGACTCGCTGAACACGAGTGGGCGGGTAACGCTTCCATCCGCGAGGTCCTCGATGGCATCGGTATCAATGACCTCGGTATGGATACCAAGGTCGCCAATCTCTCCGGTGGTGAGCGCCGTCGCGTTAACCTGGCGGCCGCGCTGGTCCGAGATCTGGATCTGCTCATTCTCGATGAGCCAACGAACCACCTCGATATTGAGGGTGTGCAGTGGTTGGCCGATCATGTTCTTTCGCGCCGGGCAGCCCTGGTCGTCGTCACGCACGATCGTTGGTTCCTGGATACCGTTGCCACGAAGACGTGGGAAGTCCACGATGGCACCGTCGATTTTTACGATGGCGGTTACAACGACTGGACGTTCGCGCGTGCCGAGCGTGCGCGCCAAGCCGATGCCGCCGAGCAGCGTCGCCAGAACCTTGCGCGTAAGGAACTCGCGTGGTTGCGCCGGGGTGCGCCGGCCCGCACCTCGAAGCCTCGCTACCGCATCGAAGCAGCTGAGGCTCTCATCGCCGATGTCCCGGCGCCGCGTGATTCCGTGGAGTTGATGGCGTTTTCGCAGCGTCGACAGGGCAAGGTGGTCGTAGAGCTAGAGCATGCGTCCCTGGAAACGCCCGATGGTAGGGAATTGCTTAACGACGTCACGTGGCGTCTGGCCCCCGGCGAGCGCATTGGCCTGGTCGGTGTCAACGGCTCGGGTAAGACGACTTTGTTGCGCGCATTGGCGGGAGACTACCCCTTAAGCGATGGCAAGCGGATTGAGGGCAAGACGGTGCGTCTGGGTTGGCTGCGACAGGAGCTCGATGATCTGCCGCTGGATATGCGTGTGCTCGACGCTGTGGAGGACGTGGCGACCTACATTGACCTGGGCAAGAAGCAGATTAGCGCCTCGCAACTGGCGGAGCGACTGGGTTTTTCCCCGAAGCGGCAGCGCACCCCAATCGCAGACCTCTCCGGCGGTGAGCGTCGCCGCTTGCAACTCACACGCGTGTTGATGAGTGAGCCGAACTTCCTGCTGCTCGACGAGCCGACGAATGACCTGGATATTGACACGCTGCAGGAATTGGAAGACCTGCTGGACAATTGGCCGGGCACGTTGGTGGTCATCTCGCACGACCGCTACCTGATTGAGCGTATTGCCGACTCGACCTGGGCCCTCTTCGGCGATGGCGAGCTGACGAACTTGCCAGGCGGGATTAGTCAGTACCTCCAGCGTCGCGCACAGCTGGCTGACTCGGCCGCTAGTGGTGGTGCCTCTCAAGCAAATGCCGGTAGTCCGCAGACCCGTGGCGCAGCTTCAGAGGAGGATACCTCGAAGCTCTCGGCTGCGGAAGCTCATGCTGTCCAGAAGAAGATGAGTGCTCTGGAGCGGAAGATGGCGAAGCTCAGCCAGCAAGAAAGTGAACTGCATGCGCAGATGGCGGAAGCGAGTGCTGATGTAGCCAACTTGGACACACAAAAGCTGGCGGACCTCGATCGCCGTGCTGCGGAGGTGGTTGAGCAGAAGGCAGAGCTGGAGATGGAGTGGCTGGAGCTAGGGGAGCAGCTCGAGGGCTAGCATCTTACTTCAGCTACTAGCCGAACATTTTAGGTATGAGCCGGGTACTCGTGGTCAGCGTGCCCGGTTCTTTCAATTTGCACCGTGGCGTGTTCAATCCCGTGGACGTCGTGAAGCAGTGCCTGCGCGCGGTCGAGCAATGCGTGCTCGTCGCCGTTGGGGAGCGTGTCGCAGCGCACGAGATGGACAGATGCCAGTAGGTCGCTGCCGTTGAGGGACCAGACGTGGAGATCGTGGACATCGACCACTCCGTCCAAGTCAGACAGGTCAGCAGTGATTCTCTCAGTGTCGACGCCCTTCGGGGTGTACTCCAGCAACACGTGGAGACAGTCGCGCACCAGAACGGCGGCTCGGGGGACGATGAAGAGCGCAATCACGATGGAGACCACAGAGTCGATGGCAGTCCAGCCGGTGTATGCGATAGCGATAGCGGAGATAATGACGGCAACCGAACCAGCGGCGTCGACAAGCACATGCAGATACGCACCGCGGACGTTGACGCTTTCCTTGGCAGCCCCCGCGAGCAGAAAGGCCGCAATAACATTGGTGAGCAGGCCGATGACCGCGATGATGAGCATCGACGTGGTCTGAATTTCCGATTGTTCTGGGGAGCCAAAACGCCGGATTGCGCCCCAGAGAATCACAGCGGCAATGATGAAAACTGTCAGACCGTTGATAAGAGCAGTCAGAACCTCAACACGACGGTACCCGTACGTCGCGCGGTGATTCGCACCGCGCTGGGCGATAGCCAAACCGGCAACTGCCATAAGCAGGCCCGCGGAGTCCGTCACCATATGGCCGGCATCTGCCAGCAACGCCAGCGAACCCGAAACCAAGCCACCGATGAGCTCGGCGAGAAATACGGCAAGAGTCAGACCCGCAGCCACGAGCAGGCGACGGGCAGGAGTATTCGCGGGGTCAAAATGAGCGTGGTCGTGGCCGTGTGAGTGGCCAGAGTGTTCAGTTGTGTCCATAACCCCTAATGATAACAGGGCTATTCAGCCTCCGGAAGATAGCTATCCGCCCACGCATAAATCAGGTCAGCAGCGCGCGCGGCGGACTTAGCGCGAGTGAGCAAGTGGTCCGCGCGATCCAAGCTCATCAGAGATTTTGGATAGCGAGATACCTGGAAAATCTTCTGGGCGCTATCGATACCAACAGTCTGGTCGGTCGGGGAATGCAGAATAAGCAGCGGCTTGCGCAGCTGGCTGAGATAAACCTCCGGGTTGTAGTCCGCCAACACTTCCAAGAACTCACGGGAGATGGGAATGCCACGACCTTCAATCTGCAGAACCTGCGTGCCGTGCTCATCGACCGTCGAAATGTCACCGGCGATGCGCACAATCGAGTGTGCCGGATCGAAGGGTGCACCGATTGTCGCAACCGCCTTGACCTTCGGCATATCGTGGCCGGCGTTCAGCGCCGCTGCACCACCGAGCGAGTGCCCAATCAGTAGCGCGGGGGCCTCAAATTCTGCCTCCATGAACTCGTAGGCGGCCTTAAGATCATCGATGTTGGTCTGGAACGTCGTCTCACCGAAATCACCAGTGGACTGCCCGAGGCCAGTGAAGTCGAACCGGAATGCCGCAATGCCCTTCTTCGCCAGCGCCTTACAGGTGCGTGACGCGCCGGGCACCATCCGATTACACGTGAAGCAATGACCAAATAGCGCCCACGCGCGTGGCTGACCGTCCGGCAAATCAATTGATGCAGCCAGAGTCTCGCCGGTCGATCCCGTAAATTTTAGGTGCTTTGTTGGCATAGGTTATATCCGCGTCTCAGTGTGTGCTCAATGTGTGTACGTTTTCGCTTTACGACGCCCATTGTGGTGGCGACCGTACGCAATATTAAGCCCGGGTGCCACAAATAAGTGAGGGATTGGGCGAAAAATTCGACCAATCCCTCAATCTCCTAGTGGCTGTGAGTTAACGCACCGGAACCCCTGGCCCCAGCGGAATGCCCGCGAGGTACCACACGACAAAGAATAGGAACCAGCCCACCATCATGCACAGCGAGTACGGGATGGCCAGCGACATCAGCGTGCCGACACCCGCAGGCTTGTAGTACTTCTGCAGGAAAGTCAGCGCCAGCGCGAAGTACGGAGACATCGGTGTAATGATGTTGGTCGGGGAGTCACCAATACGGAATAGCTGCTGGGAGACCTCTGGGGAGACGTTGACGTACATCAGCATCGGCACAACGACCGGCGCCATCAGAGCCCACTGTGCGGAGCCCGAGGTAATCAGCAGGTTGAGAACAGCCACCATCAGGACGAAGGCAGCAAAGAGCAACAGCGGCGGCAGATCCGCCTTGGTCAGGAATTCGGAGCCCTTGATAGCGGTCCACTGACCGATATTGGACCACTTGAAGTAGGCCGTGAACTGCGAGACGGCGAAGAAGAGCACCATCATTGTGGTCAGTGTACCCAGGCCACGTTCCATGAAGGCGGGCACGTCTGCAGAGGAGGTGATGGTTTTGGCACCGATGCCGTACGCAATGCCGACCACTGCGAAGAAGACGGCAATGGACACCACGACGTCGGTAAGCAGCACGGAATTCAAGATGCCGTCGCCTTCGCCGCGCAGAGGCGAACCCGGGATGAACAGGGCAGCGAACCAAAGCGCCAGGAAGATGACAGCGGCGATGTTGCCGTAGCGGAGGCCACGTCGTTCGGCATCGTTGAGGATTAGCTTGTCGCGGCCATTGCTGGAGCTGCTAGATGCGGTGTTCCGCTCCTCCTTCTTGGCGTTTTCCTCGGCAGCTTCCTCCGAAGCGCCCGGTTTGGTGAATTCCGCGGCATCGTGGTCAATGTGGTCGTCGTGGACGGTCTTCTCCACGTGCTTGGTAATAAACAGTTCAGTAACGGCGGTAATAATCAGAGCCAGCACAATGGACGAAGCCATGGTGAAGAAGTAGTTGGCCAGAGGTGAAACCACGTATTCCGGATCCACGAAGTGCGCCGCATGCGTGGAGATACCCGCCAGCAGTACATCGGTGATGTTGAGCACCAGCGACGAATTGAACCCGGCTGACGAGGCGGCAAAGGCGACCATCGCACCGACAATGGGGTTACGACCAACTGCGGCGAATGAGGCGGCACCCAGCGGAATGAGAATCACGTAGACGGCATCAGAAGCGATCGAACCAGTCACGCCGGCCAGTGCAACAATGAATGTCAGCAGGACAGGGGAGTGCACCTTGGAAATTGCCGCGCGGATTGCCGAGCCGATGTAACCGGAGTACTCCGCAATTGCGACACCGAGCATGCACACCAGAATCAGGCCAACTGGTGCGAAGTCCGTGAAGTTCGTTACCGCCTCAGAAACCATCTTTTGCAGGTACTCTGCGGTAGCAAGGCTTTCCACCTCGATGATGTCACCCGACGCGGGATCCTTGGCCTGCATACCCGCAGCCTCACCGAGCCACGAAGAAACGATGACTACACCGGCAAGAATCACGAATAGCCAAAATGGATTTGGCAGTGCGTTGCCGATACGTTCCAGTGTTGCTAGGAACCCCTTTGGCTTCGGTGGCGCTTTGTCCGGTTCCAACGTTTTTGACTGTCCCATATATATAAATCCCTCTGTGTTAGACGTTGGTAAAAGGTTAGGGGAAAGTAAGTTGCGTCACAACGTAAAAGGCCAGAGGCATATGTATGTCGGGTGCGAGCAGGCGCATAAGGGAAAGTTAAGGGAATAGCTAGGGAATAGCTGTAGTGCACCTTCTTCGACTAGAGTTAATCAGGTTATGGGCAAGAAGAAGTCGAAGAAAGAAAAGGTCAGCGCCAACAACGCGGTGGTGGCCACCAATCGTCGTGCCCGCCATGACTACAACATTCTGGACACCTACGAATGCGGTGTCGTTCTCGTGGGCACTGAGGTCAAGGCGCTGCGCGAGGGCAAAGCATCGCTTAACGACGCCTTCGCGACCATCGACGACGGCGAAGTGTGGCTCCGCGGGCTGCATATCCCGGAGTACTCCTACGGTTCGTGGACTAATCACTCACCGCGTCGCTCGCGCAAGCTGTTGTTGCACCGCAAGGAGATTGACACCCTGTGGGGCAAGGTCCGCGATGGCAACAACACGCTTGTACCCCTGAAGCTGTATTTCACCGACGGCCGCTTGAAGGTCGAGCTCGCACTCGCCCGCGGTAAGCAGGATTATGACAAGCGCCAGGACATCAAGCGCCGCACGGAGGAGCGCGAAGCTACTCGTGCGCTGGGCCGTCGTGTGAAGGGCATCAAGGGGTAAAAGAGGTCTTCATTAGAAGAAACCCTTTTTAGAAGGGGAACTCAGTCGCATCGACTGGGAGGATGAGTAGGCCAATGACGTTTTCGTGACGGTCAAAGGCAACTCGAGCCATCCATTCGCCAGCCTCATGTTTGAGGGTGGTGATGACGAGACTTGTGCCGAGAATCTTCGACAGGAGTTTCTGCGAGGTCGGTTCCTTAGTCCTGGTTCCCCCGAGGCTGGTGACTTGGGTGTCGTCGAAAGATTCGAACGCCCCAGTCTCGGTGAGAACATCTTCCCAGACAGAGTAGATAGTGGACCAGGGGAGATCCTTCCGGAGCTTTGGGGAAATCATGCTTACGGTTTCTGCTTCTTCGCCGTTGATGATGTGGCGAAGGAATTTTTCGCCGAGCTCGGCGATATGTGTAGTTTTTGTGGCAGTCATCAATTCTCCTGAAACGGGGTTTTGGACACTTCCGAACCGCTTGAATGCCGCTTGCCGGGAGATATTGAGTACATTTCCAATCTCTGCCCATGAATGGCCCGCTGCGCGAGCCTGCGCCACGGCATCTTCAAGTTCTTGTTCGGCAATGTTCGTTGCTTGCAGTCGGTGACGGATTGTCGTCAATGGATCCATGACTGCAGTCAACCATTGGTTGACGTCAGTGTCAACCCGGAGTTGACATTCGGGGGGGGGTGTGGGCCTTGCGGCGAAGCTTGTTGACTTTTCCCGTCGTAAAGCGTTATTCTTGAACATCCTTTGAGCGCAACGCACTTTCCCGTGCTCGAAGGCATTGTATGGGGCTGACATGGTTTCGACACCGTACAGTGAGCCAGGGGAAGCGTGCCGGTGCAGGCTAGAGACCACCGTTTAAGCGTCGTAGCAACTGATTAAGCGCCGAGAACACTCAGCGCGACTACGCTCTCGCTGCCTAATTAAGCGACTAGCGTGTCTGTCAGACCGGGCTTGCCCTTTGGTCCGGACCCTGGCATCGACTTAAAAGGGCTCGCCCGATGGGTGTGCCGTAAGGCTCATCGGGGATCTTCTTACTTGCGGCTGGGCCCGTCATTCGGACATGTTTGCCTGAGCCGAAGGGTCGAGTAGAGGCGATCGTGCGAACTGCGCACGGAGAAGCCCTGGCGAGTTGGCGGTGGACCCGAGTTCAATTCTCGGCAGCTCCACAAATGGAAATCCCCGGTCATTACGACCGGGGATTTTTCGTTGTACTTGAAGACGTCTGAGCGACGTCGAAAGACCTTAGAAGGTGCTCTTGTAGACGTTGGCGATAGTGGTGCCAGCAACTGCCGAACCGTGGAAGGTCGGGTGGTTGGTCATGTTGTAGGAAGCAACATCGGTATCCAGAATTGCGGAGACCTGACGCTCACCGTCCGGACCGCACATTGCGACGTCGATGTTGGTGACCTCCTTCATGTTGACGAAACCGATACCGGATTCAGCGGCAGCACGCATCTGGCGGTTCTGCAGAGCCATCTCAAAGTGGTGCATACCGGCAGCCGGAATGTGCGGTGCGAAACCTGCGGCGTTAACCGGGCAAGCGTAGTGAGTCGGGTCATTAGAGGTGAAAGCCGGGTAACCAATCAGCATGACGCGAGCAGTTGGGTTAGCGGCCTTGATCTTCTCCACAGCGGCCACAACGTTGGTGGTGTACAGGTCATCCTGAACCGGCATTGGCAGCACAGCGCCCTGCATCGCGTCATTGGCGCCAACGTAGATGGTTACCAGCTGGGTAGCCGGGCCGAGGGAGCCCTGAGCGATGGCGTTGTCAACCTGGCCCATCAGGGACTTCTGCGGCTGAGTCGGCATGAAAGCGGTAGTGCCGTTGCAGGAGTAGTCGTGCAGTTCAAGACCAGTCTCACGAGCAACGTGAGAGCCGATGTTCGAGACCGAAATCGGGCAGCCACCACGGCCCGGTACGGCCGGGTCGGACTGACCCGGGTTAGCAGCGAAGGAATCGCCGAAGGCAACGTAGTTACCAGTAGGAAGAGCGTTGGCAACACCACCGGTCAGGAGGGAGGCTGCCAGCGCAGAAGCTGCAGCTGCCGAGGCTGCTGCACGGCGAACAACGTTGTTCTTCATAATTAAAAACCTCTTAGTTGAAAACCTATAGAAGGAAAAACTCGCGCTACACTCGCGATTTCTTCGCCACAGACCGTCCCTGGAAGAACCAAGTCCGACAGAACCAAGTCCGACAGAACCCTGAGCGGATACTTAGAGACGCGCCTTTATCACTTTGTTATACAACTAGGTTCTAAGTCCGATGTCAACCGGAATCAGCTAGTTATATGTATATTCGGCGCTTTCAATACCTCTTTTTGTCTCTTATCGCTGGTAGGTGGGTTTATGAGGCGCTTCCGAACGTGGAATACAACGCAGCGATGACACCATCGGCTACCCCAGAACCATCTTTTAGCTCAATCTCATCTTCAGCAAAGGGCCCACGCTCATCCAGTTCCGCCTCTGTGGGGCGAGGTTGGATCAGTGTTAGGTGTGGACCTTCGCTGATAACACCACTGAAAAGACGTGCCTGGCGAGCCGCCTCACCATCCGCCTGTGCCCGCACCTCGTCCAGGGATGCACCCTCAAAGCTGTCCGCCTGCTCCGGAGCGATGACCATTATTTCCTGCGCTAACACGGCACCGACGACACCTGCCGGCCACGATGTCCGAGCGATAAAGTCCGCCAACTCAGGGCTACCGCCTTCAATTCCCTCGGGGAGGGGTTCCTGCGCAACGACAGTCAATGGGGCGCTGTCAATCAGCTCGTCGGCAAGCACGTCGGCAAGCGCGGCGGTGGGGACGAGGGCGAAGAGGCTCGGAGCGCGGTCCCAACCTTCGGTGTGGACGTATTCGACAGCTTCGCGCACGGCGCGATTGAGTGCCTGCTGGCTGAGATGAGTCTGAGTGCCGTTGTTTTCGCTCATGACGCTTGACGACGCCCCTTTCCTGGCAACGCTGTATTAACAGCATCCTTAGTCAAATGTTAGGAACTTTATTTAGAGTAGATGACAGATAAGCGTACGACCGACTTACCAGCTCGCTGGCAAGTCAAGCTCAACTCGAACAGGAGAGACGTTGTCTCTAAACCAGACTCGACCGAGACGATCGGCGGGTGGCCGACCGGGGTGGCTGGCAATTACCGTGTTGGTGATTGCCGCGCTGACCTTTGTTATTCCAATCGCCGTCAATTTTTATACGGACTTTCAGTGGTTCGGTGAAGTGGGGTATCGAGGGGTATTCGCCACCACGTGGCTCACTCGTATCGTCCTGTTTATCACTGTAGGCCTGATAACGGGCGCACTGACATTTCTATCTATGTGGCTGGCGTGGCGCTCGCGGCCCGTCGACCTCGGACTGACGGATCCACGCAGCCCGCAGGCAGTGTACCGACGGATGGCTGAATCCGGTTCGAAGTCGATGTTCACCACGCTGCCCGTTGTATTCGGCGTACTCGGTGGCCTTGTGGGGCAGGGTAATTGGCAGACGGTGCAGCTGTTCTTAAATCGGCAGTCCTTCGGTGAGACTGACCCGCAGTACGGCAAGGACTTGGGCTTCTATGCATTCCAGTTGCCGCTGTGGTCGTACATCATTTCGACGCTGGTTGTCCTGGTAGTTATTGCGTTCCTGCTGTCGCTGGTGACGCATTACTTCCTTGGTGGCATCCGCCCAGGTAACCCGACTACAGGGGAGAAGACCCGCGTTTCCAATGCGGCTCGTGCGCAGTTGGCGTGCTGGGCCGGTGTTTTCATGCTGCTCAAGGCTGTGTCTTACTGGCTGGACCGCTATGAGCTGCTGAATAACAAGCAGAAGACCTTCACCGGTGGTTCCTACACCGATATCAATGCGCTGCTGCCGGCGAAGATTACGCTGCTGGTCATCGCAATCGTCGTGGCCGCTGCATTCTTCGCGGCCATTTTCCTGCGCAATCTTTCGATCCCGGCGTTTGCCACCGTGCTGATGTTGGTTTCCGCAGGTCTGATTGGCGTGGCCTGGCCGATGGCAGTTGAGCAGTTCTCAGTTAACCCGAACCGCGCTTCCAAGGAACGCGAATACATTGCGCGCAATATTGAATCGACGCGCTACCACTACGGGCTTACTGACGACAAGGTGAAGGTTGAGCGCGACTGGGGTGTTCCGGCTGAAAAGGAAGGCGATAAGGAAGCCGCGAAGGAAGGTGCGGACTCGATTTCCCGCGATGCTGCGACGCTGGCCAATATCCGAATCCTGGATCCGGAAGTGCTGCCACGTACCTTCACGCAGCAGCGCCAGCTGAAGAACTTCTATGGTTTCTCCGATCCGCTTGCCATTGACCGCTACCAGATCGATGGTGCGTCCCGTGACTTCATCGTCGCTGCTCGTGAACTGAACCCGCAGACGCTGCAGGGTAACCAGACTGACTGGATTAACCGTCACACGGTCTACACCCACGGCAATGGTTTCGTTGCTGCGCCGGCTAATAAGGTCGACGAGGTTGCCTCCGAGTCCGGTTCCGCCCGCGGCGGTTACCCGCTGTATACCGTGGCTGACCTGTTCGAGTCCGAGGACCCGAACGGCATGAACCTGAACCTGAAGCAGCCGCGTATCTACTACGGCCCGGTTATCGCCAACAGCGATGCCGACTATGCGATTGTTGGCGGTAACGGTGACGGCAAGGACTATGAGTACGATGCCGACGGCCGTAACTTCACCTACGACGGTGAGGGCGGTGTTGGCGTAGGCGGGCTTGCCAGCCGCATGATTTTCGCCACCCGTTACCAGGAACTCAACATCCTGCTGTCCGACCGCATTGGGCCGGACTCCAAGATCATCTACAACCGCGATCCGCGTGACCGTGTTCAGAAGGTCGCCCCGTGGCTGACCACTGACACCAAGACCTATCCGGCTGTAGTCGATGGCCGTATGAAGTGGATCGTCGACGGCTACACCACGCTGGCCAAGATGCCGTACTCCCAGCGCATGAGCCTCCAGGAAACCACACAGGACTCCATTAACCCGGATGGCACTCCACGCCCGCTGCCGAACAGCGAGGTCAGCTACATCCGCAACTCGGTCAAGGCGACCGTCGATGCCTACGATGGCACCGTTGAGCTCTACGAGTTCGATGAGAAGGATCCGGTGCTCAAGGCCTGGGAGGGTGTCTTCCCGGATGTGGTGAAGCCAAAGTCGGAGATTTCCGAGGAGCTGCAGGAGCACCTGCGCTACCCGGAGGACTTGTTTAAGGTTCAGCGTGAGCTGATGGCCAAGTACCACGTCAGCGATCCGGGCGTGTTCTTCGCCAATGACTCCTTCTGGTCCGTCCCGTCCGATCCGACCGCGCCGGAAGAGCAGAACCTCTCCCAGCCGCCGTACTACGTTGTCGCTTCCGATCCGAAGACCGGAAAGCCGAGCTTCCAGCTGATTTCCGCCTTCCGCGGTCTGGAGCGCGAGTTCCTCGCCGCCCAGATGAGCGCTTCCTCCGATCCGGAGACGTACGGTCAAATCACCATCCGTGCCCTGCCGACCAACACCCAGACCATGGGTCCACGGCAGGCGCAGGACACGATGATGTCCGCAGATGAGGTCGCCCAGGACCGTACTCTGCTCGAGGGCACGAACGTGGTCACCAACGGTAACCTGCTGACGCTGCCGGTCGGCGATGGCGAGATTCTCTACGTCGAACCGGTCTACACCCAGCGCAAGGGCCAGGAGACCGCATTCCCGAAGCTGCTGCGTATTCTCGTCGCTTACCGCGGTCAGGTGGGCTATGGCGCCACGGTCACTGAGGCTCTGAGTCAGGTCGGTATCGATGCTTCCGCCGCGACCAAGGTCCGCGGTGAGGAAGAGACTGAGGAGCAGTCGGCGGATAAGGACAAGGATGCCGCCGACGCTGAGTCCGACGACGAGGCACCGAAGGAAGAGCGCAAGGTTGATGTCGCCGCGCGTGACGACGCCGCTCGCCGTATCTCCGACGCACTGCAAAAGCTTAACGACGCTCAGAAGAACGGTGACTACGCGGCACAGGGCCAGGCACTTGCCGAGCTCGACCGCGCTGCCGCTGACTACCAGAAGGCCAACGGCCAGTAAGACGTGCAACGAGTAGTTAACCGAGAATCATAGGTTTCTATGGTCCGAAGACTCCCTAGGTTGTAGCGAAATTGGCTATGACCTGGGGATTGGTCTTTGTTGGGAGCGTCGTGCTACAGTTACTTCTCGTTGGTCAGAGAGACCAGCGCCCGCTGTGAGTGCTTGTAAAAGCCAGGACAGTTGACGCGGGGTGGAGCAGCTCGGTAGCTCGCTGGGCTCATAACCCAGAGGTCGTAGGTTCGAATCCTGCCCCCGCCACTAAGAAGAGACCCCTACCGGTGCAACGCCGGTAGGGGTCTTCTTTATTCTGGGGCCAAATCAGGGTTAAGTAGCAAAAAGTGTGTCTGACTTTCAGCATTACTGCTGATTAGGCTGGGTAAATCGGGCGGATATAAGCA
>NZ_JASPJR010000011.1:0-88132 GCF_030232065.1 Corynebacterium sp. MSK032 | reverse complement strand
TCCGGAAAGGGCCCATGAGATAAAAAGGGCCCACCCGGCGACACACCGAGCGGACACACTTTTTGTCACTTAACCCCTATATTCGTCCCTCTCGGGAACTTTTCTGGGCTACCATCCGACAATAGGTACAAGGGCAGCGGTCAGACTACCGCTGTTCTTCTCAAACTGCCCCGCTTAAAGGAGTTGAACTGTTCTAGTGAGTCCCCGGGTCGCTTCAGGCGAAACGTTTCGGTTCTCAAAGTCGGGTTTCCGACGTGCAGTAGCCGCCGCTGCGGCGCTTGCGGTCTTTGCCGGCGCGTCCGTTATCAATGCAGCCCCTGCGAGTGCTCATGATTCCGTCCTGTCATCGAATCCAGGCGACAAGCAGGTTCTCGATGAATTTCCGCACCACGTTTCTCTCAAGTTCTCCGGCAACCCCAAGAACAACTTCAACACCGTTGCAATTAGCGATGCAGATGCCAAGGAAGTCCTGTACTCCCACGAGCCAGAAGTAGTGGGTAATGAGGTCTCTTTGGATATTCCTGAGGAGATTAATCCAGGGCCTGGCAACTACATTATTGGTTTCCAGATTACCTCCTCTGATGGTCACTCCACCCGAGGAAAGACCTCTTTCTCAGTGGCTGATCCGGATGCTGCTGGCGCAGCCGAAGCTGGGGCAGAATCTCGTCAAACCGGTGCGCACGCCGAGGAAACGAAGTCAATACCGCTATGGGCTTATGGCCTCGGTGGTGGACTCATCGTCATCATCGCCGCTGTCGTCACCGTTATTAATCGAAAGGCAAAATAGGCACATGAAGCTCAATCGCACTGCAACTGCACTGATTGCTGGTTCCGCAGCTCTGACCCTTGCTCTGGCAGGTTGCTCATCCGACGATAACACTGCTGCTGAGGTGACTGAGTCCGCAACCTCCGCTGCGACCGAGGCTACTTCTGAGATGGAGAAGAACGATGCTGCTGTGCAGCTGGCCGATGCCTACATCAAGGAAAAGCCGGCTGACAAGGGCATGACCGCCATCTTCGGTACGCTGACCAACAACACCGATAAGGACATCAAGGTTTCCTCCTTCAAGCTTGAGGGGCTGAAGGAGGGCACGAAGTTCGAGCAGCACGACACCAAGGACGGCAAGATGTTCGAGGTGCCGGAAGGTCTGACGATTCCGGCTAATGGCGAACTCGTTCTCGAACCGGGTAGCACTCACTTCATGATCATGGACAATGATGAAGCTATGGATGTGGGAGCTGAGTACAAGCTCGTCATTGAGCTTTCCGACGGCTCTAGCATCACCCAGGATGTTGAGGTTCGTGTCCAGCCGGCGGGCGAAGAGGACTACGGTAATGACGGTGACCTGAACAACCCAGAGCATATGGGCGGCGGTGAGATGGATCACTCACACCACTAATTCTTGTGACAAGTTGGTCAAGCAATGGCTCGTCGTAAAGCGGGCGTGAGCTCAGGTACGTCGAGGAATTGATTAACTGGATCTAATGGTGGCAGAAGCGCTGGAGTTGGCAGGTTATTGCGGCATATGCAACGAACTCCGGCGCTTTTCTTTTTCCGAAAAAGGTTTTCGATACGGTCGAATTGGATAGGCCAGTGGTTGCGTTGAAGCCATTGAAAAATTGGTGGATTCCCAGCCACCTCATGGGCTCCAGTTTGAAGTAATCAGGAAGGTAAGAGTGCACAACATGTCCGAAGGCTTTTCCAGAAGGCGTTTTCTTGGCGGGCTTGGCACCGCCGCAGGAGCCTCAGCGCTCGCCCTGGGGGCGCCGGAAGCCCAGGCGATTGGGTTAGAACGTCCACAGGAAGCGCCGCCGAAACCGCCTTTGCAGACAGCAACCGTACCTTTTGATGGGGCTCATCAGGCGGGGATTGCGACGCCCGCACAGGCGAATCTATGGCTAATAGCCTTCAACGTAAAGAAGGGGGTTAATCGCAATCGTCTCCAAAACCTCATGCGTGCCTGGACCGATGACGCTCGCCGAATGACAGCCGGCAAGGCTACTCGAACGGACTTGGAGCCTGAGCTCATGGGGAGTCCGGCCAATCTGACTATCACAGTTGGATATGGGGAAAACTTCTTCACAATCATCGATAGGGAAGACCAGAAGCCCGAGTGGCTGGGGGATCTGCCAAAGTACGTTAACGATGAGCTCCGCCCGGAGTGGAACGGTGGAGACCTGTGCCTGCAGATTTGTGCGGATGACCCGGTAATGGTCTCCCATGCGGCCCGAATGATGATCCGAAATGCGGGCTCTTATTTGGACGTCCATTGGGTGCAGGCTGGCTTCCAGCACGCCAATGGTTCTAGGCAGGAAGGCGAGACCCCGCGCAATCTCTTCGGCCAGAAGGACGGTACGGTCAACCCGCGCACTCGTGAAGAATTCGACAAGCAGGTGTGGATTGATAGTGGTCCGGATTGGTTGCGGGGCGGTACAGCGATGGTTGTCCGCCGTATCGAAATGGATATTCCAGGCTGGGATGTGTTGGACCGCGAAAGCCGCACTGTTATTACCGGCCGAGATATCGGCACCGGCGCGCCAATTGGAGGTAAGGACGAGTTTGAGACCGTCGACCTGGCGAAGACTGATGAATATGGTCTGCCTCTGACGGATCCGAACAGCCATGTTGCGCTGTCAATGCCTCCGAAAGAGAAACCTAATCAGCGGATTCTGCGACGGGTCTACAACTATGACCTGCCACCGGAACCGAATGGTCGATTCGAGACCAACACCGGCCTGGTATTCATTTGTTTCCAGAAGGACCCGTTGGAGCAGTTCAATCCGATTCAAGAGCGGCTGTCCAAGAACGACCGTCTCAATCAGTGGATTTTCCACATTGGATCCGCCGTGTTTGTTATGCCACGAGGAACTTCTGAGGAGGAGTACTGGGCCCAGGACCTTTTCGAGGCCTGAGTTTTGACCGTGCGGTAAAGTGTGTGAACGACTGACGAAGGTCACCAGGTATGTGATTTTCGAAGACACTTTGAAAAGGAGTACACGCACGCCGTGTCAGAAGAATTTGCAACCCCAGCACCGTTTTCCGTGCCCGCAGGAGTTTCTGCGGGCGAGGCGATGAGAGACCTGGGTTTCCCGAACAAGGGCGTTGACGCCATCGTTTGTGTCCGCGACCCTGAAGGCAATTTGAAGGATCTGTCCTTTAAGCCAGAAGTGGAAACCGTCTTCGAGCCCGTTCCGGCGAATACTCCGGACGGTCGCGATGTCATCCGCCACTCTGCGACTCACGTGATGGCTCAGGCCGTGCAGTTGGAGTTCCCTGGGACGAAGCTGGGCATTGGCCCTGCCATCGACAATGGTTTCTACTACGACTTCCGTGTCGATGAGCCTTTCTCGCCGGAGGATCTCAAGCGCATCGAAAAGCGTATGAAGAAGATCATCAAGTCTGGTCAGCGATTCGAGCGCTTCGCGTTCGAGTCTGCCGATCAGGCGCAGGAAGCGCTTGCCGACGAGCCGTATAAGCTCGAGCTGATTGTTGAAAAGTCGGCCGGCAAGGTGTCCGAAGATGATGAGGCCAATGTCGACGTCGGTGGTGCAGGTACGACCTTGACCGGCTACCGCAACGTCAATCCGCGTACTGGCGAGACCGAGTGGTTTGATCTTTGCCGCGGCCCGCACGTGCCGACCACTCGTTACATCCCTGCTTTTAAGATCACGCGTTCTTCCGCTGCGTACTGGCGGGGTGACCAATCTCGAGATAACCTGCAGCGTGTTTACGGCACTGCGTGGGAGTCCAAGGAAGCGTTAGACGAGTACCTTGACCGCATGCTCGAGGCTGAGAAGCGCGATCACCGCCGTTTGGGCTCCGAGCTGGATTTGTTCAGCTTCCCGGATGAGATTGGTTCTGGTTTCCCGGTATTCCATGTCAAGGGTGGCATCATCCGCAACGAGATGGAGCAGCACTCCCGTCGCCGTCATATCGAAGCGGGCTATGACTTTGTGAACACGCCGCACGTAACTAAGGGTGACTTGTTCAAGAAGTCTGGTCACCTTGACTTCTACGCGGATGGCATGTTCCCGCCGATGCAGCTCGACGGCGAATATGACGAACACGGCAACTGCACCAAGGCTCCGCAGGACTACTACGTCAAGCCGATGAACTGCCCGATGCACAACCTCATTTTCGCATCGCGTGGTCGCAGCTACCGTGAACTTCCGATTCGTATGTTCGAGTTCGGCACCGTCTACCGCTACGAGAAATCAGGCGTTATCCACGGTCTTACCCGAGCCCGTGGCTTTACGCAGGACGATGCCCACATCTACTGCACCGAGGATCAGCTGGAAGAAGAGCTCACTAATGTCCTCGACTTCATCATTTCGCTTCTGCGTGACTACGGCCTGGATGACTTCTACCTGGAGCTGTCTACGAAGGACGAAAAGAAGTTCGTCGGCTCGGATGAAATTTGGGAGAAGTCCACAGCTATTCTCCAGCGCGTTGCCGATGCTTCTGGCCTCGAGCTCGTTCCTGATCCGGGCGGAGCCGCTTTCTATGGTCCGAAGATTTCCGTCCAAGCCCGCGATGCCATCGGCCGTACTTGGCAGATGTCGACGGTACAGCTCGACTTCAACCTGCCGGAGCGCTTCGAGCTCGAGTACACCGCACCTGACGGAACCAAGAAGCGCCCGATTATGATTCACCGTGCGCTTTTCGGCTCCATCGAACGTTTCTTTGGCGTCCTATTGGAGCACTACGCAGGTGCTTTCCCGGCTTGGCTGGCTCCGGAACAGGTTGTTGGTATTCCGGTTGCGGATGACTGTATCCCACACCTGGAGGGCTTTGCTGCACAGCTGAAGTCTCGTGGCATCCGCGTCCACGTGGATACGTCCGATGACCGCATGCAGAAGAAGATTCGCAACCACACCCAGGCCAAGGTTCCGTTCATGATTCTGGCTGGTGCCCGCGACATTGAGGCAGGAGCCGTCAGCTTCCGGTTCCTCGATGGCACCCAGATTAACGGGGTGGCAGTTGAGAAGGCTGTCGACATCATCTGTGATTGGGTTGCTTCGCGGAATAACGAACAGCCGAACAAGGAGAATGTCTCTGCTCTCTAGAGGTCGTTAACGCTCTCTAATTCGACCGCGTTGTTTTAACTGGTGAACCACGCGTGGTAATCCAAAGAAGTTGACCGCGAGGTCGTAAACTACAGCAGAGAAATATATGTGGTCGGGGCTCGAATGGGGTCCCGGCCACGCAACGAAGGGGATGGCAGTGAATCAGTCGGGAAGTGAAGAGTTGCCTCCGCAGCAGCAGGGCAATGCCGGCCAGCAGGAATCGTCTGATGGCGTATACGTCGACAGCGGTTACGGCGAACCGGATCGGCTCACGCGCTTATGGGCACCCTACCGGCTGGACTACATCGTCAAGCGTGGTGTGCATAACTCCAAGCCATCTCGTAACCCCTTCGTTGATTTGCCGAAGCAAAGCGATGAGGAAGCACTCATTATCGCTCGCGGCGAGTGGGTGTACGCCGTTTTGAATCTGTTCCCGTACAACCCAGGGCACCTCATGGTGGTTCCATATCGCGAAGTCGCCAACCTTGAGGACTTGACCGACGAAGAAACAGCCGAGATGATGCGATTTGCCAAGCATGCGGTTCGTACTCTCAAATCGGTTTCGCGCCCGCACGCCGTCAATGTAGGTTTCAACTTAGGCAAGGCCTCCGGCGGTTCGGTCGCCGATCACCTGCATATGCACGTCGTACCGCGCTGGTCGGGTGACAGCAATTTTATGACCGTGATCGATGGCACCAAAGTGTTACCGCAGGCTCTTCGTCAGACTCGCGAGTTGCTTGCCGACGGCTGGCGTGCCCTTAATCAAGAGGATGGGGCAGCATGCTGAGTGTCCGTGGCAGGGCTCCAATCCGCCCAGTAGTTGAACCGATTGCCGCTGCACTTTTGCGGGTCGGCATTAGCCCGAACACGGTCACCCTGGTGGGAACGGTAGTTTCCGTTCTGCTTGCGGTAATCCTGATTCCTACCAACCATCTTTTCGCAGCTGCGGTGTCAATCGCTATTTTCACTGCTTTTGACCTGCTCGATGGCACGATGGCCAGACTTCGAGGGCAGGGAACGAAATACGGAGCGACGCTGGATGCTTCCTGTGACCGCATTACGGATGCTGCACTGTTCGGGGCGATAGCGTATTGGGTGGTGTATCACCATGACGCGGATTCAGTGCTGCTTATTCTGACACTGATCACTATGGGATCTTCCCAGGTCATTTCCTACGTTAAGGCTCGGGCAGAAGCTAGCGGCCTCAAGGTCAACGGCGGTCTCGTCGAACGTGCGGAGCGCCTGATTATCGGTCTAATCGGCATTGGGCTCCAGGGGCTTGGCGTGGACTATGCCCTCTACGTCGCAATGTGGCTCCTGGCGATTGGGTCGGTATTCACCGTCATTCAGCGCTTGTACATGGTGGCTAAGCAGCCAGGAGCGTTGGATCCCATCGCCCCGCCAGAAGGCGCAGCTGATAGTTCATCTATCAACCCTGACTCTGCTACGAAGTCCACGGGTTCGGCTGATTCCAACAACTAAAGGAGGATACGATGACTAGTTTCTTCCTGCCTCGCTCGAAAGATGATTTCGTTGCGCTCGGCTATATGGCCGGGTGGAAGATTTTTGGTCTGCTGCCGGAACGCGTGGCCTACCGCATCGGCAACATAGCCGCCGATCGGGTAGCAGCAAATCCCACGACGACCCGCCAGCTTCGCAAGAACCTGGCTCGCGTTATGGGCTGTCCGCCTGAGGAAGTGCCGCAAGGGCTTATTCGGGCTTCCATGCGTTCCTATCTACGCTATTGGGTGGAGGCATTCCGGTTGCCCTCCATCGCCTCTCCAGAGCTGGCAGACACGGTCGAATCCACCAGCGATGGGCTCGAACGAGTTGCTGAGGCCCTCGAGGCCGGAGATTCCATCGTCATCCCACTGCCGCATTCTGGTAACTGGGATATGGCAGGTATGTGGCTCGTTTCCCGCCATGGCCGGTTCAGTACCGTGGCGGAACGGCTGAAGCCAGAGGTGCTTTACGACGCTTTCGTGGAGTACCGCGAATCCCTCGGATTCCACATTCTCCCGCTTACCGGTGGCAAACCCGCGATGCCGGAACTGCAGAAGCGATTGGAAGACGGTGGCGTTGTGTGCCTGCTGTCTGATCGTGACTTCGGCGGCCACGGGGTCCCGGTCACTTTTTTCGGCGAGCAGACGACAATGCCGGTCGGCGCGGCAAAGCTGGCACAGGACACGGGCGCTCGGCTTATGCCCGCGGGCCTGTCCTACACGCGCGATGGTTGGCGCTTTGTAGCGCATCCATTCGTGCCGACTGAGGGGCGCAATCTAGCTGACATTGTCCAAGACATCGCTACTGTTTTTGAATCTGATATTGCTCAGCATCCAGCGGATTGGCACATGATGCAGCCACTGTGGCCAGCGGATAAGAAGAGGTCAAAGTAGCCGTGCGAATCGGAATGGTGTGCCCGTACTCGTTCGATGTTCCAGGTGGGGTTCAAGCTCACGCGATTGACTTGTGTGAGGAGTTCATCCGCCGCGGCCACGAGGTCAGTCTTATCGGCCCGGCTAGCGCGCAGGCGGATGTGCCGGATTTCGTTATTCGAGGTGGTGCCGCCATCCCGATTCCGTATAACGGCTCAGTCGCTCGGCTGTCTTTTGGTCCCCGCACGAGCCGTCGAGTCCGCACATGGATCGAGGAAGGTAGCTTTGACATTCTTCATATCCATGAGCCGAATTCGCCCAGTTTTTCAATGCTGTCGTTAGTAAACTCGGTCGGGCCAATTGTCGCGACCTATCACTCTGCGGCGACGGACTCCCTAGCATTGAAGTTGGCCACGCCATTTTTGCGGAAGTACCTTGAACGCATTCGGGGAGGCATCGCTGTCTCGGAAGTGGCTCGTCGCTGGCAGGTTGAGCAACTCGGCGGCGACCCGGTTCTCATTCCCAATGGTGTCCGTGTTGGAGATTTTGAGTCCTGCCCGGCCGCCTCATCGTTGCCTGAGATCCCGCCACGGCGTGAGGGGGTCTATCGGCTCGTGTTCCTCGGACGCTTCGACGAATCTCGTAAGGGCTTTGACGTGTTGCTCGACGCGCTGCCGGCAATACGTGCAGAGATTCCACAGCTTGAGGTCTGTGTTGTTGGTGATGGTGATGTCGCGGCAGCTCGTCGTAAAGCGGGCAGAAACGCAGATGTCCTGCATTTCGTCGGCAGACTGTCGGAGGATGCTAAGGCGTCAATACTCGCCGATGCGGATGCGTACATTGCCCCGCAGCGTGGTGGAGAGAGTTTCGGCATCGTGCTGGTAGAGGCGATGGCGGCGGGTGCGCCGGTGATCTCCAGCGACATCGATGCGTTCAAACTCGTGCTTGACGACGGCCATTACGGGCTTCACTTTGAAAACGGTAACTCCGCAGACCTTGCGGATGCAGTCGTACGCCTTTTGACGCAGCCAAAGTTGGGGGAGGAGCTTCGCGCACTCGGGCATAAGCGGGCTTGGGAGTATGACTGGTCGCAGGTCGCCGACGGCGTTCTGCGTGTGTACGATACGGTGCGCATGGATGGCGAAAAGGTCGTCATTGCGCCATAGAGATTTCCGTCGTGGCAGCTGATTAAACGCAGCGGAGTGAAAGTGGGTTTTCGGTGGACGTAACCGTTCCAATCTGGGTCGTTGTCCTAGTCATTGCGCTGATTGTCGTACTCGTTGGCGGTTTGGTGGCTTCATCGACAGCGACGCGTTTGAACCGTATGCACATTCGCACGGACTTGGCGCGTTCTTCACTGGAAGCGGCGTTGGGGCGAAGGGCCGCAGTCGCTCGTGCCGCCTACCCGGAACTCGCCGGGGTAGTGGCGAAGGTGGAAGCCACACCACTTAGAGCCAACAACACTGGACAGCGCGCAGACGTGGAAAACGAACTGACTAGGAAAATTGTGGCGCTCTATGAGGAACAGCCCGTGGACCGAACGATGGCAATTGAGCTTTCTGACGCCCACACGCGGCTCGAGCTCGCCCGCCGTTTCTACAATGATGCGGTGACGGATACGAAAGCACTGCGAGCCAGGCCGCTAGTACGCGCGCTGCGGCTGGCGGGCACTGCACCCGAACCGGAATATTTCGATGTTGCAGACGGACTGACAACTGCTTAATTGTGGGAAAATTCGCTGTTGTGCTGGAAGTTCGCCGTGTTTTGTGACTCAATGAACAGCACTGTCTAGTTCAGGCGTTATAGTGTTAAACGACTACAAACGGTCACATTCACCAGTTTTATTAGGGAAGTAGGGTTCGTTGAGCACGGTTGAGAACAACTCCGGGCAGGGCACCGCACGCGTGAAGCGCGGTTTCGCTGAGATGATGAAGGGCGGCGTCATTATGGACGTCGTTACGCCGGAGCAGGCCAAGATCGCTGAAGATGCCGGCGCAACTGCCGTGATGGCGCTGGAGCGTGTCCCCGCCGATATTCGCGCAGAGGGTGGCGTGTCGCGTATGTCTGACCCGGACATGATCGAGGGCATTATCAATGCCGTCTCCATTCCGGTTATGGCCAAGGCCCGAATCGGCCACTTTGTTGAGGCACAGGTTCTGCAGTCCCTCGGTGTTGACTTCATTGACGAGTCCGAGGTTCTGACCCCGGCCGATTACTCGAACCACATCGACAAGTTCGAATTCACCGTGCCTTTCGTCTGTGGTGCGACCAACCTGGGTGAGGCTCTGCGCCGCATCAACGAGGGCGCTGCCATGATTCGCTCCAAGGGCGAGGCCGGTACCGGTGATGTCTCCAACGCTGTGACTCACATGCGCACCATCCGCGCTGAAATTAACCGTCTGCGTTCCATGGCTCCGGACGAGCTCTATGTTGCTGCCAAGGAGCTGCAGGCGCCGTACGAGCTGGTACGCGAGGTCGCTGAGACCGGTAAGCTACCGGTCGTGCTGTTCACCGCAGGTGGCATTGCGACTCCAGCTGACGCTGCAATGATGATGCAGCTCGGTGCCGAGGGCGTCTTTGTTGGTTCCGGTATTTTCAAATCCGGTGATCCGGAGAAGCGCGCCAAGGCTATCGTGCAGGCAACCCAGCACTACGATGACCCGAAGGTCATTGCAGATGTCTCTCGCGGTCTCGGCGAGGCGATGGTTGGCATCAACGTCGACGAGATTCCGCAGCCGCACCGACTCGCTGAGCGTGGCTGGTAAAAATGGCTAACATCCGCGAGGTATTAGATCTGGAACAGATTGACCGGGACATTTTCCGTGGCCCAGTCATTAAGTCAATCCTGCAGCGCACTTTCGGTGGCCAAGTTGCCGGCCAGTCCCTCGTCGCGGCGACGCGCACGGTGGGTAATATCTTCGCGGTGAACTCCCTCCACGCCTACTTTGTAGGCCCGGGTCGCCCCCATATCCCGACGGTGTACATGGTCAAGCGTATTCGCGATGGCCGGTCTTTCTGCCACCGCTCCGTCGAAGCTGTGCAAGATGGCCGTACGATTTTCGTCATGCAGGTCAGCTTCCACCGCAAGGGGGACGAGGGACTCGAGCACTCTGACGTGATGCGCAAGGTGCCAAATCCTGAAGATGTGGTCACAGACACCTCTGAGATGACGAACACCCGCCGCCTGCTCATGCGCGAGTGGGCGGATTGGGATATCCGGGTAGTGCCGGATGATCAGTTCGAACACAACAAGTACACCCCGTCCCAGCAGCTCGTGTGGTTCCGGTGCAAGGATCGCCTGCCGGATAACGAGACCTTCCACGTCTGCACGCTGGCGTACATGTCGGATATGACGTTGCTGTCATCGGCACTCGTTCCGCATCCAGGCGTTGAGGTCCAGGAAGCCAGCCTCGACCACGCAATGTGGTTTATGCGTCCGTTCCGTGCGGATGAATGGCTGCTCTACGACCAGATTTCGCCATCGGCGCACGCTGGTCGCGCACTGACTCACGGTCGCATCTTTAACCAAAAGGGCGAGCTCGTGGCCGTCGTCACGCAGGAAGGGCTGACCCGAAGCCTGGCCCCGGGTGTCGAGCCCGTGCCAGTGGCGACGAACTTCGACGCTCGCAGTGAGAACCTAGATTAATGACACAGGAAACAATCGGGATCCTCGCTCTTCAGGGCAACGTTGCCGAACACGGATATGTTCTCGACCAGCTCGGCGTCCCGCACCGAAAGGTGCGCTTGCCGCGTGACTTGGAAGGGCTTAGCGGGTTAATTTTGCCCGGCGGCGAATCAACGACCATGAGCAAGTTGATGGTCTTCAATGAGCTTGAAGATCCGCTGCGGGAAGCCCTCCGCGGTGGCCTTCCGGCATACGGCACCTGCGCAGGCATGATTTTGCTGGCCGACGAAGTGCTCGATACCCGTCCGGATGCCGTTAGCCTGGGAGCGATTGACATCACCGTCCGTCGTAACGCATTTGGCCGGCAAGTGGATTCCTTCGAAACTGACTTGGATATTCCGCAGCTGGCGATTGGCGGTGACCAGCCGCCTGTGCACGCCGCCTTTATTCGTGCTCCGTGGGTCGAGCGTGTCGGTGATGATGTTGAGGTGCTAGCGCGGGTGCCAGAATCGGCTGGAGAGACCGCAGGTACAGTGGTCGGAGTACGGCAGGGGTCTGCGATGGCCACCAGCTTTCACCCGGAGTCGACGGGGGAGACGCGGCTCCACGAGTTCTTTTTGCGAGAGCTTGTCGGCAATTAAATCCCCGGTTTGTATAATGAACACCTGACGAATTCCCATCTACATGGGTATTGACGAGAGGATTGGTAGGAACTAGCACATGGCGGGTCATTCAAAATGGGCAACCACAAAGCACAAGAAGGCTGCTAATGACGCCAAGCGCGCCAAAGAGTGGGCAAAGATGATCAAGAACATCGAGGTCGCGGCTCGTACCGGCGGCGGTGATCCTGCTGGTAACCCCACCCTCGATGACATGATTAAGAAGGCCAAGAAGGCCTCGGTTCCCAACGACAACATTGAGCGTGCCCGCAAGCGTGGTTCCGGCGAGGAGTCCGGCGGTGCTGACTGGGAGACCATTGTCTACGAAGGCTATGCACCTGGTGGCGTCGCTTTGATTGTGGAGTGCCTGACGGATAACCGTAACCGTGCTGCTTCCGATGTGCGCTCGGCGTTCAACAAGAACAACGGCAACATGGCGGACAACGGCGCCGTGGCGTACCTCTTCGAAAAGAAGGGTGTCGTCGAGTTGCCGAAGGGCGAGCTGACCGAGGATGACCTGCTCATGGCGGTTCTCGATGCCGGTGCAGAGGAAGTCAACGACCTGGGTGAAAAGTTCGAGGTTGTCTCCGCCTTTACCGATCTGATGAATGTCCGCACCGCTCTTGTCGATGCCGAAATGGAGTATGACTCCGCAGATCAGGACTACCGGGCTTCTACCACGGTCGCTCTCGATGCTGACGGTGCACGCAAGCTCTTCCGTCTGATTGACGCTCTCGAAGAGTCCGACGACGTGCAGAACGTCTACTCGAACGCCGACATCAGCGACGAGGTTATCGCCGAACTCGACGACTAGGCGTTTGCTTGGCGACGGTTCCGCTGACCGGCTTCCCGGCGTTAAAGGGGTGCCCGCGCAGGGTAGTCCGCAGCGCTGAATTGCTCGGCGAGCTGGTGTCAACAGAAAGTCCCCATAGGAAAGCAGTCCGATGGGGATTGGTTTTGATGGGCGGCCTAGGAGAACCACTGAGTAGGAGGTCCGGCCATCAGCAACAGTGTGAAGACCACCGCGAGAACAATCAAGATGACGAACGCCGAGATAAAGGGGCGACGAATAATCATGGCGAGTGCCCACTCGAATATGCCCTGTGGCTCCTCGGCTTCGTCGGTAAAGCGCCAGGGCCGATCCAGAAGGCCTGCCTTCAGGGTGTTTCGTTCAAACGGATAGGTTGCGAATGGAATGATAGAAGAGGCGAGGCCGATGACACCGCGGCCAAAGCTCCACTGCTGGTTAATCCACACCATGATGGTGGTGACTACGTAGCACAGGAACGTAAAGCCGTGGATGCTGCCGAAGATAGTGGTGGCGACGTCCGTGACTTTGAGCAGGTACTTCAGCGCCAGGCCTAAAAGCAGCAGAGCCCACGTGACCATTTCAGCTGCAGCGAGAATGCCGTAGAGCTTCTTCGGTGAATTCATGGTGTTAAACGTATCAGAACCAACGGTTGGTACTCCTTCTAGCTACGATACAAACAGCTGTTCGAAATATGGTATTAGTGGAGGAGTGAATTATCGAGCTGGATCTCTGCGGGTGATGGGCATCGACCCTGGCCTTACTCGTTGTGGTCTCTCCATTGCGGAAGGCGCTCAGGGCAGGAAAGTCATTCCCATTGCTGTGGGGGTCGCCCGCACACCAACCACGGCATCGTTGGAGGATCGTCTTTTACGGCTTTCCAATGCCGTGGAGCAGTGGATGGATGAGTACGAGCCGGACGTGGTTGCGATGGAACGGGTATTCGAGCGCGGCAACGTGTCCACTGTGATGCAGACGGCGCACGCGGTTGGCGTCCTTGTCCTCGCTGCGGCGAGACGCGGCTTGGAAGTGCATATGTACACGCCATCGGAGGTGAAGAAGGCGCTCACCGGCAACGGTCGAGCTGATAAGAAGCAGATGACCATGATGGTGACGAGAATCCTCGGGTTGGAAACTCCGCCAAAACCTGCAGATGCAGCGGATGCTTTGGCCATCGCTATCTGCCACTGTTGGCGTGGTCCGGTTCTGCAACGCCAGCGCGACACCTTGGCTGCGCTTGCGAAGCAGCACGAGGAGCGGGAATTGGAGCTTTCTCGCCGTGAGAATCGCTCGCGGTAGGGGAGCTTGCTAGAGAACACTTGTGAGTTCGGCGTTTATCGCGGTGTCTTTAGGGAAGCCGTAGTGAAAGGAATTGTGAGAAGTGATTGCATCTCTTCGCGGTGAAGTTATCGACCTCGGTGCGGACTATTGCGTTATCGAGTGCGGTGGTGTCGGGCATTTGGTCACCATTACAGGCAGGCTAGCTTCCCAGTTGGTGAGGCATGAGCAGACTTTCATGTTGACCACAATGGCGGTTCGTGAAGATGCGATTACGCTCTTTGGTTTTGCCAACTCGCAGGAACGTGAGATGTTTGCGCTCTTGCGCACTGTCTCTACAGTGGGGCCAAAGGTGGCGATGTCAGTTCTTTCGGTACTGTCGCCGGCCGAGATTGCCAATGCGGTTGCCTCAAAGAATGCCAAGGCTCTGCAGGCGGCTAACGGCGTCGGCAAGCGATTGGCGGAGCGCCTGTTGGTTGAGTTGAAGGATAAGGTCGAGGTTTTCGCGGATAGGGCGGTATCCCAGCCGGAGGAAGCTGCAAGCGGAGCAGCGCCTGGCATTGTTTTGAAGGCAGATCTGGACCAGGTCGTTGGTGCTTTGGTCGGGCTTGGGTTCCCGGAAGCTGATGCGAATGAGGCAGCGGAAACCGTTGTTCGGATTGATCCGACCTTGGATACATCGATGGCGCTGAAGGCGGCGCTAAAGACATTGGGCGAGAAGTAAATCCAGGTCGAGGACCTGCAGCTACATTGATGATGAAAATTGGCAGTGCACTAGGATGAGGGGACTATGAGCGATATAGAGCGCACGGAGTTTAACGTGTCGGGCAATCCCTTCAGGGACTCTTTAGGTGGGGCAGCCAACGACCATTTTGGCGGTGGGGGAAATGGTGCACAACGTGATGTCGATGCCCGCGCTCAGGTCGAGGAAGTCGATGCGGAATCGAACCTGCGACCAAAGTCGTTAGGGGAGTTCATCGGCCAACCCAAGGTCCGCGAACAGCTGGATTTGGTGCTTTCCGGGGCACGGGGGCGAAATGTGACTCCGGACCACATTCTGCTGTCGGGACCTCCCGGGCTGGGTAAGACCACCATGGCCATGATTATTGCGCAGGAGATGGGGAGCTCCTTGCGAATGACCTCCGGTCCGGCGCTTATTCGCGCTGGCGATTTGGCAGCAATGCTGTCGAACATGCTCGAGGGCGATGTCCTGTTTATCGATGAGATTCACCGCATTGCCAGGCCAGTGGAAGAAATGCTGTACATGGCAATGGAAGATTTCCGTATTGATGTCATCGTAGGCAAAGGGCCTGGAGCTACGTCGATTCCACTCGAGATTCCACCATTCACGTTGGTCGGTGCGACGACGCGCTCGGGTATGCTGACTGGCCCACTGCGTGACCGCTTTGGTTTTACCGCGCAGATGGAGTTCTATGAGGTCGAAGATCTGACAAAGGTGGTTACCCGTGCCGCTGGGATCCTCGGGGTAGACATCAGCCCAGAGGCTGCAGTGGAGATTGCGTCGCGTTCGCGCGGTACACCGCGAATTGCCAACCGTCTGCTGCGTCGCGTCCGCGATTTCGCCGATGTCCACTCCGGTGGCGTTATTGATCTTGGTGCGGCTAAGGCAGCGCTGATTGTGTTCGATGTCGACGAGCTGGGGCTCGACCGTCTGGATCGGGCAGTGCTGACAGCCCTGGTCAAGGGACACGGCGGTGGGCCGGTGGGGGTAAACTCGCTGGCACTGGCAGTGGGTGAAGAGCCCTCGACCGTGGAAGAAGTGTGCGAACCCTACTTGGTACGTGCAGGAATGATTGCGCGCACATCCCGTGGACGCGTGGCAACTGCCCGAGCATGGCGGCACTTGGGGCTACAGCCCCCGGAGGGCACTATCGGAGAATAACTTTCTCATCGACCCGCCCGGGTCAGTGTGGAATTGCTAGCTGGCAATTCGTTAAACTCGGCAGACATGAATCAAACTATTCTCCTCCTACTTATTTTCTTGTTCCTGGCGCTGCCAATTTGGCAGATCATCAAGCAGAACAAGCAGGTGCGCACCATCCGGGACATGCAGGATAAGTTGGCCCCGGGCGCGGAGGTCATCACCGGTTCCGGTATGCATGGTGTCGTCGTTGATACGACCGAAACAACCGTCGACCTAATCATCGCTGACGGCATCGTGACCCGTTGGGAAAAGGGTGCCATTGCCCGCAACCTCACCACCGGTACCGGAGCGAGCTACGCTCACCGTGATCGACGTGGCCGTGTTTCCGATGCGCCAGATGACCACGTCGGCGATGTCCAAGAAATCACCGGCCACGGCCCTGCTGACAATGCAGCTTCGGACATCAATGAGCAGGTCGAGAACCCGAATACCCCGAGTAATCCGGATACCTCGGGTCCAGACGATTCCACTTCCACCGAAAAGTAGTAGCAGTTTTTGTACGCCCACGCCCTGCCGGTTTGCATGCATCCAGGCTGCAGCGTTAGCGGGCGCGCCCCAGGTTTCGCCGTCGGCAAGCGTGGGAAGATTTTCACTAAACAGGTACAAGTCAAAACCGGCGCAGGCCGCTAAATCGGTTATCCTCTAGCGGTTGGTGTTTATAGCCTTGCTTGGCGACGCCCGCAATGCCCCTACCTGGTATTGCGCGAGTTCGCGGTGCAGTTATAGACACGCGTTTCAACCCGAAACGTTCAAGTACCTAAACGTCACGATTCAGGAGACTTTGCTTTGAACAGCAAATCCAGATCTGGTGCGATTACATTCAAGAGGAACTGGCCACAGTGGCTGTTGGCGCTGTTTGTCAGCTTCCTTATCCTTACGTACGCACTCGTCTTTTTCACCGGCGGCGGATCGGCCAAGCCAAAGTTGGGTATCGATTTGCAGGGCGGTACCCGAGTAACCCTGGTACCGCAGGGCGAAAAGCCGACCCGCGATCAGCTCGACCAGGCTCGCAAGATTCTGGAGAACCGCGTAAACGGCATGGGTGTCAGCGGCGCTCAAGTTGTCACTGACGGTGACACCCTAGTCATCACCGTGCCGGGTGAAGACTCCCAGGAGGCACGTTCCCTCGGACAGACTTCGCAGCTGTTTTTCCGTCCGGTAGAGCAGCCCACGCAGGGCCCTGATGAAGCTGCCTTTGGTGAAGTAGTCAAAAAGACCGCAGAGGACTGGGTTTCGGTCGGTGTCCTGTCGAAGGAGGACGCCACCAAGCGCGTCGATGGCCTGTACAAGGACATGAACGAGACGCAGAAGCGTGCAATTGATGCCTTCAAGTCACAGAACCCGGACCAGCCGGTCCCGGAGGAACTGTCCAAGTCGCTGGGCGAGGCCCCGAAGCTGGACGCAACGGCTCCGGCAAAGCCGGCGAACTCGATTGAAGCGGCAGAGCTGCGTACGAAGGTTCGTGACGTGCTGTTGGCGACTCGCCAGTCCGACGATCCAACGACACAGTTTGCAGCCGCTGCGCTAATGACCTGCGATAACCGCGATGCAGTTGATCCGCTACAGGGTGCCGATGACCCGGCCAAGCCGCTGGTGACCTGTGCGCCAGAAGGCGGTAAGGCAATCTTCCTGGGCAAGGCTCCTCTGTTGATTGGGCAAGACGACGAGGTCAAGGGCCAGCGTCTGTCCGGCGATGCTATCGACACCAATGCGCCGATTAGCGGTGGCTACGATCAGCAGTCTGGTCAAATCCAGGTCTCCTTTAGCTTCAAGTCCGGTAAGAACGACACCGGCGCTCGTACCTGGACCAAGCTGACCAATGACTACCTGCAGCAGCAGGTCGCCATCGTGTTGGACTCGAAGGTTATTTCCGCGCCGGTGATTCAGGAGGCAACCCCGGTCGGTTCAGCTACTCGAATCACGGGTGATTTCACTATCGATGAGGCACAGGCGCTGGCGAATAACTTGCGTTACGGCGCACTGCCACTGTCCTTCGCAGGTGAGGACGGCGAGCCGGGCGGTACCACTACGACCATTCCAGCCATGCTGGGGTCGGCCTCCCTGGAGGCCGGTCTGCTTGCCGGCATTATCGGTATTGCTCTGATTGTCGTCTACGCAATCGTTCTTTACCGAGGCCTCGGAGCCATCTCGCTGGTTTCACTGGCAGCAGCTGGTGCGATGGTCTACGGCGTACTCGTGCTGCTCGGTCGCTGGATTGGCTACTCACTCGATCTCGCTGGTATCGCCGGTATCATCATTTCCATCGGCGTGACAGCTGACTCCTTTATCGTCTTCTTCGAACGCATTAAGGATGAGATTCGTGCGGGTAGGACTTTCCGCTCTGCGGTACCGCATGCTTGGCGACGAGCACGGCGTACGATCCTGTCGGGTAACTTTGTGTCCATCATTGCGGCTGTGGTCCTCTACATCCTGGCTGTTGGCGATGTGCGTGGTTTCGCATTCACGCTTGGTCTTTCCACGGCATTCGATATTGTGACCGCCTTCCTGGTGACTGCGCCACTGGTCATTCTGGCTACTCGCAAGTGGCCGGCACTGTCCAAACCATCCATGAATGGCTTTGGTTCAGTCATGGAGGTCGCTAACAGGAACAAGTCCGTAGCTACCGGTAAAAAGGCTGTCACCTCCAATGCAGCCGCCAGTGCAGTTGCCGACACCGCTTCGGCTGACTCCGGCGCGAATGAGGGGAAGTAGGAATCCATGAATACTACTCAGACGAATCCGGCGCTGACTAGCGAAAATGACGCGGCTAACGAGGACTCATTCTTCCGCCGCCTCTACACCGGCGAGGGTGGAATCAACATCGTCGGTAATCGGAAGCGCTGGTACCAGATTGCGATTGCCGTCATTGTCGTTGCTTTAGCATCGATGCTGATTCGAGGGTTCAGCTTCGGTATCGATTTCGAGGGCGGCACCAAGATGACTATGCCGCCTGCGTCAGTGTCGACTGAACAGGCTGAGGAGGTCTTCACCGACGCCACCGGCGTCAAGCCGGAGTTGGTGCAGATCATCGGTTCTGGCGAAGGCCGCATTCTGGAAATCACCTCAGAGAAGCTGACTCAGGACGAGATTAATAGTGCTCGCGTCGCACTGAACGACGCATTCAAACCCGTCGACGCACAGGGGGAGCAGACCCCGGATGCGATTGGTGACTCGACCGTTTCGGAGTCGTGGGGCTCGTCGATTACCAACCGCATGCTGCTGGCTGCAGTAGTGTTCTTGGGCTTGGTATTCGCCTACATCACTATCCGCTTCGAGCGTGACATGGCCATTTCTGCCATCCTCGCCCTGGCCGTGGACGCAATCGTGATTATGGGCATCTACGCGCTGATCGGCCTTGATGTCACCCCGGCCACCATTATCGGTCTCCTGACCGTGCTGTCGTTCTCGCTGTACGACACCGTCGTGGTCTTCGACAAAGTCGACGAGAATACGGCAGGCTATCGTTCATCGACACGTAGAAGTTACGCCGAGCTGGTGAATCTGGCTGTCAACCAAACCATCATGCGTTCTATCAACACCACAGTGTCGACGCTGCTGCCAATCCTGGCACTGATGATTATCGCCGTGGGCATGCTGGGTGTCGGTACGCTGAAGGATTTGGCGCTGGTCCAGCTCATCGGCATTATTCAGGGCACGTTCTCCTCGATTTTCCTGGCTTCGCCGCTGTTGGTAACGCTCAAGTCGCGTCAGCGTGAATACCGCAAGCATGATGAAGCGGTGCTGGCCGCTCGCACAAAGGTATCTGCTGGGGAAGACTCGAACACTGAGTCGGCTGCCGCCGATGCCGCGGAGGGCACGGGCGCGGAAGACGCGTCGACAAGCGAAATGGAACAGTCGACGCCGAAACGAACGGTGAAGACTCCGAAGCTTGAGGGCGATGAAAACAAGCCGCTGTCCTGGCGTCCGGGGCAGTAGGAGGTAGCGCCTCCCAGTGGTTCGGGTGAAACTACTTTAAAAGCGCATTGTGCGGGTATCGTTGACAGGTACCCGCACTTTTTCTTTTTGCCGAAAAGGAGCTTAAACCTGTGTCGTATGCACACGCGCGTGAGGCATTAGCTGATCAGATTCGGTTTGTGCCCGATTTTCCAGTTGAGGGCGTACTGTTCGAGGACCTGACGCCGGCGCTTGCCGACGCCACGACGTTCGCCCTGCTTGTGGACGAGATTTCCGCCAAGGTGGAAGAGTTCGGGGCCGATATTATCGGCAGCCTCGATGCGCGTGGATTCCTGCTGGGTTCTGCGGTGGCATACAAGCTCGGACTGGGAGTGCTCGCTATTCGTAAGAAGGGCAAGCTCCCACCACCTGTGCTGACGGAGACCTATGAACTGGAATACGGTACGGCCGCGCTTGAGATTCCGGCTAGTGGGTTTGAGCTGAAGGGCAAGAAGGCCGTACTTGTCGACGATGTGTTGGCAACTGGTGGCACCCTGTGTGCAGCTCGCGCCCTGCTAGAGACAGCTGGTGTCGAGGTGACCGGGCTGTGCACCGTGCTGGAGGTTGAAGGCATGGGCGCTCGGGAGAAGCTTGCTGATCTGCCTCTGTACGTGGTTAATAAGGGGTGAATGAGCCATGGCTGAAGGGCCCGCACGCCGTTATGGTGCTCGCCTAGCGCGAAGCCTTACCGGAAACAGAACGAAGACCCGCCCGGTGCTAGATCCCCTTGTCGCGGTGCATCGGCAGGTGCATCCGCGCGCGGATTTAGCTGTGCTTCAGCGTGCCTACGATACCGCCGAGCGCCTTCACGACGGCGTGTACCGGAAATCCGGCGAGCCATACATCACTCACCCGCTTGCAGTCGCCACTATTGCCGCCGAGATTGGTATGGATACCACCACGCTGGTGGCGGCGCTGCTGCATGACACGGTCGAGGACACCGATTACACGCTGGAGGACCTGGAACGGGACTTCGGCCCAGAGGTCGCGCGCCTAGTCGACGGCGTGACCAAATTGGACAAGGTTGCGTTGGGCTCCGCCGCCGAGGCAGAGACCGTGCGAAAGATGATTATCGCCATGAGCCAGGACCCGCGCGTGCTGGTTATCAAGGTGGCCGACCGACTGCATAACATGCGCACAATGCGTTTCCTGCCGCCGGAAAAGCAGGCTAAGAAGGCCCGCGAGACCCTCGAGGTGATTGCACCCCTGGCGCATCGTTTGGGAATGGCCAGCGTGAAGTGGGAGTTGGAAGATCTCTCCTTCGCCATCTTGTACCCGAAGAAATACGACGAGATTGTGCGTTTGGTCGCAGACCGAGCGCCGCAGCGGGACCGGTACATCCAGGAAGTCTCCGAGATGATTCAGAAGGATCTGAAGGAGTCTCACATTGCTGCTGAGGTACAGGGCAGGCCGAAGCACTACTGGTCGATTTATCAGAAGATGATTGTCCGCGGCCACGAGTTCGACGAGATTTTTGACCTGGTCGGACTTCGAGTTCTGGTGGACACGACCAAGGACTGCTACGCCGCCATGGGTGCCGTCCACTCGCTATTCAAACCCATGCCGGGGCGATTCAAGGACTATATTTCCGCGCCGCGCTTCGGGGTTTACCAGTCGTTACACACAACGGTCATTGGTCCAGGTGGGGCCCCGCTAGAAGTGCAGATTCGCACCCATGAGATGCACTACAACGCTGAGTACGGCATTGCCGCACACTGGCGCTACAAGGAAACAAAAGGCTCTCATAAGGGAGATTCCGCCGAAGTCGATCAGATGGCGTGGATGCGTCAGCTGCTGGATTGGCAGCGCGAGGCCGCAGATCCTAACGAGTTCCTGGACTCGCTGCGCTATGATCTCTCAGTCACTGAAATTTTTGCGTTCACGCCGAAGGGTGATGTCATCACTTTGCCCGCGGACTCCACGCCGGTCGACTTTGCCTACGCGGTCCATACTGAGGTTGGCCACCGCTGTATTGGTGCCAAGGTCAACGGCAAGTTGGTGGCGTTGGAATCACCGCTAAAAACCGGTGACCGCGTCGAGATTTTCACGTCCAAGGATGCCCATTCTGGTCCGTCCAAGGACTGGGAGAAGTTCGTTAAAACTCCCCGTGCGCGGGCAAAGATTCGCCAGTGGTTTGCCAAGGAGCGACGCGAGGAGGCACTCGATGCCGGACGCGATGCGCTGGCGGCAGAGGTACAGCGCGGTGGTCTGCCGATGCACCGCCTGTTCACTCCGGCGTCCATCAAGCAGATTGCCTCCGAGCTGCACTATGCGGATGTCGATGCGCTCTATACCGCGATTGGTAAGGGGCAGGTATCGGCTCAGCATGTGACGCACCGTCTGATGGCGCAGTTCTCGAGCACAGACGATGCCGAAGAGCAGTTGGTCTCGCGCACTCCGATTTCGAAGATGAGTGTGCACAATACTCCGCGTCGCGCCGACAGCACCGGCGTGCTTGTGGAGGGCAGTGCGGATATGGCTGCCAAGTTGGCCAAGTGCTGTACACCGGTGCCTGGCGATGCCATCTTTGGTTTCGTCACCCGCGGTGGCGGTGTCAGCGTGCACCGCACGGATTGCACCAATGCGGAAAAACTCCACCAGGAACCCGAGCGCATTATCGAGGTCTCCTGGGCGACAGATTCCTCCGGCACAGTGTTCATGGTCACGGTGCAAATCGAAGCACTTGACCGTCACGGACTGCTCTCGGAGATTACTCGCGTCTTCTCCGATCAGAAGGTCTCAATCCTGTCGACGTCCTCCCATACCTCCGATGACCGCGTTGCCGTAATGCGTTTTAGCTTCGAGGTTTCGGACACTAAGCAGATGGGCTATATCTTCAACATTCTGCGCGGTGTCGAGGGAGTCTTCGATGTCTACCGCATTACTTCTGGTCAGTAGCCGGTTTATCAGCGCATCGATATGTGAATAAAGATTGAGGCCGCGTCGGTATTAAAACAGGGCCAAGGTGAAACACCTTGGCCCTGTTTTTGATGAATTTCTCAATCAGTTAGTTGAGTCAACTACTTGACTTCCGCCTTCTCAATACGGACTTCCTTAGCTGGCTTACCGTCAGAGGTACCTCCACCCTCGATACCATTCTTCGCAATGTCCGCAACCGTCTTGGTGCCCTCGTCAGTCATGGAGCCAAGCACGGTGTACTGCGGTGGCAGCTGAGAATCTGCCCAGTTGAGGAAGAACTGGCTGCCGTTGGCATCCGGGTCGCTCGGGTTTGCCATGGCGATAGAGCCCTTCGGGTACACCAACGGGGTGTTCTGATCCAGACCGGAATCCTTGACCGGCCACTCGCCAGCGAACTTGAAGCCCGGGCCGCCGGTACCGGTACCAGTCGGGTCACCACACTGCAGAACGTTCAGGCCACCACCGGTGATACGGTGGCACACGGTGTCGTTGAAGTAGTTGGACTTGGCCATGTGCTCAATCGCATTGACACCGCAAGGTGAAATAGCGCGGTCCAACTCCATCGGAATGTCGCCCTGGTTAGTCTTCAGAGTGATGGTTACCGTGCCAGTGGCGGGAACGTTGTCGGTAGCTGGCTTATCGATGTCCTTCGATGCCTCGCCATCATCCGGGTAGTCACAGGTCACGGTTTCCGGAAGCGGGGAAGAGCGCTTCATCGGAACCTTTTCACCGCTGACGGGAGTAGCTGTCAGAGCTGCAGGTTCGACGGGAGTCGTGGATTCATCAGCGGCCTCATTGTCGTCAGCGCCGCCAGCCGTGGTCAGCAGGTAGATTCCGCCACCGATAAAGAGCAGGATAGCCAAGGTGGTTACGACAACACCCAGTGGCTTCAGCTTCTCGGCACGTGCACGGCGCTTAAGTTCGCGCTCGAGCGCCCGCATCGCATCTTTGCGCCTTTGCTCATTACTGGCCACTAGTCTATCTCCGTATCTGTTAGTCATCTATTGCTGGTGACGGAACACCAGCGGACGATTTTGCCCATTGATAGTGACCGAATTTGAAGTAAAAGCTCAGTCGGTCACCGTCGTGTACACAATCGACCATTATGCCCGGAGTCGGTTCTCATTTGCGAGATGACAGGCCAAGTCGGCATGGGAAAGGGCGTTCCGCTTTAGCACGTAGAGCTTCGACAGCTTCTTTGATGCCGACATCGGGGTGTTGGCGACGGTACTTCTTCACCTTCTCCGGCGTGATGCAGCTCTTACTTCTGCCTGTGCCTTCGACAACACGACTACGACAACGGCGAGTTAGACTCCTCGCACCCAGGCTTATTGCGGCTGACATGAAAAGGATGAAGGCCAGTCGCGGATAACCTGCTAGAGCCGTTCCCACAGCTGTCAGGATGAAAAAGGTGATAGTGGCTGAGTACGTAATCTGCATAAAAGTTTCCAATCGTCAGTTCCAATTGCCAAGAACAGTTCTACGAGTTTCGCCACCTATCAGCCGTCGTTTTAGCGGGAACTTAACAGCGTGATAAATGAACCCAGCTCGAGCCAAGCAGACACTCGATAGAATGTGCGCTATGGAGATATTTGGATTTGCAGCCGGCCCTTTTCAGACCAACTGCTACGTGGCAACAGGCGCTCCGGAGATGGACGATTTGGCTACCCCGTGCGTGATTGTTGACCCGGGCATGGGAGCGTTCGAGGTAATACGCGGCGAGGTTGAAAAGCGAGATTGGAAGCCGGAAGCAATTCTGCTGACCCATGGTCATATCGACCACGTCCGCGATGTCGCGGAGGCCGCCGACTTCTGGGATATCCCTGTCTTCATTCACGAAAGCGACAATGTGTTGCTGGCCAATCCGAAACTCGGCGGTTCTTCTTTCGGACACCTCTTTGACATCGAATCCATGCAGGCTTATACAAAAGCTGGTTTCTTCGAAGATGGCGACGAAGTTAAGTGGGCAGGGTTAAATTTCGAAGTCATTCACGCACCGGGTCACTCTCCGGGGTGCGTAATGCTGCGCGCTTCCGATGGGGAAGATGAGATTATCTTCAGCGGGGATGTCCTCTTTAAGGGGGCTATCGGTCGCGTAGATTTACCGGGCAGTAGTCCGGAGCACATGCAGCAGTCGTTGAAGGATAAGGTCCTCCCGCTGGCGAATGACCTCATGATTCTTCCGGGCCATGGCTCCGCATCGTCGATAGGCGAGGAGCGCGAGACCAACCCCTTCCTGCAAAACCTCACCTAGCCTGGCTGACACGTCGTGAGAGTTGGCAGGTAGAGTTAGCGGAGTGAACTCTAGCCAGAAGCCAAAGAAGTTGAAGCCGTTCTCCGCGCCCAAGGGCGTGCCGGATTACGTCCCGCCGGTCTCCCGCGAATTCGAGGCGGTGCGGAACTCATTCCAGCACCGCGCACGACTCGCGGGCTATGAGCACATTGAGCTGCCAATTTTCGAGGAAACCGGGCTTTTTGCACGCGGCGTAGGTGAATCGACGGACGTCGTCACCAAGGAGATGTACACGTTCGCCGACCGCGGCGACCGCTCGGTCACCCTGCGCCCGGAGGGGACTGCAGGCGTAATGCGCGCGGTCATTGAGCACAATCTCGACCGCGGTCAGCTGCCGGTCAAGCTTTCCTACGCGGGGCCGTTCTTCCGCTATGAACGCCCGCAGGCCGGCCGTTACCGTCAGTTGCAGCAGGTGGGCGTAGAGGCAATCGGCGTCGATGATCCCGCGCTGGACGCTGAGGTTATCGCGCTTGCCGACGCATGCTTCCGCGGCATCGGCCTGGAAGGATTCCGGCTTGAGCTGACAAGCCTCGGTGACAACACCTGTCGTCCCGAATACCGCGCTAAGCTGCAGGAATTCTTGTTTGACCTGCCTTTGGATGAGGAAACGCGCCACCGTGCAAACATCAATCCGCTGCGCCTCCTCGACGATAAGCGACCGGAAATGCAGGAAATGCTCGCCGACGCGCCACTGATGTTGGACCACCTTTCTGATACCGCTCGCAGCCACTTTGAATCGGTGACTGGGCTGCTGGATGACATGAAGGTGCCCTATGTCATCAATCCGCGAATGGTGCGCGGATTGGACTACTACACCAAGACGTGCTTCGAGTTTGTTCACGACGGCCTTGGTGCGCAGTCGGGTATCGGTGGCGGTGGTCGCTACGACGGGCTGATGGCGCAGCTCGGCGGCCAAGAGCTGTCTGGAATTGGCTTTGGCTTGGGTGTGGATCGTGCGCTGCTCGCACTGGAAGCCGAGGGCAAGCAGGCCAGCGATGGTCGACGCGTCGATGTCTATGGTGTTGCACTCGGTGAAGAAGCCGCTCACGCTATGGCGGTACAGATCAATAAGCTGCGCCAAGCGGGTATCCGCGCGGATATGTCCTACGGTGGCCGCGGGCTGAAGGGTGCAATGAAGGGTGCCGATCGCGCTGGAGCCCGATTTGCGTTGGTCCTCGGCGAGTCTGAATTGGCCGCGGGCGAGGTTCAGCTGAAGAACCTCGAGTCCCACGAGCAGCACGCGGTGACCCTAGATGCGCTGGTTCAGGAGTTGCAGTCGCGCATCTAGGAAACGTGCATTTGTTGAGTGCGGAGTCTAGCTGTAGACGCCGCGCTCGAGAGTGTCGCACTGAGACATCTTTCCTGACTTGTAGCCGGTGAGGAATGCCTTCGTACGCTGTTCAGCCGAGCCGTGGGTCCAGGAGTCCGGTTGAACACCACCGCCGGAATGCTGCTGGATGGTGTCATCGCCAATGGCCTTCGTAGTTTTGAGGGCATCGGCAACTTGCTCGTCGGAAAGCGGTTCGAGGATTGCGTCCGGCCCCTTGTCCGCGTAGTGAGCCCAGATACCCGCATAGCAGTCTGCCTGCAGCTCAATCTTTACGGCATCGGAATCGGGGCCAGGCTCGTTGTAGTTACTGCGGCCGAGCGTACGCTCCAAATTTTGGATATGGTGACCGAATTCGTGGGCTACGACATACTCCTGCGCGAGCGGGCCGTTGCCTCCGCCCATGCGCTCCAGGGTGCTAAAGAACTCCGTGTCGAAGTAGGCCGTTTGATCGGCGGGGCAGTAGAACGGGCCGGTGGACGAGGACGCCGCGCCGCAGCCCGACTGAGTGGAGCCTTCAAAGAGGACTAGGCCTGGGTTTGTGTACTTGATGCCGGCCTGTGCGGGGAGTTGCTCCGCCCACACCTGGTCGACGGAAATGCCGGTGAATTCCATCCGGCAATCGATGCGGCTGTTGGCATCTTCGCCGGTCTTGCAGGGATCCTCACCAGGGGACTGCTGTGCAGTCTGAGAGGACTGATTGTTCTGGGCACCTGTCAGCTGTCCCAATTGTCCCGGGTCACCGCCGAGAAGTAAGTACAGGCCAATGAGGACAAGGCCGCCGATGCCGCCACCGCCTACTGCAATAGCGCGGCCACCACCCGAGCGTCGCTCGGCACGAGCCGAGCTCTTTTGGAAGTCATTCCGGAAGGTCATAGGAGTAAGACTATTGCATAGGGTTCGGAAAACGGGCCATTGAATAGCGCTGCGTCATAGTATCCGCATGTAAATCAACGTCAGGATCTACGGAGAACTTTGTCTAAGTGAGTACATGAAGCCCGAGGTAGGCCCAAGGCGATGACCGGTAATAAGCAAAATAGCCGGGGTCTTCTTCTCACCTTTCTGGCTTCAAGGTAGACTACACGGACGAAACCGCTATCCACAGCGTTAATCCCTATAGCACCAATTTTGGAAGGACCAATTCGCAGTGCTTCGTACGCATCTTGCCGGAGACCTCCGCGCTGACCTCGCCGGCAGCACAGTAACCCTGACCGGTTGGGTAGGACGCCGCCGTGACCATGGTGGCGTGATCTTCATCGACATGCGTGACCGCTCCGGTTACGCCCAGGTTGTGTTCCGCAACAGCGAAGTTGCTGAGCGTGCACACCACCTGCGCAGCGAATACTGCATTCAGGTCACCGGTGTCGTTGAGAAGCGCCCGCAGGGCTCCGAAAACCCGAACCTGGCATCGGGTGAAATTGAGGTCAATGTTACGGAGCTGACCATCCTCAACGAGTCGGCGGCATTGCCGTTCCAGCTCGAGGATGTTGGAACTTCTGGCACTGTCGGCGAGGAAGCCCGCCTGAAGTACCGCTACCTAGACCTACGCCGTGAAGGCCCGGCCAAGATTATGCGTCTCCGTGCGGCTGTCAACCGCGCAGCCCGTAAGGTGCTGGACAGCCACGACTTCACCGAAATCGAGACCCCGACGTTGACTCGCTCTACGCCGGAAGGTGCTCGTGACTTCGTGGTGCCGGCTCGTTTGAAGCCGGGCACTTTCTACGCACTGCCGCAGTCCCCTCAGTTGTTCAAGCAGCTGCTTATGGTCGCTGGCATGGAGCGCTACTACCAGATCGCCCGCTGCTACCGAGATGAGGACTTCCGCGCTGACCGCCAGCCGGAGTTCACTCAGCTCGACGTTGAGATGAGCTTCGCCGAGCAGGACGATGTCATTGCGCTGGCAGAAGAGATTCTGGTTGCTATCTTCGCCGAGGCCGGTGTCACTGTTCAGACCCCGATTCCACGCATGACCTTCAAGGAGGCCATGGAGAAGTACGGTTCTGACAAGCCGGACCTGCGCTTCGACATTCCGCTGGTGGAGTGCACCGAGTTCTTCAAGGACACCACTTTCCGTGTCTTCCAGAACGATTACGTCGGTGCAGTTGTTATGGACGGTGGCGCATCGCAGCCTCGTCGTCAGCTCGACGCTTGGCAGGATTGGGCCCGCCAGCGCGGCGCAAAGGGCTTGGCCTACATCCTTGTTGGGGAGGACGGCACTCTGGGCGGCCCGGTTGCCAAGAACATTACTGACGCAGAGCGTGAAGGCATCGCGGCGCACGTAGGCGCGAAGCCGGGTGACTGCATCTTCTTCGCTGCAGGTGACGCTAAGAGCTCCCGTGCACTGCTGGGTGCTGCTCGTGGAGAGATTGCCAAGAAGCTCGGCCTTATCAAGGAAGGCGACTGGGCATTCACCTGGGTCGTCGACGCACCGTTGTTCGAGCCGGCTGCCGACGCTACCGCTTCCGGTGACGTTGCCCTGGGCCACTCGCAGTGGACTGCTGTGCACCACGCCTTCACCTCGCCGAAGCCAGAGCACATGGATACCTTCGACAAGGATCCTGGCAACGCACTGGCTTACGCCTACGACATCGTCTGCAACGGTAACGAAATTGGTGGCGGCTCCATTCGTATTCACCGCCCAGATGTCCAGAAGCGCGTCTTCGATGTTATGGGCATCGGCGAGGAAGAGGCACAGGAGCAGTTCGGCTTCCTGCTGGATGCCTTCCAGTACGGCGCTCCGCCGCACGGTGGTATCGCATTCGGTTGGGACCGTATCGTTTCCCTGCTGGCCGGCGTTGACTCCATTCGCGAAGTTATCGCCTTCCCGAAGTCCGGTGGCGGCGTTGATCCGTTGACTGACGCCCCGACTCCGATTACCGCTCAGCAGCGCAAGGAGACCGGTATCGACTTCAAGCCGAAGCCAAAGCAGAAGGCAGACGGCGTTAAGGCAGCAGCCGACGCAGGCGACAGCAAGTAAACAAAGAAATCACATTGCGAGGAATGTGATCTGCCACTCCAGCGTGAACAGCGCGAGTGGCGCCAATTCCTCCTAACCAAGGCGGTACTGGCCACAACGCAACATCCGTATCGCCTGACTGAAACTGGCTCATTGAAAGGGCATTCAATGGAGTACTCGGACGACGCTGCAGCAGAAGTTGACAGCGTAGTTAAAGATGCAGAGACACTGCTTTCCGCACGATTCGGCGGCACTCCAGTGTTGTCGGATCCAGAAGTACTTACAGGTCAGTCAAACGCTCTTGTTGTCCGCGTACGGGTCGCCACAAATCCCTTTATGCAGGAACGCACGGTCGTCGTAAAGCAAATTCCTACGACGACTGAAGGCGTCGATCCCGCCGTTTTACGGGAAGTCGTGGCGTACCAGTTCATCAATACACTGCCTGACGACGTCCGCCCGGGGCCTCAGCTTCTTGCTTACGATGTTTCAAAGCAGCTATTGGTTCTCAGCGACGTCGGTGTCGTGGACACTCTTGCGGACGTCCTCTTTCGTGGCGATGAAGAGCGACGATTGCGCGCATTCCGCAGCCTCGGCGCTTCGCTGGGTCGGATGCATATTCACACGCATACTCGTGAAGAGGGATTTGAGACCCTGCGTCGTCGTATGTGGGTGAAGAACAAGGTCGATCGCGAGGCTCTCGAGGCGCGTGACCACGGCATTGTGTCGGGGATTCGCTTTGGTATGCGAGCTGTCGAGGGGTCCGGCATTCCTGTTCCCGACGCTGTGCGCTCTTTCGGTGAGGATGCTGCTCGTCGAATTGAGAAGGGCACGCATAGGGCGTTTACTCCGTTTGACCTCGCCCCGGACAACATTCTGCTGGCGGATAAGGTCCAGTTCCTCGACTATGAGTGGGCTGGTTACCGCGATGTCATCTTCGACGTGGCCAGCGTCGTCGCAGGCTTCCCGCTGCACGTTTTCGTGGAGCGTCCATCGGAGGCAGAGGTCGACGTGTTTGTCCGTGCCTGGATGGAAGAGATTCGTGACCATTGGTATCGCGGCACGAGCGACCGCCGTTTGATGGCGTTCATCGCTGCGGCGTTGCTCGGTTGGTTTTTCATCTCCGCAACGGTTTCCTTCTTCGGTTCTCCAAAACAAGCGCTGTGGGTGGGGCATGAAGGACGCACGGACCTGAAGCCGGAAGTTGGCGGCTCAGCACTGGAGCGGCGCGACATGGCTAACACGGCTCGCGCGATTGCACAGTTCGCCCATAAGTGTGAGGACGATCGTGCCGACGAGCTGGAACAGTTCGCGCATGCAGTCATCGATTTCTTAGAGCAAGAGGAAGGCTAGGGCACACGTGGCGGATCCGAATAAGCTGCCGTCAGGCGGTGCAAACGGCTCCGCCGATGACGCTCCAGGGCTTTTCGACGAGCCTTCGGTCGCCGGACCTACAGCGGCCAAGAGCCAAGGTCGGAGTGCGGGGCCAGCAAGCACTGGCCTGAACTCCGATGCGAGCGCCTATTTTCACCCAGGTGCACACGCGCCGTTGGCGGTTCGGATGCGACCGCGAAACCTCGATGAAGTCGTTGGTCAAGACCACCTGTTAGCCCCCGGAGCACCGTTGCGCCGTCTGGTCGAAGGTGGCGGCGACACCTCCGTTATTTTGTTTGGCCCTCCCGGAACTGGCAAGACCACTCTCGCCAGTTTGATTTCCGCGGCGACTGGACGACACTTTGAAGCGCTTTCCGCGCTTAATGCCGGGGTAAAGGAAGTGCGTGCGGTTATCGACACTGCTCGTCGCACGCTCGTTAACCAGGGCATTCAAACGGTGCTCTTCATCGACGAGGTGCACCGTTTTTCCAAGACCCAGCAGGATGCCCTGTTGGGTGCCGTGGAAAACCGGATTGTCCTTCTCGTCGCGGCAACGACGGAAAACCCATCCTTCTCAGTGGTGTCCCCGCTGCTCAGTCGGTCACTGCTGTTGCAGTTGCAGTCACTGGACGACGAAGCCGTCGGCACGCTCATTGATCGAGCACTTACCGATGAGCGCGGCCTGAATGGTCGCGTCAGTATGACAGACGATGCACGTAAACAGCTCATTGCGCTGGCAGCTGGTGATGCTCGTCGTTCCCTCACGTACCTCGAGGCAGCCGCAGAAGCCGTCGCCGATGGTGAGCAGATTACCGCTGAGTCGCTTGCCAATTCGATCAACAGAGCCGTGGTTCGCTATGACCGCGACGGCGACCAGCATTACGACGTCACCAGCGCGTTTATTAAGTCCGTTCGCGGATCTGATGTCGATGCTGCCCTGCATTACCTGGCGCGGATGATTGAGGGTGGGGAAGACCCTCGGTTTATTGCCCGCCGAATCGTTATTCTGGCCAGCGAAGACATCGGTATGGCCGACCCGACAGCTCTGCAAACCGCCGTCGCCGCGGCGCAGGCAGTTGCCTTGATAGGGATGCCGGAAGCCCGGCTGACGCTGGCGCAGGCCACGATTCACTTGGCAACAGCACCGAAGTCGAATTCGGTCATAAGCGCAATCGACGGGGCATTGAAGGATGTTCGTTCCGGGAAGACCGGACCGGTGCCACCACATTTGCGGGACGGACATTACAGCGGGGCTAAGGACCTTGGTCACGCGGTGGACTATATCTACCCGCACAATGACCCCATGGGTGTCGTCGCCCAACAGTATCCACCAGATCAGTTGGTGGGCACTGATTATTTCGTCCCATCCAATCACGGTCGTGAAAACGGCATGGCTGAATACCTCGGACGCATTCGCCGAATTATCCGGGGGAGCCGCCGGAAATCGAAGTAGGCGAGATCGGTCGGAATCTACGGGGTGCCGGTGGGGTGGTTTTAAAGTTGCTCGAACCGAGCGGGTAGACTGCTAGTTTTGTATTAAACATCTCGGACGCTCGACGTGAAACGAGGAAGTAGAACACCGTGCAGACTCATGAAATTCGAAATCGCTTCATCCAGCATTTCGTAAAGGCGGGACACACCGAGGTCCCCAGTGCCTCCCTGGTTTTGGATGACCCGAACCTGCTGTTCGTTAATGCCGGCATGGTGCCGTTCAAGCCCTACTTCCTCGGCAATGAGACTCCGGACTTCTCCACCGCGACCTCAATTCAGAAGTGCGTGCGCACACTGGACATTGAAGAGGTGGGTATCACCACCCGCCACAACACCTTCTTCCAGATGGCGGGTAACTTCTCCTTCGGAAATTACTTCAAGGAAGGTGCCATCACTCATGCATGGAGCCTTCTGACTGGTGCTGTTGAGGACGGCGGCTTTGGCATCCCGGCTGAGAAGCTGTGGGTGACGGTTTTCCTCGATGACGATGAGGCCCATGACATCTGGCACGAGAAGGTTGGTGTGCCGGAAGAGCGCATTCAGCGCCGAGGCATGGCGGACAACTACTGGTCCATGGGTGTGCCTGGCCCGTGTGGCCCGTGTTCAGAGATTTTCTACGACCGCGGCCCGGAGTACGGTGCTGACGGTGGCCCAGAGGCGGACGAGGATCGCTACATCGAGATTTGGAACCTCGTCTTCATGGAAAACGAGCGTGGCGAAGGAACAGGCAAGGACTCTTTCGAGATTCTTGGCCCACTGCCGAAGAAGAACATCGATACCGGTATGGGCATCGAGCGCGTTGCTTTCCTGCTACAGGGTGTCGACAACGTCTACGAAACCGATCTGCTGCGTCCGGTTATCGACGAAGCTGAGCGGCTCACCGGTTCGAAGTACAGCTCCAACCACCAGGACAACATCCGTTTCCGCGTCATCGCCGACCACAGCCGCACCGGCTTGATGCTGATGCTCGACGGTGTCACCCCCTCGAACTCCGATCGTGGCTATATCCTGCGTCGCCTGCTGCGCCGCATCATCCGCTCTGCGCGTCTGCTCGGCGCTAACGGTCCAGTGCTGGAGAAGCTGATTGGTATTGCGGCCGAGACCATGACCCCGTCGTACCCAGAGATCGCGGAGAACTGGAACCGTATTCGCCGCGTCGCCGTCGCCGAGGAAAAGACCTTCACCAAGACTCTGTCCGCCGGTGAGGAGCTGTTCGAACGTGCTGCCACCAAGGCCAAGGCAGAGGGTAAAACCGTTCTATCCGGTCACGACGCCTTCACCCTGCATGACACCCACGGCTTCCCAATCGACCTGACCATCGAGATGGCCGAAGAGGCCGGCCTGACCATCGACCGCGAGGAATTCGATCGCGAGATGGCTGAGCAGCGTGCGCGCGCAAAGGCCGACAGCCAGGCAAAGAAGCAGTCTCACACCGACCTGCATGTCTACCGCGAGTTCATCGATGAACACCCGACGTCCTTCACTGGTTACGATCGGCTTGCCGACGAATCCACGATTCTTGGCATCATTGCCGATGGCCAGAAGCAGTCGTTTGCCGCAGAGGGCGATGAGATTGAGGTTATCCTCGATCGCACTCCGCTCTACGCCGAGGCCGGCGGTCAGCTGGCTGACCGTGGTCGTATCGTGACTGATTCCGGCGCTGTGGTCCACATCAACGATGTTCAAAAGGTGGGCAAGAAGCTGTGGCTGCACAAAGGCATTGTCACCGCTGGTGAATTCACTCCGGGTGTCTCCGCTGAAGCTTTGGTCGACGAGCAGTGGCGTCACGGTGCTCGTCAGGCGCACACTGCAACTCACTTGATTCACGGTGCTCTGCGTCAGGTACTGGGGGATACTGCAACTCAGGCTGGTTCCATGAATAAGCCGGGCTACCTCCGTTTCGACTTCAAGTACGGTGAGCAGCTCACACCGGAACAGCTCCGTGAGATTGAGCAGATCACCAATGAGGCTGTCGACAACGACTGGGCTGTCAATACTGCCGAGATGCCTTTGGAAGAGGCCAAGGCAGCTGGTGCCATGGCATTGTTCAACGAGAACTACGGCGACATCGTCCGCGTTGTCGAGGTCGGTGGCCCGTTCTCAATTGAGCTGTGTGGCGGTACCCACGTTTCGCATTCTTCGCAGATTGGTCCGGTAGCTGTGCTGGGCGAGTCCTCGGTCGGATCGGGCGTGCGCCGTATTGAGGCTTACTCGGGTATGGATTCCTTCCGCTACCTGTCCACCGAGCGTCTCCTGGCTGAACGACTGGCCACTGAATTCAAGGCTCCTTCTGCTGAGCTGCCAGACCGCATTGCAGCACTGGCTGAAAAGCTCAAGGCTGCAGAGAAGCAGCTCGCTGATTTCAAGGCCGGACAGCTGCTGGCCAATGCCGCGTCTCACCTGGAGTCCGCTCGCACCATCGGCGATGTCACCTACCTCGGCCTTAAGCTTCCCGACGGTACGGAGATGAAGGACATCCGTTCGCTGGCTAATGACTTGGCGAAGCGCCTTGCGGATCGCCCAAGCGTCATTGCGTTGATTTCCAACGCTGGCGGCAAGGTTCCGTTTGTGGCCTCGGTTTCGGATGAAGCCGTCAATCGCGGTATTAAGGCCGGCGATTTGGTGAAGCTGATGGGCGCTGAGGTCGGCGGCAAGGGCGGCGGTAAACCGGCAATGGCACAGGGCTCCGGCTCTGATGCTTCCGGAATCGACGCAGCATTGGCCGCGGTTGAGGCCGAACTGTCCAAGTAGCCAATTAACGGCTGTGCTATCGGAAGAGCAGTAAACAATGGCTAAGCCCCGTATTGATACCCCCGGTCAGGATGATCCCGGTCGGGGTCGACGGCTCGGAATCGACGTCGGCGATGTCCGCGTTGGCGTCGCGGTCTCTGACCCCGACTGTATCCTGGCGACCCCGGTTGAAACAGTCACTCGAGCAACGGGGCGAAAAGATCCTGACGGGCCGGATATTGACCGGCTCGTGGAACTTGCCACTGAACTTGAGGTCGTCGAGATTGTTCTCGGCATGCCCCTCATGCTCGACGGCTCGTTCGGGACTTCTGCGCGGAAAGCTACTGACGTTGGATTCCGGCTGCAGCGCCGACTCGGTGACCGAGTCGTAGTGCATTACGCCGACGAGCGGATGACGACGGTAATGGCCCAATCACGGCTGCACGCAGCAGGTATTGATGTTAAGTCCGGGCGGAAGATTATTGACCAGGTTGCGGCAGTAGAAATTCTGCAGTCCTGGTTGGACAGACGGGCAAAAGCTTTGGACGGAAATACCGACTAAGGGGGCACACAAAAGTTACCGAAAGGTGACAATTCACCCACCTTTGCGCAATTATTAAGTGTGTAATACCTAAGCACGTTTGTCGCGTGCATAGGATTTGAAAAGTTGAAGTGGCGATTCACACCTACAATGCAACCTAGTGCTACGACTTCGTCGTAAAGCTATGTCGCACCAGTCGTTATCAGTCGCGTGTCGTACCCGAACGGGAAGACTCCTTGCTGATACCGATGGGAGAGTGAGCTGCATTCGAGGAGATTATTGATGAGTAAAGACGCGCAGACTGCGCGCCGCACTGATAGCGGCGGTGCCGACCGGGACCGCGCTGGTGCTCGCAGCGGTGGGACAAAGTCTCGAGTTCGTCACCGCCAAACGGCAGTGGCAATCAATGTGACTTCTGTCCTGTTATGCGTGTTGGTCCTCGGAGTGATTGGCCTCGTCTGGAACCGTGGCGGCATTGTTGACGATTACGATGGCAAAGCTGAGGGTCCATTGACGATTGTTGAGGTCAGTGAAGGCACGTCACTTACTGATTTGTCCAACCAGTTGGTGGAAAGCGGCGTCGTCAAGTCTTCCCGTGCGTTCATCCAGGCCGCGAATGAGAACTCTCATTCAAGTGAATTGCAGCCTGGTTTCTACCGACTCCATCAGCGGATGAAGGCCGACGAGACCGTCGAGGCTCTTCTGGATGTCGAAAATCAGGTCGGTACCGTTGACATTCCGACTGGCGCCCGTTTCGCCGATACCCGCATTGTGTCCTCATCGGATGTACGTAAGGGAATTTTCTCGCTTATTTCTGAGGCCACTTGTGTTGAAGACAATGACTGCGTATCCAAGGCCGATCTCGAACGTGCTGCTGGCGAGGCCGATTTGGCCGCGCTGGGTGTTCCAGAATGGGCACGGGACGCGGTAGCTGCGCGTGGCAACGACCCTCGTCGTCTTGAGGGACTCATTACGCCGGGTATTCATCACCTTGACCCGCAGCAGACGCCCGAACAGATGCTTGCAAAATTGGTCAAGGAATCGGTGAAGAATTATGAGGACACGGGTCTCATGGCTTCAGCGGACATGGTTGGTCTTACTCCATACGAGCTGATTACCGCAGCTTCTTTGATCCAGATGGAGGCGCCAGATGGCGACTTCGATAAGGTCGCTCGCGTTATTCTCAACCGTCTCGACGAACCGATGCAGCTGCAGTTCGACTCGACAGTCAACTACGACCTGCCAGATCAGGAAATCGCAACCACGGATGAGGACCGCGCGCGAAAGACCGCGTGGAACACCTACGCCAAGGAGGGGCTGCCGGAAACCCCCATTGCTTCGCCCTCCATCGAGGCGATTCGTGCCATGGAAAATCCGGCTGACGGCACCTGGCTGTACTTTGTCACGGTGGACAAGGAAGGAAATACTGTCTTTAGCACGACCTTCGAAGAGCACGAGGCCGCTATCGACGAGTCACGCAACAATGGCGTGCTGGATTCCAACCGCTAAGAGGTAGAACTCCTATGCCTATAACTCATCGCGCAGCCGTGCTGGGAGATCCGATTGATCACTCGTACTCGCCGGCTATTCACAACGCCGGTTACCGCGCTGCGGGAATGAATGACTGGCACTATGACCGCATCCGATGCAACGCCGAAGAGCTTGCCGACGTCGTTGGTGGCGCAGACCCCAGTTTCCAGGGGTTTTCCGTCACGATGCCCGGCAAGTTTGCCGCGCTGGACTTCGCCGATGAAGTCAGTGAGCGCGCGAGGCTCATTGGTTCAGCGAACACTCTGGTCCGTCGCGATTCGGATTGGTTTGCCGACAACACCGATGGCGACGGCGTACTGGGAGCACTGCGCGAGATAGACTGCACGAACGCACCACGTGGCCGCGCCGTTGTTGTTGGTGCCGGTGGCACAGCACGGCCGGCACTTTGGGCGCTGTCGCAGCTGGGGGTCAATCATGTGACCGTGGTAGCGCGCTCCGAGCGCGCATATGACATTGAACCATTAGCTGCCGCGCTGGGGATGGAATTTGTTTGGGTGACTTTTGATGTTCCAAACCTGGCAGATATTGCTGGTAATGCCGACGTGCTGGTCTCTACGGTGCCGTCAGCCGCAATTGAGTCGGTTGCTGGCTACCTCGCTCGAGCACCGAAGATTCTCGACGTCATTTACAATCCCTGGCCAACCCCACTTGTGAAAGCAGCGGAACGCGGAGGGACACAGGCGGTCGGTGGATTGTCCATGTTGCTACATCAAGCGGTGGGACAGTTTGAGCAGTTTACTGGACGCACTCCCGATGTCGAGGCGATGCGTGCAGCGCTGCCGAACTAGCTCACAACCGTTACAATCCCAAAGTTATGGGGTGGGGAATAACTGAGATAGGGCTGTCTCCGATTGGACAGCACAGGATTGCCCCGGTCTACCTTGACCGGGTTTTCTATTTCCTAGTCGTGATGCTTGTACTCGGCTGGGGCGGTATTGGCTGCTGGTTGGATGTGACTCGGCGAAGACTACCGAACTGGTGGTTAGTGCTAGGGGCAGTGGGTCTGATAGCAACCACTGGAATGGTGCTCCAGCGAAAGAGCACCTTGGCTGACAATCTCGCCAGTGCAGTCGCAGCCATAGGAACAGGAATAGGCCTCTGGTTTGGCCTCTATGTAGCAGTCTTCATCTTCAACCCACGCTCTATGGGGGCTGGAGATGTGAAGCTCGCAGCAATTCTCGGGGGCGGTGTCGGTCTGGTATCGGGCGAGCCAGTGGCGACAGCAATTTGGATTGCAGTGGCAATTCTGTTGGCTGCCGGACTCACTCTCCTCATGGCAGGAGTCACCGCGGGAAAGCGGGGCTGGGGTGACCGTCGTAAAGCAAAAACAGCGCCTGTACCGGCGAGCGTGCCTCATGGGCCTGCGATGCTTGCAGCAACCGCCATTGTGTGGGGGATAAGCGGAGGGTACCTACAAGTCCCCTGAAGCGGTAGACCAGGGGCGATGAAATGGGGCATATTTGAAACTTGTATGCCCCCAAATGCACAAGAAGTACGGCAAACGTGACATTATGATACCTATGCTTCGTTGGACTACCGCGGGTGAATCTCACGGCAAAGCGCTTATCGCTCTCGTAGAAGGCGCGCCAGCCGGACTTCCCCTGACTACAGATGACGTATCACGCCACCTCGCACGCCGCCGCCTCGGCTATGGTCGCGGGGCGCGAATGAAGTTTGAGGCTGATGAGGTCACCCTGCTGACTGGCATTCGACATGGTGAGACGCTGGGATCGCCGATTGGCATTATGGTCGGCAACTCCGAATGGCCCAAGTGGACTGAGGTCATGAGCCCGGATCCAGTTGACCCAGTTGTTTTGGATACAGCTCGTGGCGCCACCTTAACCCGCCCGCGCCCGGGGCATGCCGATTTCAACGGCATGCTGAAGTACAACCACACCGATGCTCGAAACATCCTGGAGCGTTCATCGGCTCGCGAGACTGCAGCACGTGTGGCGGCATCGGTTGTGGCACGCTTAATTCTGCGTGAGACTCTCGGTGTGGAAGTTGTCAGCCACGTTATTTCCATCGGTCGTTCGGAGCCCTACGAGGGGCCACTGCCGACCTTCGCTGATCAGGACAAGATTGACGAGTCGCCAGTGCGTGCATTCTCCGCAGCTGCGGAGGAGTCGATGATTGACGAAATCAAGGCCGCCAAGAAGCAGGGCGACACCCTCGGTGGCATCGTCGAGGTCGTTGTCCACGGTCTGCCGGTGGGTCTGGGATCGCACATTTCCGGTGATGCCCGTCTGGATTCGCAGCTTGCGGCTGCCTTGATGGGAATTCAGTCCGTCAAGGGCGTGGAGATCGGCGACGGTTTTGAGGAAGCCCGTCGCCGTGGCACCGACGCTCACGATGAAATGGTGCGTACCGACGACGGCGTGGATCGGGAAACTAACCGCGCCGGTGGCCTGGAGGGTGGCATGACTAATGCTCAACCTCTCGTTGTGCGTGCTGCGATGAAACCAATTTCGACCGTTCCGCGTGCGCTGAAGACCGTCGATATGGCCAGCGGCGATGCAGCTACCGCAATCCACCAGCGCTCTGATGTCTGCGCGGTCCCGGCCGGCGGTGTTGTCGCAGAGGCAATGGTCGCGCTGGTACTGGCGCGTGCAGTGATGGAAAAGTTCGGCGGCGATAGCCTGGAGGAAACCAAGCGTAACGTTGAGGGCTACTTGGAGCAGACTCGACGTCGCCTTGATTGGAAATAGCGCCACAGTCGCGCACACGAAGAAGGGTAAAACGAGGGGAATGTCCGTTCCTACTATTGTCCTTGTCGGACCGCCCGGATCGGGAAAGTCCACCATCGGTCGTCGACTGTCTCGTGCATTGAGCACAAGACTCACCGATACCGATGAGATGATTGAACAGCGCATGGGCAAGACTTGTGGGGAAGTCTTTTCCGAGCTGGGAGAGCCGGAATTCCGCCGTATCGAGGAACAAATCGTGGCGGAGGCTCTGACCCACGACGGAATCGTCTCACTTGGCGGTGGTGCCGTGATTTCGCAGGCGACCCGTGACCTGCTGGCAGACCATAACGTCGTCTACCTCGAGATCAGCATTGCAGAGGGGGTCCGTCGTACAGCGGGTAACAATTCGCGCCCGGTGCTCCAGGCGGATGACCCTGAGGCTCATTACCGCGCGCTCTATGAGGCTCGCCGAGCTTTTTACGAAGATGCAGCCACTTTCAAGGTGCGTTCCGACGAACGTTCCCCGCAGCGCGTTGTGGCCGAGATCCTCAGCTACCTCGATGAAACCTGCGACGAGGCTTAACTGGCGACTCTTAAAAGGCGGCAGCTAATCACTGCCGTATAACCAGCAACTCCATACATTTCTTACGCTAACGACTAGGGACTGACAATGAACTCAACCCGCACAATCCGTGTTGAAGGCCCATCCCCGTACACGGTAGCCATGGGGCATGGACTCACCGAGCAGATTGCGGAGGCCGCTACGTTTGCCTCCCAGGTTGCGGTGATTCACCAGGGGAGCGTTCAAGAGCTGAGCTTCGGCGTCATCAAGGCTCTGGCGGACAAGGGAGTCGACGCCTTTAGCATCCAGGTTCCGGATGCGGAGGAGGGCAAGACGCTCGCAGTTGCTGAAACAGTTTGGGACACTTTTGGTGAACGCGGTCTGGGCCGGCGTGACGCGGTAATCGCGATTGGCGGCGGTGCAGCTACAGACTTCGGTGGATTCGTCGCCGCCGCGTGGATGCGTGGAGTGAAGGTTATCCAGGTCCCGACGACGCTGCTCGGCATGGTCGACGCAGCTGTCGGCGGTAAGACCGGTATCAACACTGCAGCCGGCAAGAACCTGGTCGGCGCTTTCCACGAGCCTGCCGCGGTGTTTTGTGACCTTGACGTCCTGCGCACCTTGCCGAAGGCCGAGCTGATTGCGGGCTCGGCAGAGATTATCAAGGCTGGATTTATCGCGGACACGAAGATTCTCGATCTTTACGAGGCAAACCCGCAGGCCTGCCTCGATGTTGACGGTGACCTGCCAGAACTGGTCGAGCGCGCGATTGCTGTCAAGGCACGCGTTGTCGTTGAGGATCTGAAGGAATCTGGCCTCCGCGAGATCCTGAACTATGGCCACACTTTCGGTCATGCCGTTGAGCACTTTGAAAACTACCGCTGGCGCCATGGCCACGCCGTCGCTGTAGGCATGGTTTATGTCGCCGAGCTGGCCAAGATCACCGGACATATTAATCAGGAACTCGTAGACCGCCATCGTCGCATCCTAGAGTCCATTGGGCTGCCAACGACCTACCAGGCAGGTCGTTTTACCGAGCTCTACGATGCTATGACCAGGGATAAGAAGAACCGGGATGGTGCGATCCGATTCGTTATTCTGGAACGCCCCGGTGAAACAGCCCGTCTTGAAGGTCCGGGCATGGATGACCTCGAGCGTGCATACGAACTGCTCTGCAACAATGGGCAGGCCGCATCTGAGGAGTCAACCCGCTAATGACCTCTCTTCGTGCAGCAACGGATGCCACAACGGCGATTCCGACCGTGCTTGTTCTGAACGGCCCGAACCTCGACCGTCTGGGCAAGCGTCAGCCAGAAATTTACGGTGCCACTACTTTGGCCGATGTCGAATCTGAACTTCGCACCCTAGCCAAGGAGCTTGGCGTCGTAGTGGATTGCCGCCAATCCAACTATGAAGGTCAACTCATCGAGTGGGTTCACGAAGCTGCCGACTACGGTTGGCCAGTCATTATCAATCCAGGGGGGGTGACACACACCTCCGTCGCCCTACGTGACGCGCTTGCCGAAATTGCCGACGGCGCGGGCTTCCACGAGGTCCATATTTCAAACATTCACGCCCGGGAGGAGTTTCGGCACCACTCGTACCTGTCGGCGCTTGCCGCGGGCGTTATCGTCGGATGCGGAACTGATGGGTATTCCATGGCACTGAGAAGGGTGAGTACGAAACTATGACAGATATCTCCACGAACTACGCCGCCCGCCGAGCCGCTCTTATCGACGCATTGTCCGACAACGACTGCGACGGTTTCCTCACAGTCGATCCGACGCATGTTGGTTGGCTTACAGGTTTCCACGGCTCGAATGCTGGTTTGATTGTTGCGGCCAGTGGGGAAGCGCTGCTTTCCACCGACGGCCGCTATACGGTTCAGGCTGGCAAACAGGCACCGGACGTGGAGTTACTCACCGCCCGCAACACCGGCGTGGCACTCGTCGGTCAATGCCGAAAGCTGGATATCTCGCGTCTTGGTGTTGAATCTGAGTTCCTCACTATGGCCGCTTATCAAGAGCTAGAGGATGCCCGGCCACAGGCACTCGAGCTGGTATCGACTACGGGCGTCGTCTCTAAACTGCGGGAGGTCAAGTCCGATACAGAACTCGTCGCTCTGCGCCACGTCGCCGACATCGCGGTCCGCGCATTCGAGGACTTGCTTCACGACGGCATCGTGGTCGCCGGCCGCACGGAGCGCGAAGTCGCCGCAGAGTTGGAGTACCGCATGCGCATGCATGGCGCCGATCGGCCAAGCTTCGACACGATTGTCGCGAGCGGCCCGAATTCCGCCAAGCCACACCACGGAGCGGAAGATCGCGTAATCGAGGCAGGTGACCTGGTCACTATTGACTTTGGCGCCTTTGCCGGGGGCTACAACTCAGATATGACACGTACCCTCTTTGCCGGTGAGGCGGGAACGTCGTCAAGCGAAAACGGTCCGAACAATACGTCGTCAGATTTGGACGGCGCGATTGTTGCCGGGGTGGAGTTCGCAGACGAGAAGGCCCGAGAGATTTACAATGTCGTGCTGGAAGCCCAGCTGGCTGGCGTAAAAGCGGCCGTGCCAGGGGCTGATGTTGTGGCTGTAGACGCAGCATGCCGGGACATTATTGAAAAGGCTGGTTATGGGGAGCACTTCGTTCATTCCACCGGCCACGGAATCGGTATTGAGGTGCATGAGGCTCCATTTGCTGCTCGCACCGGCAAGGGGAAGTTGGCAGCTGGCATGACGTTGACCATCGAGCCTGGTATTTATGTGCCGGGGTTCGGCGGTGTGCGCATCGAAGATACGTTGATTATCACCGACACCGAGCCGGAAATTATTACGCAGCTGCCGAAACCGCGGGCCTAACATCACGGCGTTTTATTTTTCTCTCGATGAGATACGGAGTATCGTGGTTTCGTCAGAGAGCTTTTTAACAATTTCAGGAGAGTTTAGTTGGCTACCACCGCAGATTTTAAAAACGGTCTAGTTATCAAGCACGACAATAAGCTTCAGCAGATCGTGGAGTTCCAGCACGTCAAGCCAGGTAAGGGTCCGGCATTCGTCCGCACCAAGCTGAAGGACGTTCTGACCGGCAAGGTTGTTGACAAGACTTTCAACGCTGGCGTCAAGATTGAGACTGCTACCGTCGACCGTCGCGACATGACGTACCTGTACCACGACGGTGAAGGATACGTCTTCATGGACGACAAGACCTACGACCAGATTTCCATCCTGGACGCTCAGATGCCGGAGGGTGCTAAGTTCCTGCTTCCGGAAACCACCTGCCAGGTGTCCTTCCATGAGGGCAACGTTCTTTTCGCTGAAATGCCTGTTTCGGTTGAACTGAAGGTTGAGCAGACCGACCCGGGTCTGCAGGGCGACCGCTCCACCGGTGGCACCAAGCCGGCAACTTTGGAGACTGGCGCTGAGATTCAGGTGCCGCTGTTCATCGAAACCGGCGACGTACTGAAGGTCGACACCCGTGACGGCTCCTACCTGTCCCGCGTCAACCACTAATTCCCTCATCTAGTTCACCCTTTTGTTGAGAGCGATACATACACATCCATGACTGAAAAGGATCACAAGTCCGTCGAGACCCCGGATGCGCAGGAGTCCGCGAAAGTTCGCGAACCTAACTACAAGCGCCACGGCGCGCGCTACCGTGCGCGCCGTCGTGCGGTAGATCTGCTATTTGAGGCCGAGCAGCGAGGCGTCGACGTCGTCAAGCTTCTTGAAGAGCGGCTGGAAATGGTCCGTAATCCCGATCTGGATGTGAATCCAATTGCGGAGTACACCGAGCAGATCGTGCGCGGTGTAGCTGCGGAAATTATCGGTATCGACTCGACGATTTCTTCGTACCTGACGGAGGAGTGGCCGCTGCGTCGCCTACCGGCAGTCGACCGTGCTATTTTGCGTCTTTCCACCTGGGAGCTGTTCTACAACTCCGACGTGCCTCCGCGTGTGGCCGTGGTGGAAGGCGTTGAGCTGGCATCGGAATACTCCACTGATGTGGCGGCACCGTACATCAACGCAGTTCTCGATGCCGAGGCCAAGATTGCCGACCAGGCACGCCTGGCAGCAGCAGCTGTTAGCACTTCGGTGGGCGAGTCCCAGTTCGACGAGGCTATTCAGGCACAGGCTGCTGCAAATGAGGAAGCTGACAAGGCACTGGCTGACTCCGATGAGATGGCTAAGATTACCGGCCTGGACATGAGCGATATTGCCAAGCTGGTGGCTGAAGACGTGGCTAAGAGCGAGAACGGGTCCTAGCCAATCAAAGCGGCCGGGCTCACTGCGAGCCGATCACAGTCGGTTCTCGCGGATTGTCTGAAACTCCAAGTCCCTTTTTTGGGGGCTTGGAGTTTTGTTGCATTTAGAGGCAATTTAAGTGTGAGTGCTATTCTGGTCAGCGGAAGTTTGCACCGCGACCGTAGTTGCGGGTCACGCAAACTGATAATCAAATATCCACAATCAAGACATCCTTTAACGGACCGCACTGAGAGGCGGGGAAGGAGGTCACGATGAGCGAAGGAACGCCGCAAACAACCGAGCTGCTCAATGCAGACGAAGTTGCACGTACCATCGCGCGCATCGCGCACCAAATTATTGAAAAAACTGCGCTGGATAGCCCAAATGCTGGGCGCGTAGTTCTCCTCGGTATTCCGTCTGGTGGCGTACCGCTGGCGGAGAAGCTAGCCGATTTGATTGAACAGTTCTCCGGCATTCGCCCGGAAACTGGATCGCTTGATATCACCCTGTACAGGGATGACTTGCGCAAGGGCCCGCACCGCGCCCTGCAGCCCACGAACATTCCAAACTCCGGAATCGACGGCACCACCGTTGTTCTCGTAGACGATGTCCTCTTCTCAGGTCGCACAATTCGTGCCGCACTCGACGCTATTGCTGACATGGGTCGCCCGCGAGTAATTCAGCTTGCAGTGCTGGTTGATCGTGGTCATCGTCAACTACCAATTCGCGCCGATTACGTCGGTAAGAATCTGCCAACTTCCCGCGACGAAGACGTCGATGTGCTGGTAGAGGCACTTGACGGCCGTGACGCGGTTATTCTCACCCGGGCGGAGGAACAGTGAAACACCTGATTAGCATTGCGGATTTGACCAAGGATGAAATTGTCGGCCTGATGGATGAGGCTGATCGTTTCAAGGAGGTCATCCGCGGTCGGGAAATTAAGAAGCTGCCGACCCTGCGCGGCCGCACTATTTACAACCTCTTTTACGAGAACTCCACGCGTACCCGCTCTTCTTTTGAGACTGCGGGTAAGTGGATGAGCGCCGATGTTATTAATATCTCGGCTTCCTCTTCCTCTGTGAAGAAAGGCGAAAGTCTGAAAGACACCGCGCTGACTTTGGATGCTATCGGCGGCGATGCCATCGTCGTTAGGCACCCATCGTCGGGCGCGGCACAGCTGATCGCCAAGTGGACTGAGGAATTTGGCAACGGCCCATCGATCATCAACGCGGGTGACGGAAAGCACCAGCACCCGACGCAGGCTCTCCTGGACGCGGTGACGTTGCGTCAGCGCCTCGGTGGAATTGAGGGGCGCAAGGTCGTCATCGTTGGCGATATTTTGCACTCTCGCGTCGCTCGCTCTAACGCCGATCTGCTAAGCAAGCTCGGCGCCGAGGTCGTCTTCGTCGCGCCACCGACGCTGCTGCCGTTTGGCATCGAGACCTGGCCGGTGCGTGTTGCCTACCGCATGGAAGACGAGATCCGCGATGCTGATGCCGTGATGATGCTCCGCGTTCAGCAGGAGCGCATGAACGGAGGCTTCTTCCCATCCCATCGCGAATACGCCACTCGCTACGGGCTGTCGAAGGCTCGCGAGAAGATGCTTCGCGACGACTGCATTGTGATGCACCCAGGCCCGATGCTTCGTGGCATGGAAATTAACGATGCCGTCGCTGATTTGCCGCGCACTGCCGTGCTGCAGCAGGTAGCCAACGGTGTCCACGTCCGCATGGCAGTTCTTTTCACACTGCTGACCTCAGGTGTTTCCGCCAACTTGGAAGGGCAGGCATAAATGTCGAATCGCAATGAGTATGACGAAGCCTCGTACCCCGAGGTAGGACCATTGGCAGCACCCGCACGGGGACAGCTGCTGCTGAAGGGTGTGCGTCCCTACGGTGAAGGCGAAGACGTCGACGTCTTGATTGAAGATGGCGTTATCGCTGAGATTGGAGAAAATCTCACGGCCGAGGACGGGGTAGAGGTCCTGGAGTTCGACTCCCTCGTTCTCTTGCCAGGCCTGGTTGACATCCATGTGCACCTGCGGGAGCCGGGCCGTGAAGATACGGAAACCCTGGCCACTGGTTCCGCTGCCGCAGCACGCGGTGGTTTCACCGCAGTGTTCACTATGGCCAATACCGCGCCGGTAACCGATGACCCCTCGATTGCTGAGTCGGTGTGGCTCAAGGGCCAGGCGCTGAACCTCTGCGACGTTCACCCGGTCGGATCCATTACTAAGGGGCTGAAGGGCGAGACGCTGACTGAGTTCGGCATGATGGCAGACTCGCAGGCGAAGGTACGCATGTTCTCCGATGACGGTAAGTGCGTTGATAATCCGCTGATTATGCGCCGCGCGATTGAATACGCCCGCGGCGAAGACGTATTGCTGGCGCAGCACTGCGAAGATCCGCGTCTGACCGCAGATGCATCGGCTCACGAAGGTCCGACCGCCGCACGACTCGGCCTGACCGGGTGGCCGCGCGTAGCTGAGGAGTCCATCGTGGCCCGAGATGCCATTATGGCTCGCGACTACGGCGGACGCATGCACATCTGCCACGCTTCCACCGAAGGTACGGTTGAGCTGGTCAAGTGGGCAAAGGAGCATGATATTCCGCTGACCGCCGAGGTTACCCCGCATCACCTGATTCTCACCGATGAGAAGTTGGAGACCTACGACGGCGTCTACCGCGTCAATCCGCCGCTGCGTGAGCAGCGCGACACCCTGGCTCTGCGTCAGGCTCTGATTGACGGGATCATTGACTGTGTCGCTACCGACCACGCTCCGCACGGCTCTGAAGAAAAGTGCTGCGAGTTCGAGCACGCTAAGCCCGGCATGCTTGGTCTGGAGACCTCGATGCCAATCATCGCCGAAGAGTTCGTTTTGAAGGGCGATTGTGATTGGCGCTGGCTGGCCAAGGTCATGAGTGAGCGTCCCGCTCAAATCGTGAAGCTACCGGGGCACGGCCGTCCGATTGCTGTCGGTGAGCCTGCCAACCTGACCGTTGTTGACCCGGGCAAAAAGTGGACGGTCCGCGGCGAAGACCTGGCGTCGAAGTCCGAGAACACTCCTTATGAGGAAATGGAGATGGCCGTGTCCGTGGCAGCTACCGTGCTGCGCGGTAAGGTGACCGCTCTTAACGGAGAGGTCGCTGGATAATATTCATGTCAACGCATAAAAATTCACATGCGTCCCGTATGATTAATGTAAATTCCTCGCACGCTACCCAACTGAAAGGCAATAACGTGAGCAACGAGTCGCAGGCCGCGGCCGCTACAGCGGCAGTCCTGGTATTGGCAGATGGCCGAGTGTTCCGCGGACGCGGTTTCGGCGCCACCGGTACAACCCTGGGTGAGGCAGTTTTTACCACCGCTATGACGGGCTACCAGGAAACCCTGACGGACCCGTCCTACCACCGCCAGCTGATTGTGGCTACCGCACCACAGATCGGCAACACCGGTTGGAACGATGAGGACTACGAGTCCCGCGGAAACAAGATTTGGGCAGCTGGCTTTATTATCCGCGATTTGTCGCGCATTCCCTCCAACTGGCGCTCGAAGCGCAGCTTGGAAGATGAACTGAAGGCACAGGGCATCATCGGTATCCGCCAGATTGATACCCGCGCGCTGGTTCGCCATTTGCGCGACAATGGCTCGATTGCCGCTGGTATTTTCTCCGGTGAGGACGCACAGCAGCCCGTCGATAAGCTGGTGGAAATCGTTCGCGCTCAGCCTGCGATGAAGGGCGCGGATCTGGCTCGCGAGGTCAGCACCGATGAGGCCTATGTCGTGGAACCACAGGGGGAGAAGAAGGCACGTGTTGTGGCCTACGACCTGGGCATCAAGTCCAACACCCCGCGTGAGCTGGCTAAGCGTGGCCTGGAAGTCGTAGTTGTTCCGGCTAACACTCCGTACGAAGATATTAAGAAGGAATACCAGCCGGACGGTGTCTTCTTGTCCAACGGCCCGGGTGACCCGGCAACTGCTGATGAGATGGTTGCGGTCGCCAAGGCTGCCCTCGATGACGGTATGCCGCTATTCGGTATCTGCTTCGGTAACCAGATTCTTGGCCGCGCACTCGGCCTGAGTACCTACAAGCTGGTCTTCGGTCACCGCGGCGTCAATGTTCCGGTGAAGGACCACCACACTGGCCGTATTTTTATCACCGCTCAGAACCACGGCTTCGCACTTGAAGGCAAGGCCGGCGAGAGTTTCGATACCCCGTGGGGCGAGGCAGAGGTTACGCACACCTGCCTTAACGACGACGTCGTGGAAGGTGTCGCACTGAAGAACGGCATGGCCTTTTCTGTGCAGTACCACCCGGAGTCCGCAGCCGGCCCGCACGATGCGCACTCTCTCTTTGATGACTTCCTGGCGCTGATCCAGAAGGTCGATTTCAACAAGTCCGCAACCGGAAACTCGAACAAGTAGGAAAGGGCTAAGGGACCTAACACCATGCCACGTCGTACAGACATCAACCACGTACTGGTTATCGGCTCCGGCCCGATTGTTATCGGTCAGGCCTGCGAGTTCGACTACTCCGGCACCCAGGCTTGCCGCGTGCTACGCGAAGAAGGCCTGCGAGTCACGCTGGTCAACTCCAACCCGGCAACGATTATGACTGACCCGGAGTTCGCAGACTCCACCTATATCGAGCCGATTGAAACCAAGTACATCGAAAAGATCCTGGCCAAGGAAGCTGCAGAGGGCAACCCGATTGACGCTGTCCTGGCAACTCTCGGTGGCCAGACTGCTCTGAACGCAGCTATTCAGCTGGACCGCGAGGGCATTCTGGAGAAGTACAATGTCGAGCTGATTGGTGCTGATATTCCGGCCATTCAGCGCGGTGAGGATCGCCAGATGTTCAAGGACATCGTCGCCAAGATTGGTGGCGAGTCCGCTCGTTCCCGCGTCTGCCACAACATGGAAGAAGTCCATGAGACTGTTGCAGAGCTCGGTCTTCCGGTCGTTGTTCGCCCTTCGTTCACCATGGGCGGTCTGGGTTCCGGTCTGGCCTTCAACCAGGAAGACCTCGACCGTATTGCAGGTGGCGGCCTGGCCGCATCGCCCGAGGCCAATGTTCTGATCGAGGAGTCCATCCTCGGCTGGAAGGAATTTGAGCTCGAGCTCATGCGCGATGGCGACGACAACGTCGTCGTGGTCTGCTCCATTGAAAACGTTGATGCCCTCGGTGTCCACACTGGTGACTCGGTGACTGTCGCCCCGTCGATGACTCTGACCGACCGCGAGTTCCAGACCATGCGTGACCAAGGCATCGCAATTCTGCGTGAGGTCGGCGTTGACACCGGTGGCTGTAACATCCAGTTCGCCATCAACCCGAATGACGGCCGCATCATCACCATTGAGATGAACCCGCGTGTCTCCCGCTCGTCGGCGCTTGCTTCCAAGGCAACTGGTTTCCCGATTGCAAAGATTGCTGCCAAGCTGGCTATCGGCTACACCCTTGATGAGATCACCAACGACATCACCGGTGAAACCCCGGCAGCGTTTGAGCCGGTGCAGGACTACGTGATTGTCAAGGCTCCACGCTTTGCTTTCGAGAAGTTCCCAGGTGCTGACGATACGCTGACCACCACCATGAAGTCCGTCGGTGAGGCCATGGCTATCGGCCGTAACTACATCGGCGCGCTCGGTAAGGTCATGCGCTCGCTGGAGAACAAGCCAGCTGGTTTCTGGACTGTTCCGGATGAGGACTTCGCAGGTGAGCGCGCAAACGATGTCAACGCTGTCCTTGAAGATCTGAAGCGTCCGACTGAAGGCCGCATCTACGACGTTGAGCTGGCTCAGCGTTTGGGTGCTTCCATCGAGCAGATCCACGAAGCTTCCGGCCTGGATCCGTGGTTTATCGCCGAGATGGAAAACCTGCAGGATATCCGCAAGGAGCTTATCGACGCTCCGGTGCTGACCTCCGACCTGCTGCGTGAGGCTAAGTATTGGGGCCTGTCCGACGCTCAGATTGCTGCGCTGCGTCCGGAGTTGGCCGGGGAAGACGGCGTGCGCGAGCTGCGCTGGCGCCTGAACATCCACCCGGTATTCAAGACTGTCGATACCTGCTCCGCCGAGTTCGAAGCACAGACTCCGTACCACTACTCGGCATACGAGCTGGACCCGGCTGCTGAGTCCGAGGTCGCCCCGCAGACCGAGAAGGAAAAGGTCATCATCCTCGGTTCTGGTCCGAACCGTATCGGCCAGGGCATTGAGTTCGACTACTCCTGTGTCCACGCGGCCCTCGAGCTTTCCCGCGTTGGCTACGAGACCGTCATGGTCAACTGCAACCCGGAAACGGTTTCCACCGACTACGACACCGCAGATCGCCTCTATTTCGAGCCATTGACCTTCGAGGATGTCCTCGAGGTCTACCACGCTGAGAGCCAGTCCGGAAAGGTCGCAGGCGTCATTGTTCAGCTCGGTGGCCAGACCCCGCTGGGCCTGGCGGAGCGTCTGCAGGCCGCAGGCGTTCCGATCGTCGGCACTAGCCCAGAGGCAATCGACCTGGCTGAGGACCGCGGTGAGTTCGGCAAGGTGCTGGCTGAGGCCAAGCTGCCGGCGCCGGAGTTCGGTACCGCCACTTCCTTCGCAGAAGCTCGCCAGGTTGCCGCTGGTATCGGTTACCCGGTGCTGGTCCGTCCGTCCTACGTCCTCGGCGGCCGTGGCATGGAAATCGTCTACGATGAGGCCACTCTGGAGGACTACATCAACCGCGCTACCGAGCTGTCCAATGAGCACCCGGTACTGGTTGACCGCTTCCTGGACAGCGCCATCGAGATTGATGTTGATGCACTGTGTGATGGGGAAGAGGTCTACCTCGGCGGCGTTATGGAGCACATCGAGGAAGCCGGTATTCACTCCGGTGACTCCGCGTGTGCGCTGCCTCCGATGACTCTGTCGGCAGGCATCATCGACAAGGTGCGTGAATCCACCAAGGCACTGGCACATGGCATCGGTGTCAAGGGCCTGATGAACGTTCAGTACGCACTCAAGGACGAGACCCTCTACGTCATCGAGGCCAACCCGCGTGCATCTCGCACCGTACCGTTTGTCTCCAAGGCAACCTCGGTTCCGCTGGCTAAGGCCGCGTCCCGCGTCATGATGGGCGATACTATCGCGGAACTGCGCGAAGAGGGCATGATCCCGTCCAACTTCGACGGTGGCTCCCTGCCTGCTGACGCTCCGATTGCGGTTAAGGAAGCGGTCCTGCCGTTCAACCGCTTCCGCGACTTCGAGGGCCGCGCTCTCGACAGTCTGCTGAGCCCGGAGATGAAGTCCACCGGTGAAGTCATGGGCCTGGCCGACAACTTTGGTGCCGCTTTCGCCAAGGGCGAGCTGGCCGGTTTCGGTGAGCTGCCGACCGAGGGCACGATCTTCGTTTCGCTGGCCAACCGCGATAAGCGCACTCTGGTCTTCCCGATCCTCACGCTGGCGGATATGGGCTTCCGCATCCTGGCAACGGAGGGTACGGCCGGTATGCTGCGCCGCAACGGTGTTGAGTGTGAGGTCGTCGCAAAGCGTACGACTGATTCCGATGCGCCGACGGACGAGCGCGACATCGTCGACATGATTCGCGACGGTGAGGTTGACATCATTATCAACACCCCGTCCGGTTCTGCTGGCGCACGCTCTGACGGATATGAGATTCGCGCTGCTGCTGTGAGCCAGGGCGTAACTTGTGTGACCACCGCTCAGGGGGCCGTCGCCGCACTGCAGGGCATTCTGGCACTGCGCAACGGTGAGATGAGCGTTAAGGCTCTGCAGGAACTCCACCCGGCAGAGTTGGCTGCTCAGGAGCAGGCATAACATGACCGCGAAGGCTGAAGGATCCGCAGTGCGGACAATTAAGGGTTTCGGCGATCGCCTCAGCGAGGTTGTCGCCGCGCGCGGCCGGCTCTGTGTGGGAATCGACCCGCACCCTAGGTTGCTGGATGCCTGGCAGTTACCGCGATCGGCAGAAGGTCTAGAGCGCTTTGCCACCACATGCGTCGAAGCGTTTGGTGACATCGTTGCCGTCGTCAAGCCCCAGGTGGCGTTCTTCGAAGCCTACGGTTCCAAGGGCTTTGCCGTCCTGGAGCGGACGTTGGCGGACCTGAAGGACGCAGGTGCGCTGTCGATTGCAGATGCCAAGCGGGGCGATATCGGTTCGACGATGGCTGCATACGCTGATGCCTGGCTGTCGGATAGCTCGCCGCTAGCCGCCGACGCACTGACGGTATCTCCGTACCTTGGGTTCGGTGCTCTTGATCCGGCGTTTTCGTTGGCGTTGGAGAACGGACGCGGCCTGTTCGTGCTGGCCGCAACGTCCAATCCGGAAGGTGCGTCCGTACAGAAGGCGACGGTTTCGGGTGAGAGTCTGGCTCAGACCATGGTCAACCAGGCAGCCGCTATTAATGCCCGCCAGATTGACGCTGGTGCAAAGGCGGGCAGCATCGGCGTTGTTGTTGGCGCAACGCTTGACGACGCCCCGGTGCTCAGTGACCTGCGTGGTCCCATTCTCATGCCCGGTGTGGGAGCTCAGGGTGGAACCCCGGCCGATGTAGATCGTCTGGCAGGGGAATCCAAGGGGCTTGCACTGCCAAATATTTCGCGTGCAATTCTCTCCGCTGGGCCTGATCCTGCTGCGCTGCGGCGCGCAACTATTGAAGCTGCGGCTCCGTTCCTATCCGAGAGTTAGCAGCGAATCGACAATTTGGCAGAGGCCCGCAGGGCGCACCTCATAGAACAGGTGCCCCTGCGGGCTTCTTCCGTACCTAGCTGCCGAGATTTTCCTAATGAGCCTCAGGTGGCGGCGGAGTAGGTATAGGCAAGTTACTGTGACGATTCCTGGGAGATTTCGTACAAAAACCGTGGTCAATTTCCATTCTCCTGGGCAAACGGTGCTACAATCGCCGGAGTTGGTTGACCACGACCGAAAGGTGGGGCGGATAAAGCCCTGGTGTCATTTTTATCGACACCCCGTCAGCATTTGCCTCAACAACCGGTAAGTGCGGTACGGTCTCCAATCGTTAAGCACGGTGTCGTTGCCTGCCCTTGGTGGACGCGAGGCTCGTGCAAGTAAATAAGAAACTAACCAATCTATTTTTACGGAGGAACACGTGGCCCTTCCGCAGTTGACCCCGGAGCAGCGTGCAGCAGCACTCGAGAAGGCAGCTCAGGCCCGCAAGGTACGCGCAGAGCTCAAGGACAAGCTGAAGCGTGGCGCTATCGACCTGCCAGAGGTTCTCAAGCAGGCTGACGAGAACGAGATCATCGGCAAGATGAAGGTCTCCGCTCTGCTCGAGGCTCTGCCGAAGGTCGGCAAGGTCAAGGCACAGGACATCATGAATGACCTGGAGATTGCTCAGACCCGCCGCCTGCGTGGCCTGGGTGACCGTCAGCGTCGCGCTCTGCTGGAGCGCTTCGGCTACGCAGTGGAGGACTAGTCGCAGTGGCCGGGAATGAAAACGGTCAGCTGGTAGTCCTTGCCGGCCCTGCCGGTGTGGGAAAATCCACTGTTGTCAGTCGGCTCCGTGCCGAGGTTCCCGGACTGTACTTCAGCGTTTCCATGACCACCCGCGCCGCACGGCCGGGTGAGGTCGATGGCCGCGACTATTTCTTCGTGACCCCGGAGAAGTTCCAACAGCATATTGATGCAGGAGAGATGCTCGAGTGGGCTGAAATCCACGGTGGTCTGCAGCGTTCTGGAACGCCGCGTGGCCCGGTGGATAAAGCTCTCGCCGAGGGACGTCCGGTACTCGTTGAGGTGGATCTGGCGGGAGCCCGCTCCATCCGTAAGGTAGCGCCGAATGCTCACCTGCTGTTCTTGGCTCCGCCAAGCTGGGAGATTCTCGTCAGCAGGCTCACTGGTCGTGGCACGGAAACCGAGGCGCAAGTCAAGCGTCGCCTGGAAACCGCGCGAGTGGAAATGGATGCTCAGCACGAATTCGATGAGGTTGTTGTCAACGACAATGTCGATGATGCTGTGGCGGCCATCGCTCAGGCGCTGACTACTGGCAAGTAACAGGGCGACTCCACATCATCGATAGTAGAAATCGTTTCCAAGCAATGGTGTTTCTATTGCTCCGACGGTTTCTATTGTCACCCCAGTAACTCACGTTCTATTGAGGAAAGATTTCTCGTGACCCAGGAAAATACCGCCACCGAGGCAGTGTTCGACCCGCCAATTGGTATTACCAATCCGCCGATCGATGAGCTGCTTGGTAAGGCTTCTTCGAAGTACGCTCTGGCTATCTTCGCTGCCAAGCGTGCACGCCAGATTAATGACTACTACCAGCAGATTGACGAAGGCATGCTGGAGTACGTTGGCCCGCTGGTTACTCCGGGGGTCGCTGAGAAGCCTCTGTCCATCGCTCTTCGTGAAATCAACGCTGGTCTGCTGGACCACACTGAGGGCTAGAGCATTTCCTTAAGGGGAGATATCTGTATGCATGCCGCCGGTAATGCTGACGTATCCGAATGTTTAAAGGTTGTCGTCGGGGTTGCCGGCGGCATCGCTGCATATAAGGCCGCACACGTTGTTCGTGGCTTCAAGGAACTCGGTCACGATGTTCGCGTCGTTCCCACCGAGTCCGCATTGAATTTTGTAGGTGCGGCTACTTTCGAGGCGCTGTCGGGGAACCCGGTGTCGACTACGGTTTTTGACGCAGTCGATGAAGTTCAGCATGTCCGCGTGGGGCAGGAGGCCGACCTCGTCGTCGTGGTTCCCGCGACTGCCGACTTTATGGCGCGTGCCGCACACGGGCGTGCCGACGACCTTCTCACCGCAACTTTGCTTGTGGCGACCTGCCCGGTGGTTCTGGCTCCTGCCATGCACACTGAGATGTGGAACCATCCAGCTACGCGCGATAATGTCGCGATTCTTCGTCGCCATGGCACTATTGTCCTCGATCCGGCCCATGGCCGTTTGACTGGTAAGGACACTGGTCCAGGTCGTCTGCCGGAGCCAGAGCAGATAGTTTCGCTGGCATTAGCGGCAGTCGAGAATCCGCGCCACTTCCGCCGCGACTTCGAGGGCGTGCGCTTCATGATTACTGCCGGTGGCACCCGTGAGGCTATCGACCCGGTACGTTTTATCGGCAACCACTCCTCAGGGCGTCAGGGCTTCGCGCTAGCTGAGATGGCAGCACAGCGTGGCGCTCAGGTCACTGTGGTGGCAGGACATACAGATCAGTTGCCGACACCGCTGGGCGCGAATGTTGTAAAGGTTGATTCCACTTTGGAGATGGCCAAGGCCGCCCACGAACACTCCAAGTTGGCCGATGTCTGCATTTTTGCCGCTGCCGTCGCCGACTTCCGTCCGGCATCGACCGCTGGGGCCAAGATGAAGAAGGGCGTCGCAGACGACGCTTTGAGCAACATCCAGCTCGTAGAAAACCCTGACATTCTGGCTACCACTGTGGAGCGGCGTAAAGCGGGCGAGATTCCGGCAACCACGACGATGGTGGGCTTTGCGGCTGAGACCGGCGACGAGACGACGACGCCACTCGAGCTTGCGAAGCAGAAAATTGTGCGCAAGGGCTGCGATTTGCTCATGTGTAACGACGTCTCAGGTGGGCAAACTTTCGGTGCGACGGACAATGTCGGATGGTTGTTGTCTCTCGATGGCGAGCAGTGGGACGTGCCGCGGGGCTCAAAATTCTCGGTGGCCGGTTCGATTTTGGATACAGTTTCCGAGCTGCGACAGGAACCTCAGCCAGCGGAGTAGCGGAGGCCTACTACGGCGACTGAACCGCTTGGTCTATAATTATCGAATCAAACGAAAACCCACGCCGCAGCGACACCGCAGGCGTGGGGAAATGATCTAGAAGAAAGTTGTACTGCTCGTGGCCTCTAATCTTCGGCTGTTTTCCAGTGAATCTGTTACCGAGGGGCACCCAGATAAGATTTGCGACTCGATTTCGGACTCCATCCTTGACGCTATGCTCGCGCAGGATTCTGCATCGATGGTCGCCGTTGAGACTGTGGTGACTACCGGTTTAGTCCATGTTGTTGGCGAAGTTCGCACGAAGAGCTACGTTGACATCCCCGGTATTGTCCGGAGTCGACTGAAGGAGATCGGTTTCGATTCTTCTGAAAAGGGCTTTGACGGCAAGACCTGCGGCGTCTCCGTTTCGATCGGTGAGCAGTCCTCAGATATTCACGACGGTGTGCACACTTCTCTGGAAGCACGCAGCTCTGATGGCGAAGTCGAAGCAGAAGATCTCAAGGGCGCTGGCGACCAGGGGCTGATGTTCGGCTACGCTACCAACGAAACTCCGGAGTACATGCCGCTACCGATTGCGCTGGCACACCGCCTGGCTCGCCGCTTGACGCAGGTACGCAAGGAAGGCATCGTCCCATCGCTTCGACCGGATGGTAAGACTCAGGTCACCTTCGCTTACGACGAAGACAATAACCCGGTGTACTTGGACACTGTTGTGGTGTCCACGCAGCACGACCCGGATGTGACCCAGGAGTGGATTACCGAGCAGATTAAGACTCACGTAGTCGATTGGGTGCTCGACGACGCTAACTTGCGCGAGCGCTTTGTTACCGATGAATTGAAGCTGCTGGTCAACCCGTCTGGCCAATTTATTATCGGTGGGCCGATGGGCGATGCCGGCCTGACCGGCCGCAAGATTATCGTCGACACCTACGGCGGTATGGCTCGCCACGGTGGCGGCGCATTCTCGGGTAAGGACCCGTCAAAGGTGGACCGCTCCGGCGCTTATGCCACCCGTTGGGTTGCGAAGAATGCCGTGGCTGCGGGTCTGGCTGACCGCCTGGAGATTCAGGTCGCCTACGCTATCGGCCGCGCTCGCCCGGTAGGCCTTTACGTCGACTCTTTCGGCACCGGTCACGTTTCAGACGACGCCATCCGCGAGGCTATCAACAAGGTCTTCGACCTTCGTCCGGCCGCTATTATTCGTGACCTGGACTTGCTGCGCCCGATTTATGCGCAGACCTCCACCTACGGTCACTTCGGCCGAACTGACTTGGACCTGCCGTGGGAGCAACTCAACCGTGTTGAAGAGCTCCGCGCAGCCGCTGGCCTGGGATAAACACCACCCGCCAGCATGACCCTGGGGTGGGGAAGTAGAGTAAGACTCTATGACCGACGCCCCCTTCGCACCCGCCGCCGCAGCTGAGAAGCTGCCAGTCGCGCGGGTGCTTCCACTTTTGGGGCTGCCGCAGTTGGATCGCCCCTTCGATTACCTGGTTCCGCGCGCGCTAGCGGAGGAAGCGGTTGTCGGTTGCCGGGTGCGGATTCGATTCCACGGCCAATTGGTCAATGCGCTGGTGCTGGAGCGCTGTGCCACGCCCACTCACGACGGCAAACTGTCCTATCTCAAGGATGTCATCAGCACTGAGGTTGTCTATCCGCCACAGCTTCGACGGTTGGTGGATTCTCTGGCGGAGTATTACGGCGCAACACGCTCAAACATCATTCGCTCCGCCATCCCAACCCGCCATGCACGGGCCGAACGTGCCCGCAAGGAGAACATGCCCCCGACGTGGGAGGAATTGGGAAAGCTTGCCACCGAGGATCCGGATCTTTCCGCTTGGGGCAACTATGTCTTCGGCGAATCCTTTGTCGATTCCGTCCGCAAGGGCGCCCCGGCACGCGCAGCGTGGCAGCCAGTTCCAGGGGAACAGGTGGCAGCCATGCTCGCCGCGCTCAGCGTTTCGGTCGCCCGCGATGGTGGCGGTGTTCTCATCATTGTGCCGGACGCACGCATGCAGGCGCGCTTCGAGAGCGCTTTTCGCGAGCTCATTTCTGCCCGTCAGCTCACTCTTCTCGGGGCTGGTCTCGGGCCCGAGTCCCGCTATCGCCGGTACCTGGATATCCTGCACGGCCAGGGGCGCATAGTCGTCGGCACGCGTTCGGCAGCGTACGCCCCAGTGCAGAATCTGCGTTTAGCAGTGATTGTCGATGATGGCGATGACAACCTCGTAGACCCCCGCGCACCCTACGTCCACTCTCGCGAGGTGCTGGTCACGCGAAGTGCGCAGGAGGGATGCGCTCTTATTTTTGCATCGTATAGCCGTACAGCAGAGGTGCAGCTGCTGGTCTCCTCAGGTTGGGCGCACAATCTGGTTGCAGGCGCCGACGCCCTGGCTGAGTCCATGCCGGAGATGATTGCCTCGACGGACACTTCCGAAGACCCGGATGACGTAAGTAGGGGACGCCTTCCTGCCATTGCTTTTCGACGGGCAAAAGCCTCGCTGCGCGAAGAGCTTCCGATTCTGGTCCAGGTACCCCGTAAGGGATATGTGCCGACATTGTCGTGTCGTTCCTGTGGCGCGCCTGCGCGCTGTCGCTGGTGTAACGGTCCACTGGGAATTCCACCGTCCGATAACCCGGACGATCCGGCGCCGCCGACCTGTCGGTGGTGTGGGCGCATCGACATCCACCACCGTTGCCATAGCTGCGGTTCCACAAAGATTCGGCCAGTCGTGGTCGGCAGTGAACGTACGGCGGAAGAGTTTGGCCGCATTTTCAGTCCATTCCCAGTCGTCGCTTCCTCTGGCGAACGGATTGTTGATGACATTCCCGAAGGCCCGAGGGTCGTGGTGGCCACGCCGGGAGCCGAGCCTTATGCGCCGGAGGGTTACGGTGCAGTGATGCTGCTGGACACTTGGGCGATGCTCGGCCGGCAGGACTTGCGCGCGCATGAAGAGGCCTATGCGCATTGGTCTCGGGCTGTCACGCTTGCGCGCCCGCGGGAGCGAGGCGGAGCGGTGGTTATCGATGCGGATGCTGCAGTCCCGACTGTGGCCGATCTTCTGGCATGGGACGCGGTAGGCGCTGCGAACAGGGAATTGGCCGACCGTACAGCCGCCGCTCTGCCTCCGGCCTTTCACGTGGCAGCGGTGGACGGGACTGAAGAGGGCCTGCGTAACTTCATGGAGTCCCTGGAGGTTCCATCGGGCGCGGAAATCCTGGGGCCGGTAGACCTTCCCCGCAACGCCAGACCACCAGCAGGCGTGGAACCGGGTACACCTATTCAGCGGATGTTGGTGCGCTGTGACCGTCGGCAAGCACGGGCGGTGGGAGCGGCGTTGAAGGCAGCACAGGTCGTTCGAGCGACCAGGAAGGACCCGACGCCGGTGCGCGTTGTCGTCGATCCGATTAATTTCGGCTAGCTGCTAAAATGAGCGCGTTATCGCTTGATTCACACCAGTTTTCTTGGAGGCTCTAAGTTCATGGCAGTTCGTGAGGTACGTCTTTTCGGCGATCCGGTGTTGCTGTCCAAGGCGGATACCGTCACTGATTTCGACGCGACGCTGTCGCACCTGATTGATGACATGTTCGACACGATGGACGAGCAACAGGGCGTCGGGCTCGCGGCAAACCAGGTCGGCGTGCTGCAGCGCGTTTTCGTCTACGACTGCAACGGCACCCGCGGGCACATCGTCAATCCGGAATGGGAAGCCATCGGCGACGAGACTGTCCACGAAATCGAAGGATGCCTATCTATCCCGGGTATTAATGGACCCGTGACTCGACACGCACGTGTGCGCGTTACTGGCCAGGATCGCCACGGCACACCGGTGAGCTTCGAAGCTGATGATTTGCTGGCTCGCTGTGTGCAGCATGAAAGCGACCACCTGGATGGTGTGCTGTTTTTGAAGCGTCTCGAGGGCGACGAGCGCAAGACCGCGATGCGTTCTCTGCGTGAGCAGGACTGGTTCCTCAACCGCGGTTAACTCACCTGCGCCTAGACCCCTGGGTGTGGCGCCCCGAGTTTCATCACTAGATTAACTAGAACAACTAGGTCCACCAGGAAGGAATCCACTTACTGTGCGCCTGATTTTTGCCGGAACCCCGGAACCTGCTGTCGTTGCACTGAAGAAGTTGCTCGAAGACTCCCGTCATGAAATCGTCGCTGTTCTCACTCGCCCCGATGCCCGCCGTGGCCGCGGTAAGTCGCTTTCGCCCTCGCCGGTGAAGGCGCTGGCCTTGGAACACGACATTCCCGTGCTCACCCCGACGACCCTGCGCGATGAAGAGATCCAGCAGCAGATCCGCGAATTAAACGCCGACTGCATCCCGGTGGTCGCCTACGGCAATCTCGTGCCGGAGGAATTGCTCGATGTACCGACGCACGGCTGGGTCAATCTGCATTTCTCACTGCTTCCTGCTTGGCGAGGTGCCGCGCCGGTGCAGGCAGCTATCGCTGCCGGCGATGAAGTCACGGGTGCCAGTACTTTCCGGATTGAAAAGGGTCTGGATACCGGACCAGTTTTCGGTACCGTCACCGAAGCGATTCGCCCGACCGATAATGCCGACGACCTTTTGACCCGCCTGGCATACTCCGGCGCGGATCTTCTAGCCGCCACCATGGACGGCATCGAAGCCGGTGCGTTGCGTCCGACCGCTCAGCCAGAACAGGATGTCAGTTACGCCGCTAAGTTCGGGCCGGAGGATGCCCGAATCGTTTGGACTCAGCCGCGACATCTTCTTGACCGCCGCGCTCGTGCATTCACGCCTGCCCCAGGTGCGTGGACAACTCTCGACGGCGCACGTTTGAAGGTCGGAGAGCTCACCCCGCTTTCCGACGAGGACAGCGCCGCGGTCGACGAGGTGCGAAAGGCAGCTGCTCCGGAGGCGGCAGCCGCCACACCGGGTGAGTTGGTAGTGGAGAAGCACCGAGTATCTGTGCGTTGTGCCGATGGCTATGTGCAGCTGGTGAAGGTGCAGCCACAGGGTAAGAAGATGATGGATGCGTCCGACTGGGCGCGAGGTAGCCAACCCGGCGGAAAGGTCTGCGAGTAAATGGGCAACGACAAACCCCGCCACACCGGTGGCGGACGGCAGCGCGGCAACCGCAGCGGACAGAACCGCAATGACCGCAACCGTAACCGTGACAACAGAGGTGGGGACAATCGCGGTGGCATTGACCAACCGCGCAAGGTCGCACTGAAGGTACTAGCCGACGTTCGCGAGAATGATGCTTACGCGAACCTGCTGCTGCCCAAGTTGCTGAAGGCACACAAGCTCAAGGGTCGGGATGCTGCTTTTGCAACTGAGCTGACGTACGGCACACTGCGGGCGGAAGGCCTGTTGGATGCCGTGATTGAGGCATCGTCGTCACGTCCGTTAAGCGATATTGCTGGACCGGTGATGGACGTGCTGCGCCTGGGCACGTACCAGCTGCTGCGTACGCGCGTCGATGTCTACGCGGCGGTCGATACCTCGGTGCGGGCAGTGGCGAAGGTGGCGGGACCTGGTGCCCGCGGCTTTGTCAATGCCATTTTGAGGAAGGTTTCCTCGAAGACCGAAAGCGAATGGGTGGCTGAGATTGCGCCGGATCCTGCGACCGATCCGATTAGCTACGTAGCGATGAAGCATGCCCACCCGCGCTGGATTGCGATGGAGTTTGCCCGCGCACTCGGTGCACAAGCCGGTGAGCTGCAGCAGGCACTCGCTGCCGACGATGCGCGCCCGGTGGTGCACTTGGTCGCTCGTCCGGGCGAGATTACTGCTGAGGAATTGGCACTGATCACCGGCGGTGAAGAGGGACCGTGGTCGCCGTACTGCGTGCGCTTGGATTCCGGTGCCCCAGGAGAATTGGAGCCGGTCCGACAGGGCTTGGCTGCGGTGCAGGACGAGGGTTCTCAGCTCATTGCGCGTGCCGTCACCATGGCACCCGTTGCCGGTGAAGACAGCGGCCGCTGGTTAGATTTGTGTTCCGGCCCCGGTGGTAAGTCAGCTTTCATCGGCGGCATCGCAGCTATTGAGGGCGCGAAGCTCGACGCTGTTGAGGTATCTCCGACTCGCGCAGAACTGGTGAAGAAGGCCACGGCCGGGCTGCCAGTGACTGTAACGGTTGCGGATGGTCGCGATACCGGGCTGGAGGCAGGCTTTGACCGCATTTTGGTAGACGCGCCGTGCTCTGGTTTGGGCTCGCTTCGCCGTCGCCCGGAAGCGCGCTGGCGGAAGTCGCCGTCCGATCTGAACTCCTTGACTGCGCTGCAGTTTGAACTGCTCAGTGAAGCTGTGCGTCTGGCACGGCCGGGTGGCATCATCGTCTATTCCACGTGTTCTCCGCATCTGCGTGAAACCAGGGGCATTGTCGATAGGGCAGTGACGGAATTGCCGGTGACGGAGCTGAAGGCACACGAGCTGGTAACGCCGATGACTGATGTCGGACCGTATCCATCTGTGCAGATGTGGCCACACCGCCACGGTACCGATGCGATGTTCTTCTCAGTTTTGCGCAAGAACGACTAGGCTCAGAGGTTATGAGCGCACCAATTATTGCCCCGTCCATTCTCGCTGCTGACTTCGCTCGCCTCGACCGCGAGGTTGAGGCTGTAGCCAATGCAGACTGGCTACATATCGACGTCATGGATGGCCACTTCGTTCCCAACCTGTCCTTCGGCGCTCCGGTGCTGGAGGCCGTAGCTGCGGTGACGGACAAGTACTTGGATGTCCATCTCATGATTGAGAACCCGGAGAAGTGGGTCGACACCTACATTAAGGCGGGGGCGAGCTCCGTTATTTTCCATGTGGAAGCCGTCGACGATGCCATCGCACTGGCACGCCACATTCGTTCCCAGGACGTGAAGGCCGGGTTCTCGCTGCGCCCGGGTACCCCAATTGAGCCGTGGCTGGATCACCTCGCCGAATTCGACGAGGTGCTGGTCATGAGTGTCGAACCCGGTTTCGGGGGCCAGTCCTTTATGCCGGATCAGCTAACCAAGGTCGAGAAGCTGCGTCAGCGCATTGATGCCGAAGGTCTGGATACTCTGATCGAGATTGACGGTGGTATCTCCGCCAAGACCATCGAATCCGCTGCCGCCGCCGGTTGCGACGCCTTCGTTGCAGGGTCGGCCGTATTCGGCGCTGAGGATCGTGCGGCTGCTGTCGATGAGCTGCGCGCACTGGCAACTGCTGCTGCAACTAAGTAGACGGCGGTGAAGCACGGTGGCACAGTTTCCGGATCTCGTCTCCGCACAGCCGCTGACTGACGCTCAAGCTATGGCATTGGCCATAGAAGCCGGCCAGCGAGTTCGGGGCACCACCTATCCCAATCCACCGATTGGTTGCGTTATCCTCGATACCGCAGGGATTGCGGTAGGAGTGGCCGGAACTGAGCCGGTAGGTGGCCGACACGCAGAGCCACAAGCATTGGAAATGGCGGGGGCACGAGCTCAGGGCGGTACTGCAGTGGTCACACTAGAGCCGTGCAATCATATCGGCCGTACACCACCGTGCACCGAGGCACTTGCGGCAGCCGGAGTTTCCCGCGTCATATTTGCGGTCGCCGATCCTAATCCCGTGGCCGCTGGCGGCAGCGAGTGGTTGCGATACAAGGGAATCGACGTGGTCGAGGAGTTCCAACGCAATCGTGTGGCGGATGGCTATCTGCGTCCATGGTTACACTGGCAGCGCACTCGGCGCCCACACATCACGCTGAAGACGGCGGGCACGCTGGATGGTTTCGCCGCCGCTACCGACCGCACCTCGCAGTGGATTACGGGGGAGCAGGCGCGGGCACGGGTACATATCGATCGTGCACGTCGGCAAGCGATTGTCGTCGGAACGGGAACAGTGCTCGCTGACAATCCGCGATTGACCGCGCGCACACCAGACGGCGAGGAGCTGTCAACGCAACCCCTGCGCATCGCGATCGGCACCTCGGAAGTCGCCGCCGATGCGAATATCCGCGGCGATAACTTCCGCCACATTCAAACTCACGATGTGGAAGTGGCGCTGGAGACAATGGCGGATATGGGGCTTATTGACGTGCTGGTAGAAGGCGGCCCACGGCTCGCCAGCGCTTTCTTAGAAGCCGATGCTGTCGACGCAATCGAGTCCTATATTGCCCCGGCGTTTCTCGGCGCTGGTCTGCCCGTGACATCGGCCAACCACGAGACCACCATCACTGACATCTCCCGCTTCCGTACCGTCGCGGTCGAGACTCTGGGGGATGACATTTTGATTACGGCACTCCGCAGTGGCAAAGATCGCGGGTAGACCGGCTAGAGTTAATTTTGTAAAAATCTTTCAATTTATAACAAACGGTAAAGGATTTTCCTGACCACCATGTTTACGGGAATTGTTGAGGAACTCGGCGAAATTCGCGAAATCCACCGCGAAGCCGATTCCATTACTCTGACCATTCGCGCGACCACCGTGCTTGACGACGTGCACCACGGTGATTCCATTGCTGTCAATGGTGTTTGTTTGACCGTCGTGGAGTTTGGCGATGATTTTTTTACCGCTGATCTCATGCAAGAGACTCTGGATAGGTCGAGCCTCGGCCAGGTTGAGGTCGGCTCCAAGGTCAACCTCGAACGTGCAACCGCAGTCGGTCAACGCCTCGGCGGCCATATCGTGCAGGGACATGTCGATGGCACCGGCGAGGTTATTTCGCGCACGCCAGGGGAGCGCTGGGAAGTAGTGCGGATTTCGCTGCCGGAGCATCTCTCCAAGTATGTCGTGGAAAAGGGCTCAATTGCCGTGGATGGTACTTCGTTGACCGTCTCTGCAGTAGGCGAGGGGTTCTTTGAGGTCAGCCTGATACCGACGACGCTGACGGACTCCGTTATTGGTTCGACCGCGGTAGGCGCCAAGGTCAATTTGGAAGTCGATGTGCTAGCCAAGTACGTCGAGAAAATGTTGGAAAGATAAGCTACAAGACTGTGATTAAGTTCGATTCTGTAGAGCGGGCCATTGCGGACATCGCAGCCGGTAAGGCCGTGGTCGTCGTCGACGATGAAGATCGTGAGAACGAGGGCGACATCATCTTCGCCGCCGAGAAGGCAACGCCTGAACTTGTTGCCTTTATGGTTCGCTATTCCTCTGGTTACATCTGCGCGCCCCTGACCGCCGAGGACTGCGAGCGTCTGAATCTGCCACCGATGGTGTCAGAGAATGAGGATGCCCGCGGTACCGCATACACAGTGACCGTGGATGCCAACACCGGTACGACCGGTATTTCCGCCACAGATCGTGCGAACACCATTCGTACTCTGGCTGACCCCACTTCGAGCCCGCACGATTTCACCCGACCAGGACACGTGGTTCCGTTGCGAGCTCGCGATGGTGGCGTCCTCGTCCGTGCCGGCCACACCGAGGCTGCGGTCGATCTCGCCCGCCTGGCAGGGCTCCGTCCTGCCGGCGTGCTGTGTGAGGTTGTCTCCGAGGAAGACCCGACCGGTATGGCGCGCGCGGAGGAACTGCGTCGCTTCTGCGACAAGCACGATTTAGCGCTGATCTCCATTGAGCAGCTGATCGAATACCGTCGCCACAACGAGCACTTGATTGAACGCGTTGTCGAAACCAAGCTGCCGACCGACTACGGCGAGTTCCGTGCCATTGGGTACCGGAGCCTTATCGACGGTGTTGAGCATGTCGCTCTCGTTGTGGGGGATGTGTCTTCCAACGATGGTCAGGACGTCCTCGTGCGTGTGCACTCCGAATGCCTCACTGGCGACGCACTGGGATCTCGCCGCTGCGACTGCGGTCAGCAGCTGCACAACTCCATGCGCATGGTTCACGAAGCGGGGCGTGGCGTCATCCTCTACATGCGCGGTCACGAAGGCCGAGGCATTGGTCTGATGCCGAAGCTGGAGGCCTACCATCTGCAAGATGAAGGCGCTGACACCGTTGATGCCAATCTTGCGCTCGGTTTGCCGTCGGATGCCCGTGAGTACGGCACTGGTGCACAGATTCTGCAGGATCTTGGAGTCACCACTATGGCGCTGCTGACGAACAATCCGACCAAGCGTGCCGGCCTAGGTGGTTATGGACTGGAGATGAGCCGCCGGGTACCGGTGCCAGTTGAGGTCAACGAGGATAACTTGAAATACTTGTTGACAAAGCGCGAACGCATGGGCCATGAGCTCCCTTGGTTGGATGAGTACATGGAGACCCACGGCATTTCGACAGAAGGAGCACAGTAGATGAGTGGCGCAGGTCTTCCTGAAATTTCCGTTCCCGATTCCACTGGTGTGACCGTCGGTCTGGTCACCTCTCACTGGAACGAGGAGATTACTGGGCAGCTTCGTCGTGAAGCGCTGGCACAGGCCGAGGAGGTCGGCGCTGTAGTCACGGATGTGACTGTCGTCGGTGCTCTGGAGATTCCGGTTGTGGTGCAACAGCTCGCGCGAACTCACGACGCCGTGGTGGCGCTGGGGTGCGTTATCCGCGGTGGTACGCCGCACTTCGACTATGTCTGCGACTCGGTGACTGAGGGCCTGACGCGGATCGCACTGGACTGTGAAACGCCAGTTGGCAATGGTGTGTTGACCTGCAACACTGAACAGCAGGCAATTGATCGTGCCGGCGGTGAGGGAGCTGCGGAGAATAAGGGTCGCGAGGCCATGGCCGCAGCGCTGCATACCGTCGCAGTGTTGAAGTCCCTTCGTGAAGGTGGAGCTGAGTAAGAATGGGTAACTCCGAACGCCACAGCAATTCGACTGCCGTCGACACCGGTAGCGAAGACAAATGGCTGTTGGAAATCACCTCGCAAAAGCTGCGTCTGTGGGCGATTATCGCTGCAGTTGTGGTCTTCGCTATCCATATCTTCATGGGTATCGTGGTGGACTTTGGTAACACCGGAGCTTCGGTGACCGCTATCGACCAGCTGGCTTTCCCAATGATTGGTTTGATCATCGCCGGGGTAATCCTGCTGCTGACTCGGGCTCGCGTTCGCGTAAATGCCAGGGGTGTGGAAGTCCGCAATCTACTCAATGCGAAGTTTTACCCGTGGGTCGATATCTACGGCCTGAGTTTTCCAAAGAAGTCCCGCTGGGCTCGCTTGGAGCTGCCTGACTTTGAGTTTGTGCCGATGCTCGCGATCCAGTCGGCCGACGGCAGCCGCGTCGTGGAAGACATTCGCCGGTTCCGTGAACTTGAAGACAAGTTCATGCCGGAGGACTAACCCAAGGACACGTTTTAAGGACACCGTAAGTGACTGACCCTTCTCAGTACCGTCCCGCCCCCGGCACCATTCCCACGGAGCCGGGGGTGTACCGTTTTCTCGATTCAACCGGGCGCGTTCTCTACGTCGGCAAGGCGAAGAATCTCCGTGCGCGTTTGTCTAACTATTTCCAGGACTTAACTCGGCTTCATCCCCGCACCCGCCAAATGGTGCAGTCCGCTTCGAAGGTGACGTGGACTGTCGTCCACAATGAAGTCGAAGCGCTGCAGTTGGAGTACACCTGGATCAAGCGCTTTAATCCGCGGTTCAACGTGATGTACCGCGACGACAAGTCGTATCCGATGTTGGCCGTCAGCGTTGGAGAGCTGTACCCGCGGCTCTTTCTCTACCGAGGACCGCGCCGGAAGGGCGTGCGTTATTTCGGGCCTTATTCACACGCGTGGGCTATCCGAGAAACGCTCGACTTGCTTACACGAGTTTTCCCAGCCCGCACCTGTTCAAAGGGAGTCTTCAACCGGCAGCAAGCCCTGGGGCGGCCCTGTTTGCTCGGCTATATCGACAAATGCTCGGCGCCTTGTGTCGGCCGTGTCAGTGCCGAGGAACACCGCGAAATTGTCCGTGGTTTTACCAGCTTCATGTCGGGAAATACGGGCCCGGTCACGAGGCGCTTAAAGAAGGAAATGGAGGAAGCTGCCGGCGAGTTAGACTTCGAGCGCGCCGCTAGTCTGCGCGACAACCTCGCTGCCATCGACAAGGTCATGGAGCGGCAGTCAGTCGTGCTTTCCGACGCCGCCGATGCCGACTTTATTGCGCTAGCAACCGACGAACTGGAAGCGGCCGTGCAGATTTTCCATGTTCGGGCGGGACGTATTTACGGTCAGCGCGGCTGGGTAGTGGAGAAGTCCGGCGAGTACGCGACTACGGAGTTTCGAGAGGGAGAAACTGACCCCAGCTTGGGTGGGCTGCTAACGCAGTTCCTGACACAGTTCTATGGCGACGCCGCCAAGCACGCGGATGTCGACGGCGATGAATCAACCACTGCCGCCCAGGTTGTGCCACGCGAAATTCTCGTTCAGGCCACGCCCGACGATCTTGACGAGGTTACTGCATTTTTGACCGATATTCGTGGCACCAATGTAGATATTCGCGTCCCACAACGCGGTGACAAGCGGACGCTCATGGAGACCGTGCAGAAAAATGCAGCTGAAGCGCTACGCCAGCACAAGCTAAAGCGAAGTGGAGATCTAACTACTCGATCGCAGGCTCTCTCCGAACTCCAGGACGCGCTATTTATGGATGAAGCGCCGCTGCGCATCGAGTGCACTGACATCTCGCATATTCAGGGCACCGATGTGGTGGCCTCGTTGGTGGTCTTCGAGGATGGATTGCCCAAGAAGTCCGACTACCGCCGCTACCGAATCAAAGATGCAGCGGGTGACGGTCGCTCGGACGACGTCGGTTCTATCGCTGAGGTGGTGCGCCGTCGTTTTCTGCGCCATAACGAGGACAAGCTCGCCATGCCCGATGATGCAAGCGAGATGTTCGTCGAAGAGACGACTGATGCCGTCGATGAGCAGTCGCGGAGTAACCGCAAGTTTGCCTACCCGCCACAGTTGTTCATCGTCGACGGTGGTGCACCGCAGGTCGCAGCCGCACAGGCGGTCCTCGATGAACTCGAGGTCACCGATGTGACGTTGGTGGGGATTGCCAAGCGCTTAGAAGAGCTGTGGATTCCCGACGATGATGAGCCACTCATTCTGCCGCGCAATTCGGAGGCGATGTACCTTATTCAGCGAATTCGTGATGAGGCGCACCGCTTTGCCATTAATTATCACCGCCAGCAGCGCTCTAAACGCATGCGTTCTTCGGTGCTTGATGGCATTAAGGGGCTGGGGCCAGCACGCCGCAGTGAGTTGGTCAAGCACTTTGGTTCCGTTGCGGCGCTGAAGAAGGCCAGCGTCGAGCAGATCGAAGAAGTGGCTGGTTTCGGGCCGATGCTCGCGAAAACTGTTTACGATTACCTCCATCCAGACGAGAAGCCGTCAGATCCAAACTCGGATGTCGGTCCGGGAGAGTAGGCGTAGAAGTAGGTAAACAAGTGGCTAAAACCGCACTTGAAACAGTGCTAGGGGGTTTACTTCCGCTAGTAAAACCGAGAGCGGTTGGGCGGAATTGTATTAGAGTGATGGCATGATTACTTCGGGTTATTCCCCTCAGGCTGAAAAGTCACTTGTGTTGATTACCGGCATGTCCGGTTCCGGACGCAATACGGCCGCCAGCGTCTTGGAGGAGATGGGCTGGTATGTCGCAGACAACCTGCCACCGGAGTTAATTATGCGCATGGTCGAGTTGTCGTTTGAGGCGGACTCTCCAGTAGAGCGCCTCGCTATCGTCACCGACGTGCGCTCGCGCGCGTTCGCCGGCAGTTTGGGGGAGGTGCTCGACGGACTCCGCAATGAGGGGCGCCAGCCCTATGTCATCTTCTTTGATGCCAACGACGACACCCTCATCGCCCGCTACGACTCTGTCCGCCGCACCCATCCGCTGCAGGAAAATGGCACGCTTTCACAGGGTATTGCCGCTGAACGTCAGATGTTGCTGCCAATAAAGGGCATGTCGGATTTAGTAGTGGATACTTCTGACATGAGCGTGCACGATTTGCGCCGTGAGTTAGAGCATCAGTTGTCGGATACCGCTAGTAAGATTCAGCAGATCACCATCGAATCTTTTGGGTTTAAGCACGGTGCACCGCGCGATGCCGACATGCTTTTCGACGTCCGTTTTCTCCCCAATCCCTATTGGGTACCTGAGCTGCGTGCGGGCCGCGGTACCAACAAAGCCGTGGCCGACTACGTGCTGTCCCAACCTGAGTCTCAGGGGTTTTTGGACAACGTCACAAACTTGATTGAATTGGTTTTGCCCGGGTACCGCCGTGAGGGCAAGGGTTTTATGACTATCGCTGTGGGATGCACCGGAGGCCATCACCGAAGTGTGGCCATGTCGGAGGCGCTGGCTAAGAAGCTCGAGGGAGTTTCCGGGATCAACGTCAACGTCGTCCACCGCGATATTGACCGCAATTAGCGGTTTTCGTGGAGGTGTAGAAATTGACATCAATTACCAGTCTGGGTGGCGGTCATGGTCTATTTGCCACGCTGAGAGCTGACCGTCAGGTTGCGGACCATGTCACAGCGGTGGTCACAGTTGCCGACGACGGCGGATCCTCGGGTCGCCTTCGTCGTGAGCTGGGGCAGATTCCCCCTGGAGACCTTCGCATGGCACTCGCCGCGCTTTCCGCAGATACGGAAAAAGGCGATCTGTGGGAAAAGACACTGCAGCACCGCTTTGGCGGAACTGGCGCACTGGCAGGGCATGCGATTGGCAATCTGATTATCGCTGGCCTCACCAGTGTGATGGGAAATGAAGTCGACGCGCTTGACGAAATTGGCCGGTTGCTGCAAATCCGGGGTCGCGTCGTGCCCATGTCGCCGATCCCGCTAGAGATTGAGGCCGAAGTCGTTGGCTTGGAGCAGGATGCTCGCGTTGTGCGCCAGGTCCGTGGCCAGGTCGCAGTGGCCACGACACCTGGCCAGGTGCGCCGAATCCGGCTGATTCCTGAGACTCCGCCGGCATCCGAGGAGGCCATTGAAGCTATCCTCAATGCCGATTTGGTGACGCTGGGTCCGGGTTCGTGGTTTACTTCGGTTCTGCCACATCTTCAGGTGCCCGGGCTGCGGGATGCTCTGCAAGAAACCAATGCCACAACCGTCGTGGTGCTGAATCTTGTCGCCGAGCCGGGGGAGACCGCCGGTTTTTCTTCCGAACGGCACATCCATATGCTCACGCAGCATGCACCTAACTTGAAGCTCAATTACGTGCTTGTCGACGACAACACGCCGCTCGCGGATACCGAACGAGAATACCTGCAGCGAGCGGCGGATAGCCTAGACGCGCAGGTTGTCTTCGCCGATGTGCAAGAAGTTGATGACCACGGAGCTCTGACGGGTCGGCATTCGCCGGAGAAACTAGCTGTCGCACTTCGTCAGTTCCTCTAAAGCGTCCGGTCAGTCGAGGGTTTTTATGCATTCTCCTGCGAGGATGCAATAGACAATCAACTAATTGCCACTCGATTGGTACCGGATACTATCCTTGAGGTTTATTGCTAAAGCTCAAATGGGGTTAATTTTACCTAAATTAACCAGGCCCAAACCCAGCTCGTACACATGAAATGAGGATGGACAGCATCGTGGCATTGACGGCGAAGGTCAAAGACGAACTAGCCCGCGTGTCAGTTTCGCAGGAAAGCGCTCAGGCAGCGGAGATTTCGACCCTGTTCCGCTTCGCAGGAGGACTCCACCTGGTGGCAGGTTCGATTGTGCTGGAGGCTGAGTTGGATTCCGGCGCTGTCGCACGCCGCCTGCGCTCCATGCTGGCCGAACTCTACGATGTCAAAGCCAGCCTCAATGTCTTGTCTCCCGGCGGCTTGCGAAAGACCTCGAAGTACATCGTGCGGGTAACTGATGGCGCGGAACTCGTCGTTAGGCAAACTGGCCTGATCGACTCTGCAGGACGTCCCGTACGTGGGCTACCACGCAAGCTGATCATGGGACAGAAGATCGATCAAGAAGCTGCATGGAGGGGTGCCTTTTTGGCACATGGTTCACTGACTGAGCCGGGGCGTTCCTCAGCTTTGGAAGTCACTGCTCCCTCTGCAGAAGCGGCACTTGCATTGGTGGGATGTGCTCGTAGACTCGGAATTACGGCTAAGAGCAAGGAGAATAAATCCCGCGGTGGCGATCGTGTAATCATCCGGGAGGGCGATGCAATCGGTGCGCTGCTGACGCGAATGGGAGCCCAGACTACTCGCCTGCAGTGGGAAGAACAGCGAATGCGTCGTGAAGTGCGAGCGACGGCCACTCGTTTGGCAAACTTCGACGATGCCAACCTGCGGCGCTCGGCTCGTGCGGCCGTTATTGCAGCAGCGCGAGTAGAGCGTGCTTTAGAGATTCTCGGTGACGATGTACCAGACCATTTGGTGTCTGCAGGACAGCTGCGCATCGAGCACAAGCAGGCTTCACTGGAAGAACTTGGGCAGCTGGCAAATCCGCCAATGACCAAGGACGCCGTCGCAGGACGCATCCGCCGTTTGCTCTCCATGGCGGACAAAAGAGCAAACGAACTCGGAATTCCCCCCACAACTGCAGTCGTTACAGACGAACTTTTTGACAAAGAAGTTGACGAGTAAAGCACCTGTTATGCCTAGTCAGGTGCGTAATTTTTGATAAATCTCCGTTTATTTGGGATTTTCGCACCAAACCACCGCTGCGCGAATGAAAAACCCAACGTACACTTCTGTAGTGAACCTGTTGGAGCGCAATCAGCGCCCTGACAAGTGGCATCGATTCGCCAATCCATTAAGGAGATTATTGTGACGGTTCGTGTAGGTATTAACGGTTTTGGTCGCATCGGCCGCAACTTCTTCCGCTCCCTGCTCGCTGCGGGCGCTGACCTGGAAGTCGTTGCTGTAAACGACCTCACTGATAACAAGACCCTGGCTCACCTGCTCAAGTACGACTCCATCATGGGCAAGCTTGACGCAGAGGTCACCTACGACGATGAGTCCCTCACCGTCAACGGCAAGCGCATCGCGGCATACGCTGAGCGCGACCCGAAGGACCTGCCGTGGGGCAAGCACGAGGTCGACATCGTCATTGAGTCCACCGGTTTCTTCACCGATGCCAACGCTGCCAAGGCTCACATCGAGGCTGGCGCCAAGAAGGTCATCATCTCCGCTCCGGCTAAGAACGAAGACGCAACCTTCGTTGTCGGTGTTAACCACACTGACTACGACCCGGAGAAGCACAACATCATTTCGAACGCTTCTTGCACCACCAACTGCCTGGCTCCGATGGCTAAGGTCCTGGACGACAAGTTCGGCATCGAGCGCGGTCTCATGACCACCATCCACGCATACACCGGTGACCAGCGTCTGCACGACGCTCCGCACAAGGACCTGCGTCGCGCCCGCGCTGCTGCACTGAACATTGTTCCGACCTCCACCGGTGCTGCAAAGGCAGTCGCTCTGGTTCTGCCGCAGCTCAAGGGTCTGCTGGACGGCTACGCACTGCGTGTTCCGACCCCGACCGGCTCTGTCACCGACCTGACCTTCACTGCGAAGAGCGAGGTCACCGTCGAGTCCGTCAATGCTGCCATCAAGGAAGCTGCTGAGGGCGAGCTCAAGGGTGTTCTGGGCTACAACGAGGACCCAATCGTTTCCAAGGACATCGAGGGCGACCCGCGTTCCTCGATCTTCGACGCACCGCTGACCAAGGTCATCGGCGATCAGGTCAAGGTTGTCTCCTGGTACGACAACGAGTGGGGCTACTCCAACCGCCTCGTCGACCTGGCTGTCTACGTCGGTGAGCGCCTCTAATAACTCACCTGGTTAATCCCAGACCCCGAACGGGCCGGGGTGGTTGCGCCTGAGTAGGGCACGCCACCCACGGCCCGTTTTTTACACACTTTCACAAGGATTTCATTGAGATGACTGTTAAGACTGTCAAAGACCTGATCAACGAAGGTATTGAAGGCCGTTACGTCCTCGTCCGCTCCGACTTTAACGTTCCGTTGAAGGACGGCGTTATCACCGATCCGGGTCGAATCGATGCTTCGCTGCCCACCCTGTCCGCGCTTGTCGAGGCCGGCGCCAAGGTCGTTGTTATGGCTCACCTGGGTCGCCCGAAGGGCGAGGTTAAGTCCGAGTTCTCCCTGGCCCCGGTCGCTGAGGCGCTATCTGAGCGCCTGGAGCAGTACGTCGCGCTCGCCGGTGATGTCTCCGGTGAGGACGCGCACGAGCGCGCAAATGGTCTGACCGAGGGCGATGTACTCCTGTTGGAGAACGTCCGCTTCGATCCGCGCGAGACCTCCAAGGACGAGGCAGAACGCGCCGAATTCGCAGCCGAGCTGGCCGCACTTGTTCCGGACGGAGCATTTGTTTCCGACGGTTTCGGTGTTGTTCACCGCGCCCAGGCTTCCGTCTTCGACGTCGCTAAGAAGCTGCCGCACTACGCCGGCAACCTGGTTCAGGCTGAGCTTGAAGTTCTGCGCAAGGTCGCAGAGACCCCGGAGAAGCCGTACACCGTCGTGCTCGGCGGTTCCAAGGTTTCCGACAAGCTGGGCGTTATTGAGGCTCTCGCGCCGAAGGTTGACTCCCTGGTCATCGGCGGCGGCATGTGCTTCACATTCCTGGCTGCCAAGGGCTACGACGTTGGTGCGTCCCTGCTGCAGGAAGAGATGATTGACACCTGTAAGGATCTGCTGGACCTCTACGGCGAAAAGATTGTTCTGCCAACCGACGTAGTCGTGGCCGACAAGTTCGCTGCTGACGCTGAAAACAAGGTCGTCGATGCCACCGAGATTCCGGAAGGCTGGATGGGCCTGGACATCGGATCGGCTTCCGCTGAGGCATTCGGCAAGGTGCTGGCTGAGTCCAAGACTGTGTTCTGGAACGGTCCGATGGGCGTGTTCGAGATGGAGGCTTTCGCAGCTGGTACCCGCGAGGTTGCACAGGCCATCATCGATGCCACCACTAACAACGGTTGCTTCTCCGTCGTCGGTGGCGGCGACTCCGCAGCAGCAGTACGTACTCTGGGGTTGAACGAGGACGGCTTCAGCCACATCTCCACTGGTGGTGGCGCTTCGCTGGAGTTCCTCGAGGGTAAGACTCTGCCGGGCGTCTCCGTCCTGGAAGACTAAGATTTTTCCACCACCGGATTTTCATCGCTTAAAAATCCGCTAATTGATAGGGAAGTGAATTCCACCACTATGGCACGTACACCATTTATTGCTGGTAACTGGAAGATGAACCTGAACCATCTCGAAGCTATCGGTGTGGTGCAGAAACTCGCGTTCGCTCTGCCAAAGGAGTACTACGACAAGGTTGACGTCGCTGTCATCCCGCCGTTTACCGACCTGCGTTCGGTCCAGACTCTGGTTGAGGGCGATAAGCTCGGCGTCACTTACGGCGCGCAGGATGTCTCAGTCCACGAGTCCGGCGCTTACACCGGCGAGATTTCCGCATCGATGCTGGCAAAGCTCGGCTGCACCTGGGTCGTCGTCGGTCACTCCGAGCGTCGCGATATGCACGCAGAGGACGATGAGCTGGTCGCAAAGAAGGCCAAGGCAGCACTGCGCGAGGGCATGAACCCAATCGTCTGTGTCGGCGAGCCGCTGGAGGTCCGAGAGGCCGAAGAGCACGTCGAGTACGTTGTCTCTCAGGTCAAGGGCTCCCTGGCTAACCTGACCAACGCTGAGCTGGCCAAGACCGTCATCGCTTACGAGCCTGTCTGGGCTATCGGCACCGGTAAGGTCGCATCGGCTGCAGACGCGCAGGAAGTCTGTGCAGCTATCCGCGAGACCGTCGCAGAAATTGCGGACGAGAACATCGCAAAGGAGATGCGCATCCTCTACGGTGGTTCCGTCAAGGCCGAGAACGTCGCTGAGATCGTCGGCAAGCCCGACGTCGACGGCGGCCTCGTCGGTGGCGCTTCGCTCGACGGTGAAGCATTCGCGAAGCTCTGCGCACTTGCTGCAGATGCCGCTCAGAACGCCTAAGTGCATATAAATTCAGAACAACTGATAAGATAGGCGCCATGCGCGACCCCGGATTGGTTTTATTGATTCTCATAAAACCGATTCGGGGTTATTGCCTTTAGGCGGACTCAATCCAGGCACACCGACTGGCAATGTTTTAGCGCGATACATTTCCCGAGGCTTTCCACTTGGAATGCCCGGCAATTTTCAAAGGACGTGCTCAATGAACGAACAAGTACATGGTGACACTGACCGACACACTGCAAGCAATGAGCAATCCTCATCGACCGCTACCGCGAAGCAGCAGGACTTGCTCTGGGAGGATATTCGCCACCTGGGTCGAATTCTTGGGCAGGTAATCCGCGAGCAAGAGGGTGACGAGGTCTTTAACCTGGTCGAAAATGCTCGCCGTGCAGCCTTCGAACTCCATCGTGGCGATGGCGACATCGAGAAGCTCACCGGCCTCTTCCGCGATATTGACCCAGCCGAGGCAAGCCCTGTCATCCGTGCTTTCACGCACTTCGCACTTTTGGCCAACCTCGCTGAGGATTTGCACGAGGAGCTGGGCATCGAGGCATCTCTCGATGCTGGCGATCCACCGCAGGACTCCACGCTGGAGGCAACATGGCAGAAGCTTCGCGACGCCAAGGTTTCCGGCAGCGCCATTGCGGACATGATGGACCACATTGAGGTCGTCCCGGTTCTGACCGCACACCCAACGGAAACTCGTCGTCGCACAGTGTTCGATGTGCAGAAGCACATCACGGCTGCAATGCGGCGCCGCCACGAGATCCAGGCAGCCCCGATGAATGCGCGCACCGCGGACCGACTCGCTGAGATTGATGCCGATATCCGTCGCCGGATCCTGACGCTGTGGCAAACGGCTCTGATTCGCATGAACCGCCCGGATATTCGCGACGAGGTCGAAGTTGGTCTTCGCTACTACCAGCTTTCTCTGCTGGAAGCTGTGCCACAGATTAACCGAGACGTCGTCAAGCACTTGCGTCAGCTCGGCGGCGACAAGCTGCCGGCTAATCCAACGATTCGCATGGGCTCGTGGATTGGCGGTGACCACGACGGCAACCCATACGTGACGGAGGAGACGCTGCGCTACGCCTCCGATAGGGCAGCAGGTACGATCCTGCGTCACTACTTCTCGCAGTTGCACCTGCTGGAGCGCGAGCTCAGTCTCAGCGACCGCCTGACCAAGGTCACCGTAGATTTGGTCGGCTTGGCCAGCCGCGGCCACAATGACGTACCAAACCGCGAAGATGAGCCGTACCGTCGTGCGGTTCACGGTATCCGCGGGCGCGTGGCGGCAACAGCGGTGAACTTCTTCGACGAGTCCATCATTGAGGGCGACTGGTCGGAATTCACTCCGTATGACAGCGCCGAGGAGCTACTTGAAGAGCTCTCGATTATCGACGACTCCCTGCGGTCCAGCCACGATGACCTCATCGCCGATCACCGCCTGCGCGACCTGATGGATTCAGTGGAGGTATTTGGTTTCCACCTGTACTCGATTGATCTCCGCCAGAATTCGGACTCTCAAGAGGAAATTCTCACCGAGCTGTTCTCCGCTGCCGGTGTGGTGGACAACTACGCGGGATTGAAGGAAGCCGACAAGGTCGAGCTGCTGACCAAGGAACTGCAGTCCTCCCGTCCGCTGGTTTCGACTTCCGCAGATCTTTCCGAAGCTACGGCTCGCGAGCTAGGCATTATGCGTGCGGCATCTCGTGCGGTGCGCAAGTACGGTCACGACGCGGTACCGCACTGCATCATTTCGATGTGTACATCGGTCTCCGACCTGCTGGAGCCGATGATTCTGCTCAAGGAAGTCGGTCTGATTCGCCCGAATGGCTCCCAGCCGACCGGTTCTGTTGACGTCATTCCGCTGTTCGAAACCATCGAAGACCTGCAGGCTGGTGCCGACGTGCTGCGTGCTGCGTGGGACATTCCGGTCTACCGCGCATACGTGTCCGCACGCGGAGATCTGCAGGAAGTCATGCTCGGCTACTCCGACTCCAACAAGGACGGCGGGTACTTCGCTGCAAACTGGGCGCTTTACGACGCGGAGGTCGCAATCGTGGCAGCCGCGAAGGACAACGACATTCGCCTGCGTCTCTTCCATGGCCGCGGAGGTACTGTCGGCCGTGGTGGCGGTCCGTCCTACGAGGCAATCCTGGCGCAGCCGTCGGGTGCAGTCCAGGGGTCCGTGCGTATCACTGAGCAGGGCGAGATTATCTCTGCAAAGTACGGTCACCCTGCAGCGGCACGCAGGAACCTCGCCGCGCTGGTTTCGGCAACGATTGAGTCGACTCTGCTCGACGTCGATGACCTGAAGAACCCAGCTCGCGCCCACGAGATTATGTCGGAGATTTCCGACCTGTCTCGCGAGGCCTACTCGAAGCTCATGCACGAGGACCCGGGCTTTATTGACTTCTTCACGTCGTCGACCCCGGTCGATGAGATCGGCAGCCTGAACATCGGTTCGCGTCCGACCTCACGCAAGCAGACCCAGACCATTTCTGACCTGCGCGCAATTCCGTGGGTACTGTCCTGGTCGCAGCAGCGTTCTATGGTGCCGGGCTGGTTTGGTGTCGGCTCTGCACTGCAGGAGTGGATCGGCGAGGACGAAGACGGTTCCCGCCTGGCTGAGCTCCGTCAGCTCAACGAGATTTGGCCGTTCTTCAATTCGGTGCTGTCGAACATGGCGCAGGTCATGTCCAAGGCTGATCTGAACCTGGCGCGCGCCTACGCTAGCCTTTGCCAAGATAAGGCCGACGGTGAGCGCATCTACGGCATCATCAAGGCTGAGTTCGACCTGACTTTGGAGATGTTCCTGAAGGTAACCGGGTACAAGCACCTGCTGGAGGACAACCCGCTGCTCAGGCGTTCGGTGGACATGCGCTTCCCGTACCTTATGCCGCTGAACATCATCCAGCTGGAGATGCTGCGTCGCTACCGCGCCGGCGATAATCGCGACAAGGTGCGTCGGGGCATTCAGCTGACCATGAATGGTCTGGCAACTGCACTGCGCAACTCCGGCTAGGAATCCGCCTAGGGATACGGCTAGGGATACCTAGCCAGCCGAGCAATTGCGCTAGTATAGTTGGAGTTCTTAAAGAAGCGACGTTTCAAAAGGAAGTGCGCGTGTACCTCGCCATTCAGATTGTCCTGGTCATCACATCCATCCTGATGACGCTGTTCATCCTGCTCCACAAGGGTAAGGGTGGCGGACTGTCCAGCCTCTTTGGTGGCGGCATGCAGTCGAATCTGTCCGGTTCGACTGTGGTGGAGAAGAACCTTGACCGCGTCACTATTGTGACCGTGATTATCTGGTTGCTCTGCATTGTCCTGTTGCTGCTGTTCAATACTTTCGGCTGGTAGGTTCCGCACGCAGCACGCCCCACCGCAGGCCTTTAAGGGCTCTTCGGAATTTTGGGTGTAGATGGGTTTGGTGATCGGGGTGTGTTGAAGTGGTCGGACGCGATTGATAGAGTAAGCCCGGACTCATTACGGAAGTTGGAAATCCCACATGCTCAAAAGCTGGCTGTTACTGATCGGGGCGGTTGTTGCCGAGGCGCTTGGCACCATGTGCCTGCGTGCAGCCGTTGATCAACCGCTCTATGCCATCGGGGTGGTCATCGGATACATCATTGCTTTCACCCTCTTGGGACTCGCCCTGGGAAGAGGTATTCCAATCGGCATTGCCTATGGAATTTGGGCAGCAGCCGGAGTTGCCCTGGTCGCGGTTCTGGGTGCCGTGTTATTCCATGAAACGCTCAGCTTAACGGCGATCATCGGCATTGTCACCATCATGGCCGGCGTCTTCATTGTCCAAACCGGCCAGCGCGATCCAGGCAAAGCTGAGGTGTTGGAATCATGAGCTGGCTGTTTCTGTCCTTTTCGATCGTTTCTGAAATTATCGCTACCCTGAGTCTGCGTGCTTCGGATGGCTTTCGGAAGAAAATCTGGATCCTGCCACTCGTGGTGTTCTACGGGCTCGCTTTCTTTTTCTTAGCGGTTACTATCTCCTACGGCATGCCGGTGGCCATTGCCTACGGCATCTGGTCAGCTATCGGTGTCGCGCTCATCGCAGTGCTGGCGCGGATCATCTGGAAAGAGCCGTTAACCCCGCGCATGATCTTGGGACTGGTGCTGATCATGGCGGGGGTGGTGCTCGTCGAACTGGGGTAAGCGCTATTGGGCCCGAGCGGCGCGAACCTGCTGCTGGATAGTCTCCATGACCGAAGCATCGGCCAAGGTTGTGGTATCACCAATCTCGCGGTCTTCGGCGAGATCTTTGAGCAGACGGCGCATAATCTTACCCGAGCGGGTCTTGGGGAGGTCAGTGACCACGGTGATTGATCGCGGTGTCGCAATCGGTCCGATCGCGGCACGAACATGATCACGCAGGACCCCGACGGCGTCGTCGAGTTGCTGAGCGCTTTCGCGCAGAATCACAAACGCCTCGATCGCCTGCCCGGTGGTTTCATCTTGGGCCCCGACCACAGCGGCCTCAGCAACCATCGCATGGGCGACCAACGCCGATTCAATTTCTGCCGTCGACATCCGGTGCCCGGAAACATTGAGCACATCATCGACCCGGCCCAGGACCCAAATATCGCCGTCCTTATCGAATTTCGCGCCGTCACCGGCAAAATATACGCCAGGGTACTGTGACCAGTAGGTTTTCTGATACCGTTCCTCATCGCCCCACAGGGTGCGCAGCATGCCGGGCCACGGTTCGGTGATCACCAGATAGCCACCGTTGCCGGGTTCTACCGGAACGCCGGCTTCGTCATAGATATCGGCCGTAATGCCGGGCAGGGCGCGCATCGCGGCCCCGGGTTTCGTGGCGGTCACCCCGGGTAGCGGGCTGATCAGAATATGGCCGTTTTCGGTCTGCCACCAGGTGTCCACGATCGGTGCGTTATTGCCCCCGATGTGCTCGCGGTACCACATCCACGCTTCGGGGTTGATCGGTTCACCCACGCTGCCCAACAACCGCAGCGACGACAGGTCATATTCGGCCGGGATATCGCGACCCCAGCGCATGAACGTACGGATACTGGTGGGCGCACAGTACAGAATCGTCACGCCGTATTTCTGCACGATCTCCCACCAGCGCCCCCGATGCGGAGTATCCGGGGTGCCCTCATACAGCACCGAGGTGGTCGCATTGGCCAGCGGCCCGTAGACGATATAGGAGTGCCCGGTGACCCAGCCGATATCGGCGGCCGTCCAGTAGATATCGGTTTCGGGTTTGATATCAAAAACCGCCCAGTGGGTGTAGGAAACCCCCACGAGATATCCGGCTCTTCGGAATTTTGGGTGTAGATGGGTTTGGTGATCGGGGTGTGTTGAAGGCGTAAAAAGAGTCGAGGTCTTCCGAAGATGGAAGTGACGAAACCACACATCTGAAGAAAGACCTCGACATGCACCAGCTTACCTTCTCGCGCCCAGATCTTGATGCCTTTTGCCTGCTGAGCAATTCCGGCGTCACCGTGACCGGTCAACACGTCACCGCCGAGCAAGCCGTGCTGGAATGTCGAGTCGTGGAGGCCGATCAGTTCTGTCGGCATTGCGGTGCTGAAGCCACAGTGCGAGGCAGTGTGGTGCGCAAAGTCACGCATGTGCCGGTGGGTTGGCGGCCCACCCACTTGCATGTGCGGTTACGCCGCTACCGGTGCGATACCTGTGCCCGTGTCTGGCAACAAGACACCACATCCGTGGTGGCTCCGGAGGCCAAACTCTCGCATGCTGCCGCGTTGTGGGCGTTGAAATCGGTAGTCATCGACCGGTTATCCATTGCCCGGGTGGCGGCCAATCTGGGCGTGTCCTGGCATACCGCCAACGACGCGGTGCTGACCACGGGTCGGCGGTTGCTCATTGACGATCCCAACCGGCTCAATGGGGTCAGAGTGTTGGGGGTCGATGAGCACGTGTGGCGCCACACCCGCTGGGGTAACCGGTATGTCACCGTGGTCATCGATTTGACCCCCGTGGCAGACCGCACAGGCCCGGCACGGTTATTGGATATGGTCCCGGGCCGGTCCAAACAAACCTTCATCACCTGGTTAGAAGCGCAAACCAGCGCGTTTCGGGCCGGCATTGAGATCGTGGCCATGGATGGGTTCACCGGGTATAAAACCGCAGCAGCTGAAACCCTGCCTGAGGCCACCACGGTCATGGATCCCTTCCATGTGGTGGCCCTGGCCGGTCAGGCCGTGGATAAGGTTCGACAACGCATCCAACAAGCCACCCTGAGCCGGCGTGGTCGCAACGGGGACCCATTGTATGGGATCCGCAAAGTGCTAAAAACCGGCAAAGAGTATCTGACCGAACAACAACAAGCCCGCCGGGATGCCGTGTTTGCCAACCCGGACCATGCCCCGGTCAAGACCACCTATGACATCTACCAAAAGATTGTCGCCGCCTACCGCAACCCCAACAAGAAGCAAGCCAAAAAACGGTTCCGCAAACTCATTGCTTCCATCAGCCACGGGGTCCCCAACACGCTCAAAGAGCTGCAGACGTTGGGCCGGACGATGAAACGCCGGGCTGATGACATCTTGGCCTACTTCGATCATATCGGCACCAGCAACGGTCCCACCGAAGCCATCAACGGCAGAATCGAACACCTGCGCGGTACCGCCCTAGGCTTCCGCAACCTCACCCACTACATCACCAGAGCACTGCTGGACACCGGCGGATTCCGAACCAAAATACACTCATTTTTACGATGAGCCCCTTTAAGCAATAAAAATTCCCGTCGATAGCATTTCGCTTATCGACGGGAATTTGCTGGTTCTGGGCTGTTAGCGGTGAAGCGGAAGCCTAGAGCTGCGCAGCCGCAGCATCGTCAACAAAGACAACGGTTTCCTGAACACCGCGAACCCCGGCCGCCGGCCACTGCGCTGGGTCGTCCTGCTGAGCGATAGCTGCAATTGCCTCAGCCTTTTCGCCGCCCGCTACAAGTAGCCACACACGCTGAGAGCTGGCGATGGCCGGCATCGTCAGCGTGATGCGGGTCGGCGGTGGCTTCGGGCAGTTATGCACGTCCACGACCAAGCGTTCCTGCTCAGCCAGCGCTGCGGTATGTGGGAAAATCGAGTTGATGTGTCCCTCTCCGCCCATACCGAGAAGGTGAAGGTCAAAGCCATTTGGAGCCTTCTCCCGAACGATCGCTTCGTAGCTTTCGGCGGCCTCCGTGGTGGTCACGCCGCTGTCGGCAGCGGCAAACTCGAAGATGTTTTCCTCCGGCACGCCGACAGGGGACAAGAGACGCTTACGAGCAGCCAACGCATTGCGATCTGCCGAGTCGGCAGCGACAAAGCGTTCATCTCCGAAGAACACCAGGACTCGGTTCCAGTCGATGTCTCCGGAATCGTCGGCAAGCGCACTGAGCAAAGCGGTACCCGCGCCGCCACCGGTGAGAACGACGCGTACGAAACCGTCATCGGTGACCGGAGAGGCGTTGCCATGGTGGACGGCGACAACCGCATCGATGAAGCGCTGACGTGCAGCCTCGACGATGCCCGCCTGGTCAGCGGCGCGGTGGAACTGAGGGGCAGGGACGGTATTCGAGGCGTTATCGGTGGTCACTTGTCAGAGACTCCTGGTTCGTTAGCGAAGCTAGTTGTTGTGGACGTCGGAGATTGCATTCCCACCGTGTGAATCTGACTGAGGCCACGCAGGGCACGTCCGTAGGCAGTATCGTGGTCGAGGTGACGCAGCTCCTCTGCCAAACATTCGGAGCGTGTTGGACGCGATACTGCAACCTTGAACGGGGGCTTTTCTCCGTTGGTGACCGATGCAGTGGTGGCGCTTTCAATATCGATACGCAAAGTCTGGCCATTTTCACGCTCAAAGGCGACGGAGGTCACCGGTGGCTTGGCGCGGCCCTTTTCGTCCACCGGAATCTTCTTCTCACCGGTGGAGTAACGGTTGACCGGCAGCCCCAGGCGATCTGCCAACCATCCGGCGGCGACCTCGACCGATGGCGAGTCCTGTGGGCCGTAGATGGACACGGAGGTCACCGGCGAGTGCGGCGGCAAGTCGAAAGCGGATGCCAACACACCGCGCCAGTTCGTCAGCCGCGACCAGCTCAGGTCGGAATCGCCGGGCGTGTAGCCCGTACGGCGCGTGTAGATAGCGTTGCTATTCGGGTCACAGAGTGAATCGGTGATACGGCGCTGGGCAATCCGGCCGATTGGTGTCGCCGCTGGGACCTGCGGCGCCTCAGACGGCCACCACGCCACGACCGGCGTATCCGGTAGCAACAGGGGAGTCACCACAGAGCTGTGGTGCTGACCAATCTCACCGGACATATGCATAACGACGATCTCAGCGGCACCGGCATCACCACCGACGCGGAGCTCCGCGTCAAGCCGATTGTCCAGGCGTGGATCATCGGAGACCAATACCAGCACACGGGATGGGTGCTCGCGGGAAACGGAGTTGACCGTGGAAATAATGTTTTCCAGGTCGTCTTCGCTTTTGGCCAAAACAATCAGGGTGAGGACACGGCCCGTGGTGACGATGCCGCCCTGCTCTCGAAGCTGCACCAACTGACGAGCAATGCTCGCGGTGTCAGTGTCTGGCAAATTGACAATCATGAAAGTGTTCTTTCTGTCAGAAAATTCTTAAGAACTGAGAGGTCGGCAACCTATGGCCGTCGCCAAGCGCGACCGTCGCGCTCGAGCATGTGGTCAGCGGAGGAAGGCCCCCACGAACCTGCGGGGTAGCCCTCGGGACGACCGCGCTTGGCCCAGTACTCGATGATGGGGTCAAGAATCTTCCAGGACAGCTCGACTTCCTCATTAGTGGGGAAGAGGCTGGCCTCGTCGAGAAGCGCATCCAGAATCAGGCGCTCGTAGGCCTCTGGCGACTGCTCGGTAAACACCTCGGAGTAGGAGAAGTCCATGTTGACATCGCGTACCTCCATGGCCGAGCCCGGAACCTTCGAGCCGAAGCGCATGAGCACGCCCTCGTCTGGCTGGACTCGAATCACCATGGCGTTCTGGCCGAGAGCGGCAGTCATCGTCTCCGCAAAAGGCAAGTGCGGTGCGGACTTAAAGACCAGCGCAATTTCAGTGACGCGACGGCCGAGGCGCTTGCCGGTGCGCAGGTAGAAGGGGACACCGGCCCAACGACGAGAATTGATCTGGAGCGTACAAGCGGCGTAGGTCTCGGTCGTGGACTCGGGGTCGAATCCTTCCTCATCGCGCAGCCCCGGCACAAAGTTGCTGCCCTGCCAATCCGCGGTGTACTGGCCACGTGCGGTGTATTTCGAAAACGGACGCACTGGCTCGACGGCACGCAGAACCTTAATCTTTTCCGCCTGCAGCTCTTCCGGGGTAAAGGCGATGGGCTCTTCCATTGCCACCAGTGCCAGCAGCTGGAGTAGGTGGTTCTGAATTACGTCACGAGCCGCACCGATACCGTCATAGTAACCGGCGCGACCACCCAAACCGATGTCCTCGGCCATGGTGATCTGAACGTGGTCAATGTAGTGAGAATTCCACATCGGATCGAACAACTGGTTGGCAAAACGCATGGCCAAAATGTTCTGGACGGTTTCCTTGCCCAAGTAGTGGTCGATGCGGAACACGGCGTCTTCTGGGAAGACCGAGTTCACAATCCGGTTGAGTTCCTGAGCGGAGGCTAGGTCGTGTCCGAATGGCTTCTCAATAATCACGCGACGCCAATAATCCTCGCCCGACTGCGCCAGCCCCGAACGATCGAGCTGATGACAGACATCGGGGAAGTTAGCTGGCGGAATGGACAGGTAGTAGGCCCAGTTGCCAGCGGTGCCGCGGGAGCGATCGAGCTCCTCAAGTTGTGCGGCCAGGCGATCGAAGGCCTCGTCATCGGTGAAGGTACCGGTGACAAAGTGAATGCCCTCAGCCAGGCGCTGCCAGACACTCTCACGGAAGTCTGTGCGGGCGCCCTGTTCCACTGCGGTGCGCACATAATCCTCAAAGTCCTGTTTCGACCATTCGCGACGACCGTAGCCAACTAACGCGAAGGAGGCGGGCAGCAGACCGCGGTTGGCCAGATCGTAAATGGCAGGCAGAAGCTTCTTTCGGGCCAGATCGCCCGTCACTCCGAAAATCACCATGCCGCCCGGGCCCGCAATACGCGGCAAGCGTTTATCCTGTGGGTCGCGCAGCGGGTTGATGTATCCGTCGTGGTTGGTGCTGTCGTCTCCGTTGTGCGGAGAGCTGGCAGTAGGGGAGTTCGAATCGTTGCGTTGCAGAGAATCACTCACGGTTTACATAATGTCATATCGAGAAAAGTCCGGTGGAATCGTTTCCGATTCCTCCGATGGGGCCTTGACGGGTCCCTTTCTTCTGCCTTAGGTTTATGACCTAGGTGGTATACCCATAAACCACGGAGGTGTATATGCAGGCGAAGGAGGCGGACCCTCGGCCCATCTACGTCCAGATCGCCGAGGATCTGAAATCAATGATTTTGTCCGGGGAGCTCTCGGCTGAGGATCGTGCCCCTTCAACCAAGGAGCTCTCGGAGTTTTATCAGGTCAACCCAACCACGGCCGCCAAGGCCATGACGGAACTGTCGATGGTGGGGCTTGTGGAGAAGAAAAGAGGACTCGGAATGTTTGTCACTCCAGATGCCCGTGAGCGCATTCGCGCTGAGCGTCGTGAAGCGTTCCAGCGCACCTACATCGAGCCGTTAAAAGCGGAGGCCGGCATTCTCGGCCTCACGCTCCACGACATCATCGCCATGCTGGAGGAGGAGAAATGAGCATCTACGGCGTGATTGGCCCCAACGGCGCCGGCAAGACTTACTACCTGCGTACCCTCGCGCAGATGCCTACGGCGGCCCTGGCGAAGGCTGCACCCGACACCCAGGTCTTCGGTGCCACCCCGCGCGAATATTTCCAGATCCTGCGCACCGGCTGGGATCAGCTCGATGTGCCCCACGCGGAGTCCCTCCTCGATTTCCCCGCTGACACCCCTATCAAAAAGCTCAGCCTGGGCCAGCGCCAGCTGCTCATCGCCGCTGCCACCCTGGCATCGGGCAAGGAAGCATTGCTTTTCGACGAGCCCTTCAACGGCCTCGATGTCGAGCACCGCGCCACATTGCGCGGCATGCTTATCGACTCGGCCGAATCGGCCAACATTGTGGTCACCTCGCAGCACTCCCAGGATCTAGCCGGCCTAGTCGACACCTTGATTGTCATCCACAAGCAGGATGCGTACGGGCCCTATGACGTCGATAAGCTGCGCGCTAGCCATCCGGTGCTGCGAGGCCCTACGGATCTCGTGGCGCAGGTGGCCGGCCCAGTGCTCGCTAAGAAAACCCTCGGCGAGCGCTGCGAGGCAATCCTGGCTACAGAGCTCAGTTCGTCTGCCGCTGCGCATGCCCGCGCCCTCGGCGTTGAGGTGAGCTACCTCGACCCCGCGGCCCTCATCGACCTCGCAAGCACCTCCTCCTACATCGAACGGAGCAAGAAATGAGCACCGGAGCTTTCATCGCGACCAACAAGAAAACCTTCCTCGGTGTTGCCGCCGTGGCCATCCTGTACTCGGCCTTCGGGCGCATGCTCGTAGGCAGCGGAACCGGCAACACCTTGCTTGGCATTATCGCGCTGGGCATCCTCTTCCTCATCACAGCCCGGCGTTCGGTCACCCTGCGTGACTACGGCGTGAGCACCGCCCGCTGGGTACGCTCCGCAATCATCGCAATCTTGGGCACATCGTTGGTGGCTACCGCCTTCATCGTCACGGCGATGGTCATCGAACAGAACAAGTCCGGTTACTACCGCGGATTCGATAGCTTCATTGCCACCTCCGGACCGGCCCTGTTTCCGGACACTAACGGGGAGCTGTACATGATTGAGGATTCCGGGCAGAACTACACCACAGTTCTGCTCACCGCGCTGTGCGTCTTCTTGAGCTTCCTCATGGCTACCGTGGCGAGCACCGCAGTCGGCACCGTCGCCGGCGCGAAGGGCACTCGTGCAGGATCGATCACCATTGGCCTGGCCCTGGTCACGCTCTTCCTCTTTAGCTATCTGCTGGACGTGACCAACTCCGTACCGGGCGCCCCCTGGCCGGCTGTGCCGATCTTTGCCTCAATCATCACCGTAATCTCTGCGTTCGTGATGGCCTGGGCATTAAAGGAAGAGAAACGCCCGCTGCCCACTGTGAGCCCCGCCTTCGTCGCGGGTTAAGTGACAAAAAGTGTGTCTGATTTTCAGCCTATTTGCTGGTCAGGCCGCATAAAACGGGCTTATATAAGGT
>NZ_JASPJR010000010.1:0-119145 GCF_030232065.1 Corynebacterium sp. MSK032 | reverse complement strand
GCTATTCTTTGGTGATTTGTGGTGTGTGGTCTGGGGTTATGGTGGCATGCGGACACACTTTTCTTTACTTAACCCGGGGTTGGATTGAAGCAGGGGCGGATGCTGAGCCGAGGTTGTTGGCTTGTCCTGTAACCCTCCTTTAACCCTGTCCGGCACTTATGGCCAGGTTTCGGGGACTTATCGATGTATTTCTCTCACTTATCGATGGATTCTCCTGACTTATCGATGGTTTTTCGGCACTTATGCGCACGCTGTGGGCCAGGCCCTCTCACTTGTCGATGCACTATTCACTTGTGGACACGCTACAGCGCATCGATAGGTGAATAGCGTGGCCACAAGTCGTCGGATGCGTGGGCCAGCGAGCATTGCAGCCAGCTCGCGAGAAGAAATGTAGAAATCTCAAAACTCATTTTGTATTGAAAGTAGAAGAAAACTTGAATAGTTTTGAGATGAGCATGAGGGCGGTCGGCCCCCATCTGCGACATTGGTATAGCGGTGTTCAGTCATGAATTTGGCTCACGGCCATATTTTAACGATTGTTTGGTACCTGTTTATATCGTGAAAAATCAACTCAAGAATGTGTAAGAAATATTAAGAGAGAGCTTGCATGGTGAGGAATCTTCTTCCGAGGAAAGCCTGTCAATTCATAGTCGGAATGTAGGCATGAAAATTATATTTAGAGCAATTCTGGTTACCGCAATTATTCTTGAAGCAGTTCTTTTCCTTCTTATGAATGTGGTATCTGGTTTGCCGGGTTGGGTATTCCTGTTACCACTTGCCGTGGTGGTTGCGGCTTTTCTCTTACTGTTTGGAGGTATGTGGCAAGACTATCTCAGAAATGGCAGGTCATGGGCTGCTTCGCTGTCCGAGACGTCAAAGAAATTTGGCGTACCTCGAAAAATACTAGCGTTACTCGTTTCGGAAGTTGGTTCGCTGCTAGCTGCTTTCACCTTTTTTAAGCCTCAGAGAAATGTCGACAGTGAAGTCAGATCCTTCACTGTACATAGAAACCTTCGAACTGTTGTTTTTATGATACTGGCGCTGAGCGTTGCAGAAATAAGCATAGTGCATTTTGCTATTTCTAATGCATTTTGGCGATATTTATTTCTGGTAATTAGTGTTTATGCCGTAGTTCTTTTATCTGGATTTTACGTAACTGTTCGGGACCATCCCCATCTAATAACACCGCAAGGACTCGTACTGCGAAATGGGCGAAGGCTTATTTGTGAAATTCCGTGGTCACACTTACGTCATGCGAGCTCCGTAACGGCAGGTGAAGGAGGGGACGTAGCAATTGACGAGCACGGCAATCTCAGGGTGCCTGTTTTGAGTGAAGTGAACGTCAGGTTAGAAGTCGATTCGCAGGTCGTGGCAGAAGATCTTTACAAGGGACCAATGATGGTTTCCTCGATTGAGATTTACTGCGACGACAAAGACACATTCCTGCGCGATCTCGCTGAGAAAAGGAATGCTCATTAAGTGCTTGGTAGCTTCCAGGGCTGGTAATCGACCCCGACCTATCGCCAAAACTTGGTCATCCCGAGCTTGTCCTCCATGTTGAACTCGATCATCTTGGCCAGCAGGTCGAGCGGCATCGACTCGGCCTTGCCATCTTTTGGCCAGGGGAAACGGACCATCATTTTTCCGTAGGAGAGGCCGCGGGCATCGAAGTCGTCGGAGAACTTTTCAATACCAGCGCGTTCCGGGGCAATCGCCATGTGCTTCTTGGCGTAGGAGAAACCGATGATAAAAGTGCCATCGAGCGTGAACATCGGCTGATTCCAAGCGTTGCGAACGCCGAGTTCCGGGTACTTTTCATGAACCCATTCCAACACCTCGAGAGCGACAGCGCGCTGCGTGTCATCATCTACCCGCGAGAGGTGATTGGCGAAGAACTCGGCGATGGTTTCATCGGTCATATGCTGAACAGCCATAGCCTGGATTTTACTGTGCCATCAACTAACACCCGAGCCATCAACTAACATAACTCCGAGTGGCTACAGATTTGAATACTCAGTTTGATCCCAAAAAGGCGTGGCCAGCGCTATGGACCGTGTTACTCGGCTTCTTCATGATCCTGGTCGACGCCACCATTGTCACCGTTGGTATCAACACCATCCAGCATGAACTGGGCGGTGAGCTCAACCAGGTCATGTGGGTGACCAGTGGTTATCTGCTGGCCTATGCCGTGCCGTTGCTCATTACTGGCAGGCTCGGTGACCTCTGGGGAGTCAAGCACACCTATGTAGCGGGCCTGGTTATCTTCGTGTTGGCGTCGCTGGCGTGTGGGTTGGCGCCGTCGTTAAGCATGCTGATCATTGCCCGCGTGGTGCAGGGACTGGGGGCCGCGCTGCTGACGCCGCAGACGATGGCGCTGATTACGCAGATGTTTCCGCCGGCGCATCGCGGTGCGGCGATGGGCCTGTGGGGTGCGGCGGCCGGAATTGCCTCGCTGACGGGGCCGCTGGCCGGTGGCGTGTTGATTGAGCTGCTGAGTTGGCGCTGGATTTTCCTCATTAATGTGCCGATTGGGCTGATCGGGCTCGTTTTTGCGTTCCGCTATCTGCCGACCTTTGAGACGCACCGCAACAAGATTGATTATCTCGGTGTTGTACTCAGCGCGATTGGTATGTTCCTGCTGGTCTTCGGCATTCAGGAGGGGGAGAGTGCCGACTGGTCCGGTTGGATCTGGGCACTGATTGCCGGTGGCGTGGTGGTTCTTGGACTATTCACCGCGTGGGAGGCCAAGACCACGGCCGAACCGTTGATGCCGCTGTCCCTTTTTAAGGATCGCAACTTCACCATCTCCTCGCTGGCGATTGCTGTGACGGGGGCGCTGGTGGTCGCGGTTGGTTTCCCAATCATCCTCTTCGCCCAGAATGCCCGCGACCTATCGACCATCCAAGCCTCACTACTGCTCGTGCCGCAGGCGGTCATCTCCGGTGTCATGGCACCGTGGACTGGGCGAATGCTAGACCGGCTGAAGTTCCGTGAGTTCGCGCTGATTGGTTTTGGGTCCTCACTGGTGGGCATGCTCGGGTTCCACTACCTCATCCACGAGGACCTTTCCGTGCTGTGGCTGCTGCTGCCGGGCGCCGCATTCGGTGTGGCAAACGCGTTTATTTGGGGCACGCTGTCGACGGCTGCCACCCGCAACATCGACCCGTCCCTCGCCGGTGCTGCCTCCGGTGTGTACAACACCATCCGCCAGATTGGCAGTGTGCTGGGTAGCGCACTGATTGCCACCGTCATGGCGGCGGCGCTCAGCAGCAACCGTGGCGACTTCACCACCGCCATGAGTGACGCGATGTGGTTGCCGGTGGCACTGTCGGCCCTGGGTGTCGTGGCGGCGCTGGGGCTTAAGAATCCGAAGTAAAACGCTCCACCATGTAGTCCGCGATGCCGACGGGATCGGCTAGGAAATCCCTGGTTGCCCGTACCGCGAGGGTGTCTTCGAAGTGGGTGGTGTCGGCGTCGTCAAGCGAAATGATTGTTGCTTCCGGTGCGGCGAGCAGGATGGGGGAATGCGTCGCCATGATGATTTGTGCGCCGGCTTCCGCGAGCGCGCCGAGGCGGCCGAGGAGCTCCAGTTGGCGTAGGACCGACAGTCCGGCCTCGGGTTCGTCGAGGAAGATCAGTGATTCGGCGCTGAAGCGGCGTTCGGCCAGCGTCATGATGGATTGGCCGTGGCTCATCTGGGTGAGGTCTGCCATTTCTCTGCCACCTGGTAGCTGCCCAAGCGACTCGTAATAGCGCGCGAGGTTCAGGTGCGCGTCGCCGCGAAAGAAAAACGTATCCGGGGGATTGCGCCTGGTCAGCGCCAGGGGGACTGGGGAGGTGCGCTCCTGCGTCTTGTACCGCGAGCCGCCGTCCGTATCGACACCCATCGCCGATGCCAACGCCTCCAGCACCGTCGACTTTCCCTTGCCGTTTTCGCCGGTCAGGATGGTAATCGGCGTGGTGAAGGCCATGGGGAAGGGCAGGGCGAGCTTTACGACGTACGCCGGGAGCTCGGCATCATCGTGAATACGGGCATGGCGGAGGTAGATCATGGTTGCGGCAGCTGGTCAATCTGTTTGAGCAGTTCATAGCCGTCGGCGCCCTCGATGAACGGGACCTCCTTGTTCTCCAGCTTTTCAATTGGCACCGCCGTGCCGTGAGAGAGCACGTGCTCGCTGGGAGTGAGGTTGCGGATTGCGATGGCCGCGACCTTGTCCGGATGCTCCGCCGCGGCCGTGCCGTAGATGAGCGGGTCGTACTGGCCATCATCGCCGACGAGAATCCAGTTGATTTCGGGGAAGTCAATAAACAGGTCGCGAAGTCGCACCTTCTTGTGTTCCTTGCCCGAGCGGAACAGGCCGGTGGGCGTTGGCCCCCAGTCGGTGAGCAGCAGTGGGCCCTTCGGCAGGTTGTTGCGGTGTAGGAACTTTTTTAGTGTGCTGAAGGTGTTCCACGCTCCGGTGGAGAGATAGATGACGGGAACGTCCGTGTCCTCGTCGGTTTTGCTCGCGTAACGACGGCGAAGTTGCGCATAGAACTCGCTGAAGCCAGCGACGGCCTTGCGCTCGTCTGTCTCCTTGACCCAGGAGTTGTAGGCGGCGATGAGGGCGCGCGGCAGCATGGTGACCAACACGGTGTCATCAATATCGGAGACGATGCCGTATTTGGTCTCCGGGGAGAGGATGAGGACCTCTGCAGGAGTGTCGTTGATGGTAATTTCGTGCCAGCCGGGTTCGAGGCCGTGATTCCTGATTAGTACCTCGATATAGCCGTTGCTATCCGTGGTGGTTTCCACCGTGCGGTCGCCGGCAGTGATGGTGACGGGAAAGTCCGCGAGTTCGACGGTAAAGAACTGCCAAAAACCGCGTTTTTTGTTTCGTTCTTCGTCTCGTTTTTTGGCCGGATCCTTCAGGAGGACACGGCCGAATACGCGAACGCGCTCTGCACTTCCGTACCCGGTGAAACCGATGATTTCCGGTTCCCAACCAGCGTTTTTGGAACGCTTGGCGGCCAGCGCGTTGATCCTTCTCTCGGTCTTGCGGACGACATCTGCCACGGACATACTTTCCAGGATACGGGTTGACAGGACGGGGGAGGGTGCGCGTAGGTTGGTCGCCCAAGAGAAAAGTCAACCCTTTAGGAGTGTTCTCTTTTTATGCGTTTTTCCGGTAAGTTCATCGCATCCGCCGCTGTGGCAGCAGGCATGATTGCTGCCCCGACCGCCGCCGCTAACGCTGCATCAGTCAGCGCCTGGGATCAGGTTGCGGCTTGTGAGTCCGGCGGAAATTGGCAGACCAATACCGGTAACGGCTACTACGGCGGACTGCAGTTCTCGCAGCAGACCTGGAGCGGCCACGGCGGTGACCAGTACGCACCGACGGCTGACCAGGCCACCAAGGAGCAGCAGATTGAGATTGGCGAGCGCGTGCTTGCCTCCCAGGGTGCTGGCGCATGGCCGAACTGCGGTGGTCCGCTGGGTTAATCCTCCCCATCATCAAAGACCAGATCTGGCACAGCCGCGAATGACAGCCACCACTTCATGTAGTGGTCATGGCGTGCTTTCGTCTTCTGGGTAGCGCGTTTGTCAAAAGTCTGTCGGCCGAACCCGGCTAATGGTCCGGCCGGGACGGTCGCCGCGGTAACGCCGTCGGCAGAGGACCACACCTCTGAGCCGTCCTCATAAGCGGTGATATCCCAGAGCTTGTGGGTTTTCAGGTTGTGGTGCTTCCTGCATAGGCAGTGCAGATTCTGCGTGTCGGTGGGGCCACCGGCTTCGGGGTCTTCCTGGTTGTACGGCGCGATATGGTCAATATCGCACTTATATGCTGGGACTTCGCAGCCGGGGAAGCGACATGTTCCATCGCGACCGTGGACGCGGGCGACCTGCGCTGGAGTTGGACGGTAACCATTGGTGGCGCTGTCTGCTGAGAGGCGGACATTCGTCACCTTTTGCATCCACTCCTCCGTGACCAGCGCGCCTAGCCAGCCGGCACCGTCCAGCCAGGCGTCATCACTGTGGGGCTCGCGGAAAACATTGAGCACAACTTCCGCATTGGTGCGCTGGTGGATGAGTTCCACAAATGCATCCGCCTGCGTCATTTCCTCATTCGCGCGGAAGACCGTTTCAATTGCGCACATGGCAAAATAGGCGCGGTCCGGCCGCAGGGTGAGAATGATTTGGGAGTAGCTGTCGGGACGTTCCACCAGAGTCACCGATTCCGTATCGGTGATGGTGGGAATTGTGCCGTCGGCACGAGCGCGGTCATCCAAATCCGCAGCAATATCACCAATTTTGGTGGTGAGCGTGCGAGGACCAATCATTGCTTGACGACGCTTCCGTGGCGTAACCAATGCCAGAATCTTCTTCTCTGCATCGGGTATTTGATCAGGCTCGATGCCGACTACGCCATGTGCAATGATGCCGAGTTGCCGCATGGATAATGCGCAGCTTTCCCGGGCATATTCCGCCAACTGTGGCATTTTCTCCAGCAACAGGCCAATGTCACAGATACGTAGTGCCTCACTGCGAGTGATTCCCAACCGAACGCTGATGCGAGCGGCATGGTTTTCAACGTCATCATCACCTGCAGGGCAGCAGGCTTTAATTAACTCAAGTTGGGCGCGGTTGGTAGCCCGCGCGAGTGCTGAGAGCTCATCTTCAGGATTTTCGTGAGCCCAATATGGTTCGGGTACTTGTTCGGACTTCATTGGATCCCCCTGGTGCTCCAATGGTTGTCGGTTTTCTTTCGAACTTACTTGCTATCTTACAGGCGCTTTTCTGGCTTGTAAAGAGAAATGAAAGAGAATTTTGAGGAGTTTTCGAAGATGGTTAGCCGACTATAAAGGCACCGTTTAGCTGGGCATTTGCAGGGCGTACGCTAGGTCCTGGTCCAAAAACATAAATAAAACACCCGTTCGAAAACGAAAGCTTGGTAATCTCGCTTTCATAAAAGCAGAGCGCAGATAAACAGCGCAGAAACAGCGCAGACAGCGGGGAGTAAAACCATGATCATCCGGCACGCAACGCGGGACGATGCCGCGGCAATCGCGGAGATCTACAACGAAGCCGTAATCAACACCGTCGCCATCTGGAACGATGACACCGTCAGTGCGGAGAATCGCATCGCATGGATGGAGGCGCACTGTTAAGCGCGACCATCGATGCTGCTCGTGAGGCGAGAAAGCACGTCTTGGTTGCGGCGATAGAAGGCAGCAACGAGGGGTCGATTGCGCTGCACAAAAAGTATGGCTTCCAGCGCGTTGGACTATTGCCGCAGGTGGGGGCGAAGAACGGGCGCTGGTTGGACATGCTGTTGATGCAGGTCATGCTGACAGACGGGCAGCCACCCGCTCGGCCGCGCGCTTAGCAAAGGGGCCAACACCCATGATCGTGGCGGCACCGGGGCCAACCCAGTCGCCGTAGCCGACGAACTCGATGAGGTCAGAGTCGATGCTGCGGAAAGGGTCGAGCGCTGGGCGGAAACCGGTGCACCAGATGAGGTGGTCCGCGTGGACGTCGTCAAGCGAAGAAAACATGGGTGTCCAGGTGAGTGCGCCGGAGTCGCGGGCTTTGCGGACGGGCGGTAGGGCAACGATGTCGCCAATGCTGTCGGTGGCGCCCTGGCGGTAGCGTTTGAACAGGACGCGGCCGTCGACGTCGTCGGGCATCCAGCGTGGTTCGTGGCGGGTGAACCAGGTGGTGTCGATGCCGGAAAGCACCAGTTCAGAGGCTATTTGGGCGCCGGAGTTCGCCGCGCCGACAACGGCAACGCGGGAGCCTTCGAATGGCTCGGGACCTGGGTAGTTGGCCGAATGCCACTGTTTCGCGGAGGTCGTGCCGGGGTAATACGGGACGAAGGGCCGGTTGCCGGTGGCGGCGATGAGCTGGCGGGATTCGAAGTCACCGGCATCGCTGGTGAGGTGGAAGGTGCCGTCGTGGGAGACGTCCGTGACGGCGACCGGGCGCTGAACGCGCAGTTCGTAGCGCTTTTCGTAGGAGCTGAGGTAGTCAATCACGTGGGAAGCGGGCGGGAAACCGTCATAATCGGGCATCTGGATGCCCGGAAGGTTGGAAAAGTCCGGGGTGGAAAAGAGCGTCAGTGAGGGCCAGACATTGCGCCAGGAGCCGCCGGGAGCGGGCTGATTGTCCAGAATGAGCGGATCAATGCCGCGTTTGTGCAAGTAATAGGCGGTAGCGAGGGCAGCTTGGCCGCCACCGACGATGATGACATCCTCAAGCATGTTTCCAGCTTAACGACGAGTGCCGCACCTCGAGCTGTACTACCGTGGAGCATCATGAGCTCGCTGTTTGATCTTTCGGACAAGCCTATCGACGAACTACCCGGTTACCAGCGCACATTCGCGCCGGGCCGACTCACGGTAGGGCTGAGTCTGCCCATCGAGCAGGACGCCGAAGCCGAGCCCAAGGACGCGCTGAGCAACCAGATTCGGCTGATTCAGAAAGTCGAACGCGCAGGCATCGCGGCGGTGTGGGCACGCGACATCCCGCTGCGCGTGGAAACATTCGGCGACGTCGGCCAGGTCTACGACCCCTGGATGTACCTCAGTTACATCGCCGCACACACCACCGATATCGCGCTCGGCACCGGTGCAGTCGTCGTGCCCTTCCAGCATCCGCTGGTGATGGCCAAGCGCGCTGCCACACTGGACAGGCTTTCCGATGGCCGTTTCCTCTTTGGCGTTGCCACCGGTGACCGACCCGAGGAGTTCCCCGCCTTTAACCAGGACAAAGGCAAGCGCGGTGAGCGTTTCCGCGAGCATATCGAGGTCTATGAAAAAGCCCTCAGCACCAGCTACCGGCCTATCCGGTGGTCCGAGGGCAAGATGGGCGGATCCGATGTGGTGCCCAAGCCGCTGGCACGCCGAGTTCCGCTGTTGGCCACCGGCTCCTGTCAGCAGAGCCTGGAGTGGAAGGCCGCGCATACCGACGGTTGGTTCATGTACCACAAGGGTTTGGAGATGCAGAAGAAAAACATCGCCAACTGGCAGGAGGCGGTAGCGCAGGAGTGCGGTGAGGACGTGTTCAAACCATTCCTGGAATCACTGTGGATTGACCTGCATGAAGACCCCGACGCCCCCGCGCAGGGTGGCCACTTCGGGTACCGCCTTGGCCGCAACAAGCTAATTGAACTGCTGCAATCCCAGCGACAGCTCGGAATCAACCACGTCAGCATCAACTTCCGCACCTCGAAGCGGGATGCGGAAGAGCAGATTGATGAGCTGATTGAGTATGTGCTGCCGGCGCTCGATGAGCTCCCTACACAGACTCCGTAGCGCCCTGCCACTGATTAATCCCGCGGTCGACGGCCCACTTGTCGATCTCCGCGAGTTCTTCATCGCTAAACGGTGCAGCGTCCAGGGCGCCGAGGCTGTTCTTCAGCTGCTTCACCGAGGATGCACCGATCAGGGCTGAGGTCACTTCGTCACGGCGGAGCACCCACGAGATGGCCATCTGTGCCAGGGACTGGCCTCGTCGTGAAGCAATGGCGTTGAGCTCGCGGATGGCGGTGAGCGTGTCGTCGTTGAGGAACCCCGAGTTCATCTTGTGTGCCCCGAGACGCGAGGACTCCGGCACGCCATCCAAGTAGCGGTCGGTGAGAAGCCCCTGCGCAAGCGCGGAAAAGGCGATGACGCCCATGCCTTCGTCGGCGCAGGTTGCCAGCAGCTCGTCCTCGATCCAGCGGTTGAACATGGAGTAGCTCGGCTGGTGAATGGTCAGCGGTGTGCCCAGCTCACGGGCGATTTTCTGCGCGCGGCGAGTGAGCTCGGGGGAGTAGGAGCTCACGCCGACGTAGAGCGCGCGACCCGACCGGACGAGGAAATCGAGGGCGGCGACGGTTTCCTCGATAGGCGTATCCGGGTCGGGGCGGTGGTGGTAGAAAATGTCCACATAATCCAGGCCCATGCGCTTCAGCGAGGCATCGCAGCTGGCCACGAGGTACTTCCGCGAGCCGCCGAAGCCGTAGGGACCATCCTGCATGTACCAACCGGCTTTGGAGGAAATGATCATTTCATCGCGGTAAGGAGCGAAATCCTTGGCCATGATGCGACCGAAATTCGCCTCCGCAGAGCCCTGCGGTGGGCCGTAATTGTTGGCGAGGTCGAAGTGCGTGACGCCGTGGTCGAACGCGGTGCGCAGGATTTCACGCTGCGTCTCGAGCGGTCGGTCATCACCAAAGTTATGCCAAAGTCCCAGCGTAATGGCTGGAAGCTTCAGCCCCGTGCTGCCGGAGCGGTTGTACGGCATTGTCTCATAGCGGTTGTCATCGGCGTGGTACACGTCTGGATAAGCCATGTCTACGAGGGTACGCGTGCTTAACGACGGGTAGTTGTGCACAAGGTGGCCGACAACGAGGTGCGTGGCCGAATGGCTACCCCTGGAAGTAATAAAAGTGAGCTTGCTGGGGAACAACTGGGGCAGTTCGTCCGACTAATAAGGCATGACTTCAATAGCCACAGGCGATGCCGCTGGAACGCCAGCCGCAAACCCCGTCGCACAGACTCAGAAAAATGGTGGGCCACGAGCATTACTGCACCGAATCCATGTCGTTGCAGGCATCCTCGTTGCGCCACTACTTGTTATTGCAGCTATCACAGGCGTGGCGTATGCCCTCGCCCCGAGCATAGAAAAGGTGGTTTACCACGAAGAGCTAACCGCAACATCAAGCCTTCCCGCACAACCGCTGAAAAAGCAGGTTGAGGTCGCGCAGCGCGTGCACCCTGACCTGCCGGTGACCGCAGTGCAGGTCCCGGAAAAGCCGGGGCAGACAACGCGAGTCATGTTCAATGACGAGCAGCTGAAGTCGGAGTCCTACCGACATGCGGTGTTCGTTGACCCAGGCGACTTGAGCATCAAGGGTGACCTGGTGCAATACGGTTCCTCGGCGGCGCTGCCACTGCGGGCCTGGATTTCGGAAGGGCACCGCAGGCTCTGGATTGATAGCAACTTTGGTCGCCTCTACTCCGAGACGGCAGCATCCTGGATGGGCGCACTGGCTATTGGTGGCCTCTGGCTCTGGTGGGATCGTTCGCGTCGCAAGCGGACACAGGGAACGAGTAAGAGGGCGCATCATATGCGTCGTCACGCGAATGTTGGCGTGGCGGTTAGCGTTGGACTTCTGTTCCTGACTGTCACCGGCCTGACGTGGTCGTGGGTGGCTGGAACGGGCATCGCAAAGCTGCGCGAGACGATGGACTGGTACGCGCCGAAGCCAGCCATAACTGCGACTGCGCCAGCGAATTATGACTGGTCAGAGGCAGATAGTGTTATGAACCTCGCACGTGCCGAGGGGCTGGCCGGGAAAGTCGAACTGACACCACCGGAAGCTGGCACCGTGTGGATGGCCAAGGAAGCCCGCGAGGAATGGCGGATGGGCATTGAGACCGTCACCGTTGACGGCTCGACCGGAGCGATGGTCGATCGGATTCACTTTGCGGACTGGCCGCTGCCGGCGAAGCTGACCGAATGGCTGATTAACGCGCACATGGGCATCCTGTTCGGGTGGGTGAATCAGCTGGTCCTGGCACTGATTGGTGTCGCTCTGTTGGCGATGATTGTGCGCGGGTACGCCATGTGGTTTGGGCGCGGTCGAGGTGGTCGCCCGGGCAGGCTCCCGGCGCCGACGCGATGGCGCGACATTCGCCCGGGTGTTGCAGCAGCTGTTGTGGCGCTGCTGATTGCCTACTCGGTGGTTGCACCACTGTTTGGTGTGACTCTCGTTGGCTTCGTGATCGTTGATTGGGTCTGGCGGAAGCTGCGGAGAGGTTAGTGTAGGTTCTGTCGCCTTCGGGTTCCCTGTACCTAACGGCGTGGTAAGACCCATGAAAAACACTCAGGAGGGTAAACGCATGACAAGGTATTGGGATCACAGCGGCAGTATCTACAAAGACGACGGCCAGGAAGACTGGTGCGTTTACAATCCGTCTTTGCGTGATTGGGAGCGCACCCCGCGCGCTAAGGAAGCCTACGACCAGGCAGGACAAGACTCGTTCGACCCCATCACCGAGCAGCAGGCACTCGCTGAGATCGCAGAGCAGCAGGAACAGCATGACGAAAGGGTGAAGAGCAAAATCAAGGAACTGCGCGCGAGAATGAAATCGGTCGGTGCGCAGACCAGGCAAGCCACCGAACAGCCGTACCCAACCTTTACTGAGCAATCCGCCGCATACCGTGAGGGCGCGCAGGCCTACAACGAGGGCAAATCTTGGCGCGATAACCCGCATGCCCCCGAGTCAGGTCTAGCCGCCCCGTGGCGCATGGGCTTCAATACCCGCAAGCAGCAGGTAGCGGAGATCAGGGCACAGCGAGCCGCCGCTGCGCGGCAGGAAAACTAGGCCCTGGCCGCAAAAACGCTCAGCCAAAGCTCTAAAATTCCCACAAATTCCCGGTTCCAGCCCCGCGCAATCTGTTACACTTAGCAAAACGAAACTCAGGAGCTTGGTGTGCAGTACTTTTTCACGGTCCATGGCCGCAGAGATATCAACGCGTATGACTCTGATGAGGAAATGCACGCTGCCTTTGAACGGATTGGACGCTTCAATCAGAAGCTTCAGGACGAAGGCCACTGGGTTATGTCCGGCGGGCTGGTTCCACCGGAGGATGCCATGACGGTGCTGCCGGATGGTTCGCACAGCGATTTGCCGTACTACAACGCGATGACGTTCCCGTCAGCTTTTTGGATTGTCCAAGTCGCAGACGAGCAAGAGGCCATCAATCTAGCCCACGAAGCCGCGGAGGCGTGCGCGCAGGCAGTCGAAATGCGCGCCATCGCCGATTAACTCACCGCAGCCCGTGCACCCGGCGCATGATGGTCAACATCGCTTGCGTCGGGATTCGCCGCATGAAGGGCACTGCAACGCTTGCCGACGACCCCCGCGCCACCAGAGCCAAAGGTCGCTCGGCGGTCACCTCGCGCATAACCACCTCAGCAATCTCCGAAGCGGGAATGCCATCTTCCTCATTGGCGTTCAACTTCGTCAGCATGCGGTGGACATCAGCAGCGTAAACGGAGCCCTCATCGCCATACGTCGTCCGACGTGTAGAAATCCCCGTGTTGATGGCACCCGGTTCGACAACCGTCACCCCAATACCGAACTGCGCGACTTCACCGCGCAACGAAAGCCCAAAGCCGCGGATAGCGGCCTTCGTCGCCACATAGGAAGAACGGTAGGACAGCGGCAACCCGCCGAGCATCGAGCCAACCAGCACAATTCGGCCACGACCGGCCTCGCGCATGCCAGGCAGCAGCTGCTGTAACAGCTCCACCTGCCCCAGAACATTGACTTGGAAGAGACGCTCAAGCGCCTCGCGGGGTAGCTCCTCGAAAGCGCCCGACTGGCTCTCACCGGCGTTGGCGACGACGACGTCGTAAGGCCCGTGGGCGACCACAGCAGCGATGTCGTCGGCGCTGGACATGTCGAGTGCCACCATCTGCACGCCCTCGGGGTGCGGCGCCTCGGCGCCCCTGCGGGACGTGCCAACGACCTCGAAACCGTCCTTGACTAGTGCCTCCGCGCATGCCCAACCGATGCCGGAGGAAGCGCCGGTCACTAACGCACGGCCGCCACCTACACTCGGCAGTTTCGGTCCGCGGGTGAGATTCGCAAAAGCACCGGTCAGGCCATCAGTCATCGAGCCTGCACCGCCTCAATGGTCATGCCGCCCGCGCGGAGACGGCGGGACAGGGCGTCGCCAAGCGCGACAGTAGGAGTGAGCACGCCGGTAGCGTCCGGCAGATCGTCGTGGACGAGTGCGAGGGCGGCGCTGGAAATCATAATCGCGGTGCCTGCGTACCCCGGGTCTTCCTCGAGAGACACCTTGGAACGCCAGTGAATGCCGGAGGTATCGACAGTGTAGGCCTCGATGGTGAAGCGACCCTCGGCCTGTTCTTCAGCGCTCGGGCCCTCACCCGGCTTCGGCAGCTTCTTATCAATGAGCTTGGCCGTCGGCCCGAACGCCATCGCCGCCAGCGCCAACCTGCAGACAGCCGCAAAAATATTTGCGCGGACGAAAGCCCTCGGGCCACGGCCGACATTGAGTAGCTCGCGGTAGCGGAAGGAATCACCGTAATCCGCCAGCATCGCCGAGCGCTGAACAATTCGGGTGTTGAACGGCGACATGAAGAAGGGCGCTCGCCAGTGGCGGCGGAAGCGCGCCGGGCGCAGGTCGACGCCGAACTTACCCTGGTCGGGACCCGGCTCAGCCAGGGCGTACTGATCGGCGATGATGCGACGCAGCTTGGGGTCCTTCTTGGCCTGTGCAAGCTGGACGCGGACCGAATCGATAGTGCCGCCGGAGACACCGCCCTTGACGTGCTTGAACAGCAGGGTTGTTTCACCGAGCTTGGTGTGGGCCGCCTCGTGGAGCTCGCGGACAGCGACGTCGGAAGGAATCGAGTCGAAGCCGCAGGAGTGAACAATCTTCGCTCCGGTCTGCTGTGCCACCTCGTGGTTATTCGCGATGGAGTCGTGGACGAACAGCACCTCGCCACACAGGTCGACGTAGTGAGTACCGGCCTTGGCGCACTCGGCCACCAGAGTGCGGCCGTACTTCGCGTACGGTCCCACAACGGTCAGCACCACCTTTGTGCTGGCCGCAAGCTGAGCCACCGCTTGCTGGTCGGCGGCATCCGCAACAATGACCGGCCAGTCCGATACGCCTGCGTTCTCCGCGACGTCGGCAAGCTTCTGGGCGTTCCTGCCTGCGAGCGCCACCTTCGTCTGACCGGCGTGTTTAGCCAGATAGTCCACAATCAAGCGGCCCACGAAACCCGTGGCACCGTAGACGACGATGTCGTACTCGCGGTCGTGATTGCGACTCTGTGGCTGTGCGGAAGAAGTAGTCATGCCTACGAAACTAATAAAACGAAAGCGATACCGCGGGCGAATTAAAAAGGTTTTCTGAATCCGGGTACTCAGCGAGAGGTTTGGAGGGAGGGTTAACGTAGGACAAGTGACTAGCGCTAACGAAAACCCCGAACAGATCGAAGGACTACGGCCAGAAGATCCCGGATTCCGTCGCGCGCTTATTGCTGTGCTTTTCGCTGGCCTGGCATCGTTCCAAGCGCTCTACGCAACGCAGGCGCTACTGCCCACGCTTTCCGACGAGCTATCGGTCGACCCCGCCACCGCCGCGCTGACGGTATCCGCCACCACCGGTGGCTTGGCCTGTGCGATTATCCCGGTGTCCATTTTGTCGGAGCGCTTTGGGCGCAGGCGCGTCATCGTCATCAGCGCATTTGTGGCAACGCTACTGGGGCTCGTGGTGTCAATTGCGCCGGGCATCGGTTCGATGATTGCGCTGCGCCTGTTGCAGGGCATTGTCATTGCCGGTGTGCCCGCAGTGGCTATGGCGTATGTCAGTGAGGAAGTCCACGCCGACCATGTCAGTCGCGTGATGGGGCTGTATATCTCGGGCACGACGGTCGGTGGCCTGCTCGGCCGTATTATTCCGTCCATTGTGCTGGAGTTCGCCTCCTGGCGGGTGGCGATTGCGGTCTCGGCGACGGTGGCGTTTGTTTTCGCCATTCTGACCTGGTACTTCCTGCCGCAACAGCGTAGGTTCCAGCCGAAGCAGCTGTCGTTTGCAGGGGAGGGGCAGGCCATAGCGCGGCACTTGCGCGACCCGCGCATTCTCGCGCTGTGCGCCCTGGCGTTCCTGTTTATGGGGTCGTTTGTCTCTCTGTACAACTACCTGGGCTTCCGACTGGGCGATAAGTTCGGGCTCTCCCCGGCACTGGCAGGGTTCGTATTTATTCTCTACCTGTCGGGCACGTGGTCGTCGGCACGCGCGGGCGTGTGGGCGAAGACGGTGAGCCGCCGTCGCCTCATCGCCATTGCGACTCTGGCCGCGTGCGTGGGCCTGGGGCTGGCGCTGCTGCCGTGGCTGCCCGCATTGGTTGTGGGCGTACTTGTATTCACGGCATCGTTCTTCGTGGCGCACTCACTGTCCTCGTCCGGCGTGGGGCTGGTGGCGCAGCGCGACCGCGCCGAGGCGTCATCGATGTACCTGTTCAGCTACTACGCGGGCTCATCGATTGTCGGTTGGGTCTCCGGCATGGTGTTCAGCCACTTCGAGTGGGCAGGGCTGATTCCGTGGCTGGTGGCGCTGTCCTTCATCGCTGGTGCGTGTGCTGTGGCGGGGTTGAAGCCGCGGCGGTAAGGGTAACGCGGTAGGGGGAAAATCGCCAGCAAGGTACATTTAGACACCAAGAAACGAACCCTTAATGTAAAAAACGGTGATTTTTTACATTAAGGGTTCGTTTTTAGGGCACTATATGTAGAAAGCATCATGTAAAAAGCATTGGAAACAGAAGGGGGAGACTCGCCGTGAAGCACTATCCGCTTAAGAGGATCTTCCACATGTCTGCACACGATGCGGAACAGGCAGTGGAGAGCGAGTACCAGTCACGCAAAGACTCCCCGTCGACGATTCAGTGGCACTTTCCGCTGGGGCAGTGGCCACTCTTTTGCTGCATCACAAGCGATCTCGCAGCCAGGGTTGAAAAGATTCTGTCTCTAGAGCTGCAGATTTCACAGTTGTGGAATCGTCTGCCAGGTGCCGCGCGGACTCACTATCTCTTCAATCTGCTCCTGGCCGAGGTGGTAGCCACCAATGAGATTGAGGGGATTCACTCCACACGGCGAGAAGTCGCCGAGGCGTTGGACAACACTTCGGGAACCCAGCACAAGCGCTTTCATGAGTTCAGTCAGCTCTATTTCCGGCTGGCAAACGATGAGCGGATTGAGTTTCCGACAACGCTCACAGGGATCCGGCAGCAATACGATCAACTTCTCGGCGATGAAATTGGCGCCGAGGATGAGTTAGACGGTGAACTCTTTAGAGCATCAACGGTCACAATTACCGATGGGCAGCGACAGATTCATCGCGGTGTTGAAAGTGAAGCTGCCATTCACCAACTTCTCAATGAGTTCCTGGAAACGGTGAATTCCTCAGAGGACAATCGGCTTATTCGAATCCTGGCAAGCCATTTCATGTTCGAGTTCGTTCACCCGTTTTATGACGGCAATGGTCGGATGGGGCGTTTTCTGCTGTCAGTGGCTTTGCGGGAGAGACTCTCACCTGCCACAGCGCTGACTATTTCTCGCCAACTCGCTGAGGATAAAGCGAAGTATTACAAGGCTTTTACCACTACGGAAGACCCAATGAACCGGGGCGAAGTCACGTTCTTCGTCGAGGTGATGGCTGATGTCATTCTGAATGCTCAGCAGTATTTGCTGGAAGAGCTGCAGATGAAGTCCCACCAGTGCGAGAAGCTTGAACAGCGGGTAGCTGAGCTAACCAACTCGCCCGAGCAGGCACTGTCCGTGTCGCTGACAGACAACGAAATCGGGACGCTGTTTGTCCTGGCACAGGTTCGGTTGTTCGGACCTGATTATGGAATCAAGCTCGAACACGTCGCCGACACCATCGGCAAGGAGAAGCGGACAGCGCGAAAGTATCTCGCCGAGTTAGAGGCTCAAGGACTGGCAACGCCGACGAGCCGTCGCCCGCTGCGATTCCAGCTAGCGCCGGCTGGCGTAGACCTTCTAGGCCTTGAACCCACCGAACACTAATCTGCTTCCGGAACCTACTTCTGGCCCACAATCAGCTCAGTGCCTTCAGCTGAAAGCGATGCCTGACCAGCGGGCTTACGCGACGGACCAGAAACAACCTCACCAGTAGCAATATCAAAGTGTGAGTTGTGGTTCGGGCAAATCATCACACCATTGCTGACCTCGGTGATACGACCATTCTGGTGCGGGCAGGAACTGGAGAAAGCGGCGAACTTGCCTTCCTCCGGCTGCGTGACGACGTAATTGCCGATCACCACACCGCCGCCAACCGGAATGTCGGCAGCGTCAACCTTTTCCACCGCAGACTTTGGTGCACAAGCGGCTACGAGTGCGCCAGCTGCAGTGGCGGCAGTTCCCAGGAGGAAACGACGACGGGAGCACGGGGAGACATCAGAACTCATGGCATTGAGATTACCTCTATTTCGCGACCTTTATTTCTGATAGGAGCGCTCACCGAAGATGGCGCGTCCCACACGGACGGTGGTCGCCCCCTCGGCGATGGCTTCGCGGTAGTCGCCGGACATACCCATTGACAGTTCGTTGAGGCTGACACCGTCCGGCAAATCCCCGAGCAGACTGTCCCGCAGCTCCCGCAGCTCCGCGAAGGTCTCGCGCACATTCGGATCATTCTGGGCCGCGATGGTCATAAACCCGCGCAGACGCAGGTTCGGGTATTCGCCATCGGGGCCAAACATGCGGACAAACTCCGCCGCGTGACTCGGCGCCAGACCCGACTTCTGCGGCTCGCGGGAGGCATTGACCTGAATCAACACATCGAGCTTGCGCTCGGAATCGGCCAAGCGACGCTGCAGCGCCCCGGCCACCTTCGGGCGATCCAGCGCCTGAAACTCATCAGCACAGCTGACTAAGTGGCCGGCCTTATTCGTCTGCAGTGGGCCAATGATGGCCATATGCGGTGCCTTGTCGCCGAAGGCCTCCCGGAATGCCTCCGCCTTGGCCACCGCTTCTTGGACGCGGTTTTCCGCCAGGCCAGCGCAGCCGGCTGCTGCGAGCTCCGGCCAGGATTCCACCAGGGCGTCGACAGGCACAGTCTTGCTGACTGGCAGCAGGCGGACCTCGGAGGGCTGGCGCCCAGCTCGTCGGCAAGCGTCGTCAATCTCGGAGCGAACCTTGCGATAGTTTTCCACGAACATACCTCCCACTCTAAGGCCTGAGTAGGAAGAACTGTGCGGTAGTGTCGAATCATGCTCATGGACAGACTCTCGACGCTTTCCGTCATGCAGAGACGGATCTTGGCAATTGTATTTGGGCTGGTGTCGCTGGTCGTTGTCATCGACTTCATCTATCTTGCGGCAACTGCCTACATGATGGACCTCGAGGTCTTCCAAGACGCCGGCTGGGCACTACGACGAGACCAGGATCTCTACTCACCAGAGTTTCCCACCAGATCGGGTTTCCGCTTCATCTACCCACCGTTTGCGGCGCTGCTGTTTTACCCGCTGACCTGGGCGGGGCCGGTGACCCTGCAGATCATCTGGACGTTCGCCACGCTGGCGGCGGTGTGGGCGATGCTGTGGATGGTCTTCACTCGTCTCGGCTCTGAGCGTCCGAAGCTGATGGCTACCTGCGTGCTCGGTGTTGTGATGCTGCTCGACCCGCTGCGCGCCAACGTGCTCTTCGGGCAGATCAACGTCTTCCTCGCGCTGCTGGTGGTCTCCGATGTGCTGGGCTTTTTGCCCAAGAAACTGCGTGGACTGGGCGTGGGTATCGCGGCGGGAATTAAGATCACCCCCGCGGCATATGCGCTGGTGTTCCTCATGCGCCGTGACTTTGCGGCCGTGGCCAAGAGCTTCTGCTGGTTCCTGGTGACCGTCGCTATTGGTTTCGCCGTGCGCTTTAAGGAGTCCATCTACTTCTGGACCGATGAGTTCTTCGCCGGCAACCGCGGTGGCGCCCCGACCTATGAGGCCAACCAGGCGTTCAGTGGTCTGCTCGCCCGCGCCGGGGTGGAGGGTACCGCGCTCGATATTGGCATCTACGGTTTCTTCCTCATCGGTGCCATCGCTGCTGCTTTCGTGGCGTGGATCTACCACCGCAACGGCTATGATGTCGCAGCCCTTGGTTTCGTTGCGCTGGCGGTCAGCTTCGCCGGGCCATACGCGGTCAGCCACCACTGGTCGATCGTCATGGTCTTCGTGCCGCTGGTGCTCTTCGTCCGCGAGATCGGGCACATTATTGTCGGTGTCCTGTTCATGATCGCCCACTGGTGGGCACCGTACGAGGTGTTCGTGGGCAATGACTTCGGCCACGCTGCCAATGTGGGGCAGTGGTTCTACGGCAACATGCAGGGAATCATGGGCGGCGTGCTCTTCTTCACCTGCCTGGGCTACGCAATCTACCTCTGGCGCAAGCCCAGTCGCGTGCGGGCACAGGCAGCTGCTTAACGACGGGCTTGCTTAACGACGACGCTTCGTTCTCGCAGTAGCCTGCTCCTCCCACGGGTTCTCCGGCCACGGGTGCTTGGGGTAACGGCCCCGCATCTCGGAGCGAACCTGTGCGTAGGCGCCATTCCAGAAACTTTCCAAGTCCTGAGTGACCGCGAGTGGTCGCTGAGCCGGTGACAGCAAATGCATTGTCACCGGCTTTTCCAATACCTGCGGGGTCTCCGCCAGGCCGAAGCACTCCTGCAACTTCACGGCGAGCACAATCTTTGCCTCAGGGTTCGTGGGGTCCTCCGGGTACTCCAGGCGAATCTTCGAACCGGAGGGGACCTCCAGGCGTTCGGGCACCAGCCGGTCGAAGTCCGTGGCCTCCGGCCAGGGCAGCAGGCGGCGGAGGTGCTCGGCATCTAGCTTGGGAGGGGTCGGGCGGTCCAGCTCGCCAGCAAAGAGGAGCTCGGCCTGGGCCGCGAGCCCTGCGGGGGAGACATCCGGCCATGGGGCACCGCGATGAGTGTGGAGAAAGGCCATGCGGCGGCGGAGTTGTTCGGTGTCGCGGTCGAGGTTGGGGGCGGCGTCGGCAAGCCAGGCGGAGTTGGCAGCAATGCACTGCTCAGGTGTTGGGGAGACCTGGCGGGAGGACAGCTCGATGGCGCCGAGCAGGTCACGCTCGCGGGCGCGAACGCGGCCCTGTTCGACGCGCGCCGTGGTCTCCGTGCGGGCGAGGTGGCCGGCGGCGAGCATGGCGATTTCCAGGTCGATCGCCTCGCCGTCGCGAATCAGTGCGCGGCCGTGTGAGAGCCGCGAGATGTCGGCGGCCGCGATCCATTCGTGGCCGTGTAGGTCAGAACCGCGGGCGAGTTCCGCTGCGGTGCCGCCGGTGAAAAGGTACTCGTCGGAATTCGCACTGCGGCGTCGCCCGATGAAATCCGGCCAGGCCAGGGCCGTGACCAGCGCGGGGATGTCCGAGGGCAGCAGGTTGGCGGGGGCCTCAGTATCCAGCTCAATGCGGCGCACCTGCTTGGCCAAGCCGCGGGCATCGGTGAGTTTCTCCACCGCGCGTGCGACCGCGCCCGCGTGCTCCGGCATCATGTCCGTAGCCGTCAGCAGCGCGCGTCCCATACGCGGATGCACCGGCAGGGTAGCCAAGGTGCGGCCGAGTTCCGTGATGTCACCGGCCTCATCAACAGCGCCCAGGCCAGCGAGAATGCGGTTTGCAGCCTCGGCGTGGTGGGGTGGTGGGTTGTCGAGAAGCTTCAGTCCCTGCATCCCAGGCGTGCCCCACGCGGCGGCGTCGAGGAGCGCTTGGGTCAGGTCGGCGACCTCGATTTCCGGCGCGGGCCAGGCGGGCAAGGACGCGAATTCCGACTGGGAGACGCAGCGCACCACGATGCCCGGGCCCTCACGTCCCGCTCGGCCTGCGCGCTGGTTCGCCGAGGACTGTGCACACGAGCTGGTGACCAGGCCGGAGAAGCCACGCGCAATGTCGAGCCGCGGTCCGCGTGCGAGGCAGGCGTCGACAACGGCGCGCACGCCCGGCACAGTCACGGATGATTCCGCAATCGCGGTGGACACAATTACGCGTCTACCATCCGCTTGCCGACGGAACACGCGGTCCTGCTCCTCGGAGCTCTGCTGGCCGTGCAGCGTCAGCACCGCCACCTCCGAGGAATCCGCGATATAGCCTGCGCAGCGTTCCACCTCGCGGATGCCAGGGAGGAAAACCAGCACATCACCGGCGGCTTCTTCCGCGAGTGTGCTGGCCTGGGCGGCAACGTGCTGCAGGAAGTCGTCGGTCACACCGCGTGCATCCAGCCGCTGCGGAAAGGGCGCGTAGCGGATGTCCAGCGGAAAGATCTCCGCCTCCGCCGCCACAATGGGGGCCGGGGTGGAGCCGCCGAGCAAGGCCGCGAACTTCGGCGCGTCCACCGTTGCCGACATAGCGACAATGCGCAGGTCATCGCGGATATCCCGCAAGTCGCGCACCATCGCCAACACCAGGTCGGTGTCCAAGCCGCGCTCGTGCACCTCGTCGATGAGCACCGCGCTGGCGTCCACGTCGCCGTCGCGCAGCAGTCGGCGCAGCAGCACACCGGGAGTGACAAACTCCACGCGGGTGGCGCGGGAAACTTTTGCGTCGCCACGCACCGAGTAGCCAACTTCCTCACCGAGCTTGGTGCCCGACAGCTGCGCCAACCGCCGCGCCGCCGAGCGCACCGCCACGCGCCGGGGAGCCGTGACCACAATGCGGCCGCCCAGGGTGTTGGCCACCGCCGGTGGAACCAAAGTGGTCTTGCCGGTACCCGGTGGGGCCTGGACTACTACGTCGTGGTCGCGCACGGCGTCGGCAAGCGAGGCGAGCTGCGACGCGAACGGCAGGCCTGCAGAAATGTTCTGCAAATTGAACTGGAAATCGGTGCTCATAGAACTGGTAGTAACTCCGGAAGGGCGGGTAAAGTGCCCGCATATGCAGGACTTATCTCGTTTTGGTTGGCTTTCAGTGGGGGCGGCGGTCGTCACCATCGCGCTGAAGTTTTGGGGCTACACTCTGACCGGATCGGTGGGCCTGCTTTCCGACGCGACGGAGTCGATTGTCAATCTGGTTGCGGCAGTTGTCGCAATTATTGTGCTCAAGGTTATCGCGCGGCCCGCGGACCGCGATCATGAGTTCGGCCATTCCAAGGCAGAGTACTTCTCGGCCGGGCTGGAAGGTGCCATGATCTTCGTGGCGGCGGCGGCCATTATTTATGTCTCCATCGAGCGGTTGGTGAACCCGCAGCCGATTGAGCAGATTGGCCTGGGCCTCGTCGTGACCGTAATTGCCTCGGTGATCAATGGTGCGGTGGCGCTGATTCTGCTTAAGGCCGGGCGCCAACACAACTCCCTGGCGCTGACCGCCGACGGCAAGCATCTTATGACCGACGTGTGGACCTCCGCCGGAGTGCTCGTAGGTGTGGCGCTGGTGTGGGTTACCGGCCTGTGGTGGCTCGACCCGATCATCGCGCTGGCCGTGGCCGTAAACATCCTGGTCACCGGCTACAAGCTGCTGCGCGATTCCGGTAACGGCCTGATGGACAAGGCCATGGAGGGCGACGACCGCGTGGCGGTGGATGAGATTTTGGCCTCGCACCGTGACCGGAGTCGTGGCATTGACGTCCACGAAATCCGCACTCGCGAGTCGGGGCATCAGAAGTTCATTGAGTTCCATGTGCTGGTGCCGGGCGCGTGGAGCGTGGAGCGCGGTCACGATGTGCTTACCGCGATGGAAGGTGAGCTGCGGGAGCGTTTTCCCGGTGTGCATATCTCCTCGCATCTGGAGCCAATTGAGGACGAACGCGCCTATGGGGATGTGCAGTTGTAACGCGTGTGAGGCAAATTCCACGAAAGCGCTGAAAGTGATGAGCCTTACACTTTAAGATTGTGTATACAAAATCATGCACTGTTTAAGTCCACTCGAAGGAACTGCATAAATGACCTCCGAAGCCTCAACCACTTCCACTGGGGATAGCCGTTTTTCCGCGAAGAGCCCGAAGTTGCCGGAGCCGTGCCCTCGGCAGGACATCATTATTCCGGCAAATGACCGCGTCCTGCTGCGCGGAACCATGTTCCGCCCGAAGGAGAACCCAGAGAACATTCCCAACGGCATCATCACCGTTCACTCCGGTACCGGTGTGCCGCAGGGTTTCTACCACCGTTTCGCTGAGACCGTGGCAGAAAAGGGCTACGGCGTTATCACCTATGACTACCGCGGAATTGGCCAGTCCGCTCTGAAGACTGACCAGAACAATGAAGACATCCGGATGTCGGACTGGATCACCAAGGATATTCCGGGTGTGATCGAGTGGGCCAAGGAGACCTACCCGGACGTGCCGCACTTCGCTGTCGGCCACGCGGTTGGTGGTCACGGCATCGTCTACGCCGGCTCCGAGGGCACCTATGACGCAGCGGCGTTGGTCAACTGCCGCGGTATGCGTATTTCCAAGGTGCCGTCCGTGGCGGGCAAGGTCCGCGCATTCTTCATCTTCAATATTCTCGGCCCGATTAGCGGTTTCATCACTGGCCACATTCCGGCGTCGGCGTGGCGTCTAGCTGTTGAGCCGCCGAACGGTGTCATGCGTCAGTGGGCTCGTTGGGCTCGCAAGGAAGGCTACTTCTTCGACGATTCCGAGTTCGACTTCGCTAACCGCTTCTCCAAGGCTCCGCAGCCGTTCCTGTCCATCCGCGTTCCGGATGATTACTGGACTGAGGAGTCCTCGGCAGACCTGATCACCAATGTGATGAGCTCTGCTGAAAAGATTGAAAAGCGCCAGGCTCAGCCGGCTGGTGGCAAGGGCGTGGGCTACGGTGGTTACTTCCGCTCCGGTCACGAGAAGGAGTGGGACGAGCTGTTGGCCTGGTTCCAGGCCAACAAGGGCTAAGTAGGAGGTTTTATGGCGATTTCCCAGGTAGAAACGCCTTTCGGCGCGCTTGGAATCGCCACCTCCGCTCGCGGGGTCGTCGAAGTCAATCTCTTAGGTCCCGTGCTTGACGACGACCCCAGCGCCGCCGACCCCGAAGCGCAGGCGGTGGCGGAACAGGCAGCGCAGCAGTTCCGCGAGTACTTTGCCGGGCAGCGCCGCGAGTTTGCGCTGCCGCTGGACTGCGACATATTCACCCAGGATTCTTTCCGCGCTCGTGCGCTGACCGCACTGCGCGACGTGCCGTATGGCCAGGTTGTGACCTACGGTGAGCTCGCTGAAATGGCCGGGTCACCCCGTGCCGCCAGAGCTGCCGGATCGGCCTGTGCCACCAATCCGCTGGGCATTCTGATTCCCTGTCACCGCGTGGTGCCCGCCAGTGGGGGAGCGGGGTCTTTCGGATCCTATGCCGGCGGCCGCGAAATGAAGCGCTGGCTGCTCGAACTCGAAGGTTGGCAAACAGTTATTCTTTAATGCATGACTTCGCATTCTCCGCGCGACCAGTTCGCCACCGAATTTGAGAACATCATCCGCAACCGCCGTGCCACGCGCGTTTACGCTGACGAACCGCTTGACGACGCTGACGTGCGCCGCCTCCTGGAGCTATCTCTGGAAGCTCCCAGCGCCTTTAACATTCAGTCCCGCGCGATTGTGCGCATCAAGGACCCTGAGGTGCGCAAGCAGGTAGTGGAAGCTGCCGGTGGCCAGAAGCAGGTTGCCAATGCGCCGCTGCTGCTCGCCTTCATTGGTGAGCCGACCGGCTGGAAGCGCGGTATTCCGCGCCTGGTTGAGGCCAACAAGGCCACTGGCCTGTGGGACGAAGTCGCCGCTGCTGAGCGGGAGGCCTCGATGACCTCCTTCCATGAGGCCCGCGAGGAAAAGGGGCTCTCCCGCGAGTTCGCAATCCGCGACGCCATGATTGCCGCTTCTTTCGCTATGGTCACTGCCAGCGCCTTTGGTTGGGCTAGCTCCCCGATGACGGGCTTTAGCGAGCAGAAGGTCAAGGAAGCTATCGGTGCCGGTGACACCGATGTGGCAGTAGCGCTGTTGCTGGCCATCGGTGTCCCGGGTGAGTTCCCGGCTCACCCGGGCCGTTTCGAGTTCGAGCAGCGCGCCTACACCGACCGCTACGAGGCGTAGTAGCCCTAGCCCTACAGCGCGAGCGCTACCTCAACGGCCTGGCGGATGGCACGCTTTGCGTCCAGCTCAGCGGCCACGTCCGCGCCGCCGATGATGGTGACATTGGAGTTATCGCCGGTGACGCTCTCGCGATCCTTTCCGCCCAGGCAGTCCAGATTGGATACCTGACCAGTACAGACAATCACGTTGTCAACCGCGATGACCTGTGGCTTTTCATCGATGGTGATGTGTAGGCCCTCGTCATCGATACGGTTGTAGGTGACGCCGGTGTACTGCTTGACACCGGCCTTCTTGATCTCCGCACGGTGAACCCAACCAGTGGTCTTGCCCAGGCCCTTACCGATGCGGGAGGTCTTGCGCTGCAGCAGGTGCACCTCGCGCTCAACCTCAAACTCCTCAGCCGCGCCAGAGACCGTGCCCGGCTTGGTCAGGCCCGCGCGGAACTCCGCAGGGTCACCGACGCCCCAGGCGTCCTTCCAGGCTTCGATGGTCTGGTTCGGCTTGCGAGTGAGGTATTCACACACGTCCACACCGATACCGCCAGCACCGATGACGGCCACCTTGTTGCCAGCCTGCTTCGCACCCGAGAGCAGTTCGTCGTAACGAATGACCTTCTCGTGGTCGATACCGGCAATGCCCGGGATACGCGGGGTGACACCCGTGGCCACAATCACGTGGTCAAACTTGGCCTTGAGCTCGTCGACGTCGGCACGCGTGTTCAGGTGAACCGGAACTTCGAGCACCTCCAGGCGACGGGAGAAGTACTTCAGCGTCTCGCCATAGTCCTCCTTGCCCGGAATCTTTGCGGCGAGGTTGAACTGGCCACCAATCTGGTCGGCGGCTTCGAAGATCTCCGGGTGGTGACCGCGCTGAGCTGCGGCTTCCGCGAAAGCGAGTCCGGCCACACCAGCGCCGATGACGGCGACGCGCTTGGCCTTGTCCTTCGCAACCGGCACGGATACCAGCTCGGTTTCGTAAGCTGCCTTCGGGTTGACCAAACAGGTGGAGCGCTTGGCCGCGAAGGTGTGGTCCAAGCAGGCCTGGTTACAGGCGATACAGGTGTTGATCTGGTCAGCTCGACCGTCGCCCGCCTTGATGGCGAAGTCTGGGTCAGCCAGCAGTGGGCGGGCCATGGAAATCAGGTCCGCATTGCCGTCAGCGAGGATCTTCTCCGCAACCTCGGGGCGGTTGATTCGGTTGGAGGCTGCCACCGGGACGTCGACAAGCGAACGGAGACGACCCGTCAGATTCGTGAATGCGGCGCGCGGCACGGACGTAACGATGGTGGGGACGCGTGCTTCGTGCCAGCCGATACCGGTGTTGAAGACATCGACGCCAGCCTCGACCAGACGCTGCGCGAGTTCAGTGGTCTCGGACCAGGTCTGGCCGTCTTCCACCAGGTCAAGCAGCGAAATGCGGTACTGCAGTAGGAAGTCCTCGCCCACTTCGGCGCGAATGCGGCGGACAATTTCGATGGGCAGGCGCATGCGAGCCTCGGCGCTGCCACCCCAGTTGTCCGAGCGGTGGTTGGTGCGCTCGGCCAGGAACTGGTTGAGCAGGTAACCCTCGGAACCCATAACCTCGATGCCGTCGTAACCGGCGCGCTTTGCGAGCTTCGCGGCGCGGACATAAGCGCCGATAGTGCGTGAGACATCAAAGCCGGTGAGGCGGTGAGCCTTAAACGGGCTAATCGGCGACTGACCGGTATTGGCGGAGCGAGCCAGCGGGCTGTAGCTGTAACGACCGGCGTGCAGCACCTGCAGCACGATGTGGCTGCCGTGGGAGTGCACGAGGTCAGTAACGCGGCGGTGATTGTCCGCCATGCGCTTCGACGCCATCATCGAACCGGCCGGAGTCAGCCAACCCTCGATGTTGGGAGCATAACCGCCGGTGACGATGAGCCCCACGCCACCTTCGGCGCGCCGACCCAGGTAGGCAGCCAGCTTGGGGATATCACGGGTGCGATCTTCCAGGCCGGAGTGCATTGATCCCATGATGATGCGATTGCGCAGAGTTAGAGGACCGACGTCGAGAGGGGAGAGAAGATGTGGGAAGTGAGGCTGGTCAGACATGCAACCAGTATCGCGGTTTTAGCGGCTGTGTATGAGGTGAATCGGAAAAATTCCGGCACAGTTTTATATACGTTTCACGTGGAACATCAGGTGTAAAGCACACGCAGTCTTCGGCGCAGGAGGGTGTCGTATGACTACAGTCGGGGATATTAGTAGACGCATGTAGCAAGGAGTTGAGCCCCCATGACCTCTGAAACTTCAACTAATGGCAAGAAAGTAGCTGTAGTTACCGGTGCTTCTTCTGGTATTGGTGCAGCCACTGCCAAGCAGTTCGCAGCTGAAGGTTTCCGCGTTGTGCTGGGAGCCCGCCGCGAGGACAAGCTCGAGGCTGTCGCGGAGGAGATTCGCGCTGCCGGTGGTGAAGCGACGGTCTACAAGGTTGACGTCACCTCCGACGCCGATGTGGCGGCGCTGGCTAAGGCCGAACCGCGCGTCGACGTGCTGGTTAACAACGCCGGTGGCGCCTGGGGCATGGAATCGGTTGAAGGCGCTGTCGAGGAAAAGTGGCGCTGGATGTACGAGGTCAACGTGCTGGGCACCCTGCGCGTCACTCGCGCACTGCTGTCCGCATTGAAGTCCATCAGCGGCATTGTGCTCACCGTCGGCTCGATTGCCGGCCGTCAGGTCTACACCGGCGGTGCCGGCTACAACGCGGCCAAGCACGCTGAGCGCGCGCTGGTGGAAGTCCTGCGTCAAGAGGTTGCTGCCGATGGCGTGCGCGTCACCGAAATCGATCCGGGGCGCGTCCACACCGACTTCTCACTCGTGCGTTTCGACGGCGACGAGACCAAGGCCGCAGCGGTCTACGATGGCGTTGAGTCGCTGACCGCCGATGATGTTGCCGACATCATCGTGTTCGCGGCCACCCGTCCGAAGCGCGTCAACATTGACTTCCTGCAGGTGACCCCCATCGACCAGGTGGGCGGCGCGAAGCCGAAGAAGTAAACCGACTACATAGAGGAGCCGTACATGAGCATCGATATTGCCGCTGACACCAAGATTGCCCTGGTCACGGGTGCAAGCCGTGGTATTGGCCTGGCGGTCGCCAAGGATCTCTCCCGTGACCACCATGTCATTGTGGGCGCTACCAGTGCTGAGTCTGCCGAGAAGGTGGCGTCGCAGTTGCCGTCGGCAAGCGTATTCGTTGCTGATCTGGGTGATACCGACGCCGTAAACGCGGAAGTGGCAAAGCTGTTGGAGGCGCTCGGTGGGCGCGGGCTGGATGTGCTCGTGCACTCGGCGGGCGTGTACGTCGATGGGGACGTGGCGGAGGTTTCGCGTGCGGACTGGTCGCGGATTATGGACATCAACGTCGTCGCCGTTGCCGACCTGACCCGCCAGCTGCTGCCGGCGCTGCGCAAGGCGGAGGGTACGCTGGTGACCATCAACTCGGGCTCGGGATTCCGCGCTTCAGCTGGTACTTCGCCGTATGCGGCGTCGAAGTTCGCACTGCGGGCCTTCACCGATGCGCTGCGCGAGGAAGAGCGTGGCGCGGTACGAGTCAGCTCCGTGCACCCCGGGCGCGTCGATACCGATATGCAGGTTCAGCTGCAGTCGAATTGGCACCGCGATGATGCGGATTGGCGTTACGACGGCACGAAGTTCATGCGGCCTGAATCGATCGCAGCCGCGGTACGTCTGGCCGTTGATACCGGAGCGGATGCCAACGTGGATGAAATCCAGGTGCGCCCGCGCGGATAGCCGTGTAAAAGGTAGCGGAAATAAGCAAAAAGTGTGCCCACCAGGCGGATAGCCGGTGGGCACACTTTCGTGTGCAGGCTTCTTACTGAGCGTCCAGATTCAGGCGCTCGTGCATTGCCTTGACCTCGCGCGGGACAACCTTGCCGATGGCGTTGCGCGGCAGGGAGTCGACGAAGAAGACGCGGTCCGGAGTGGAGTGCTCGGCCAGAGTTTCGCGGACGTACTCGCGCAGCATGTCCTCGGTGAGGTTCTTGCCGGCCTCATTGTCCTCGCGGACAACGTAGAGGAACAGGTCAGCGAAAATCTCGTCGTTTTCGTTGCTGCCGTGGCAGAAGACATCGGCGATGCCCGGCACCGGGCCCAGAATTTCTTCGACCTCGCGTGGGAAGACGTTCTCGCCGCCCTTGATCACCATGTCGTCGGAGCGACCACAGATGTACAGGTAGCCGTCCTGGTCGATACGGCCGAGGTCACCAATCTGGAACAGGCCATCGACGGTGGTGAACTTGTCCTTCTTGTTCAGGTAACCGATGAAGGAGAGCTCCTGAGCGGTGTGGATCATGCCAACCTCACCCGGCTCGACTTCCTTGCCGTCGTCACCCAGGATGCGAACCTTGGCGCCAATTGCCGGGCGACCTGCGGAGTCCGGGCGGGCTGCGAGGTCCGCGCCGGATGCGATGGAGCACAGGCCGGCCTCGGTGGAGCCGTAGAAGTTACAGATAACCGGACCGAAGCGGTGAGTCAGCGCGGAGACGAGCCAGCCCGGGATGGCGTTACCAGAGGAGACGATGAAGCGGAACGGGCCAATCTTGCGGTTCGGCTCCTCATCCAGAACATCCTTGATCTGGCGCAGGAAGAAGGCTGCGGAAATCATGCCGTTACAGCCGTACTGTTCACACTGGTCAACAGCCTTCTTCGGGTCGAAGACACGCATGGTGACAATGGTGGAGCCGGTAGCCATGCCAATCAGCACATTTGCCCAGCCCCAGGCGTGGAACATGGATGCGGACTGGTGAATGACCATGTTGCGGCGCCACGGAATACGCTCGGCGATTGCACCCACAGTTGCCGGTGTCTTCGGCTCATTGCGCAGGACACCCTTCGGGATGCCGGTGGTGCCGGAGGACATGATGATGATGCGTCCCTGTTCCGGCTTCGGATCTAACTTGGCGTTCGAGGTACGGCCTTCTTCAATGAGGTCTTCCATGAACAGGAAGTTCTTGCCCGCGTTCTTGCGGGTCTCCGGCTTGGTCACGGAGGTAATAACGACGGTGACATCGTCGAGGTCTTCCGGCAGGTTGCCCAGGAACTCGTCATCGACGAACAGGAACTTGGCCTTATTCTGGTCAACGACGCCGCGAATCTGAGTCGGGCCGGAGCCGATGTTCATCAGCATAATTTCGGAGCCGATGAAGCCCTTGATAGCCATCGGCAGAATAATGCCGCGGCCGTTACGTGCGATAACACCGAAGCTGGACTTCTGAGTCATGCCACGGTCCATCAAGGCACGAGCCAGGGCGTGGGCGTTGTCCAGCAGCTGAGAATAGGTCAGTTCGCCGTCATCATCGACAAGGGCGAGGCGATCCGGGTAGCGCAGCGCACCCATGGAAATCAGGCTGGCGACGGAGAACTTCAGGCGACGCAGGTAATCGAGGACCTTCGGCGCCGTCTTCGGAGTCATGTACAGGGCGCCGGTACGCAGGAGCGGTGGAATCGACTGGGCAAAAGCCTTGATTTGCAGCCCAAGTGGTACTTGCGGAGCCTTCATTTCAGCTGCCATGGGTGAGAATCCTCCAAGGTGATGGACAAGCGGCTAATAGCGCCAAGCGACTCTTCAGTCACATTGACACCATCAGTCACGATAGTGCGTTTTTGTAACAACCAGACTTTAACAAACCTGTGCCGCGTCAAAAAGTAGTTTCCACGAAGAAAAGTAAAAATACGCAGTCAGTGTGCGCAGTGCTTTACGACGGATACCTTTTTCGCGTACGGGCTAGAGGATACAGTGTTATCAAACGGTTATAAACCGACAGGAAGCAGTGAATATAACGAAATGATAACACTGTGGTAACGAATTCAATTCTGGTATTGACGTATATAACTCTATGAATCCAGGGGTTTTCGGTTGGTTTGTTTGAAAGGGGTGGGCCGTAAGTGAATGGCGGTCGCCCCCAGAAATTAGGGGCTAGGAATCTTCAGGAAAAATGAAATGCTCGCGACCGAGAGGGGAGGGAGGTTGCGAACACGTAGCTGAATAGGTGGCATATTCGCCGGCTTGAGCCTCGGTGTGTGGCATCGGTGAGCGCCGGAGGAAGTTGCCCTAATTCAGGGTTAGGGCGGCAAGTGCGGGCTCATCCTCTGGTGTGCAGGTAGAGAGCCAACGGTCGATGGCATCGTACTCCGCCTGCGTGACCCATAGGTGGTATTTCTGTTTTACCGCCACCTGGCGAGCGACATACTGGCAGCGAAATGGCTTATTGGCGGGCACCCAAGATGCGGCATCGCTATCCCGCTTCTGTTGATTGGCGGGGCCATCGACGGCCAAGAGGTTGAGGGGGTCATTGGCAAAGTCCTGCCGAACCTCGGGCGGGAGTTGCTGTGCCCCCTTTTGCCAGGCGTCGCTTAAGGCTACGACATGGTCGATTTGAACGGCAGAAGAGGTATCGCGGCCACGCTGGAACTCAATCATCGTGCCGGTATAGGGATCCAGTAACTGCCCTGAAAGCACGACGCAATCGTGGCTATTTGGTTTGTACTCCTTATTAATAAGGTCACGATTCAAAATATCGTTTCGCGTGTCACATCCGTTGTGCCCAAACTCGGCAGAGACGTCGTCACTCCAACGTTGTCCGAACTCATCGCGCGCATAGCCGGTTTTCGGTGCGCGCCCTTTTACCTCCAGCTGGTTGAGGGCGCTACGGATGCCGTCGATAGGCGATGTGCCGGGCGCTGGGGTGTCCGGGGCGTCCGGGGAGTGGGGCGCTTCAGGAATCTCGGGCGCGGGTTCCTCTGGCTCGGGCGTGAATGCGGGTGCCGGAGCCGGGCTGTACGACTGGCTCTCTGGAGTGGGGGCTGTGGGAGCCGTGCAGCCGCTGAGGATTGTCACTGCGCCGATAAGGAGGGCGAGGCCCTGCAGTGGCGAGCGGAAACGACGGTTGACGAGCATGGAGCTAACCATAGCGGTGGGAGCGGATTGGGTATGGAGGGAGGTTTGCTAAAGAATCGAACAATTGTGCGTAGTTAGCGGGGGTGGTAGCTCGATTAGGGGGTTATGGCGTTAAAGCGGGTAGTAAAAGCCCGGTTTTAGTCGAACGGGAAGGGTGTTCTAGCTCCTTCGGGGGTGGGTAAATATAGCTAATTCCCTAAATACGTATTGCAATACGCCTAGATGAAAGTGCATTGTTAAAACAGTTGGAAATATAGATAACCCGTGTCCCCCAATTGGCACATTGCACCTACAAGGGGAAAACAGCCATGACAGCTAAGACAGCCATGACTCTGACCGAAACAGCGACCACATTGCCTCGTGGTCCTCAGAGGGAAGGTCTCTACCACCCGTCGAACGAACATGATGCGTGTGGCGTGGCCTTTGTTGCCGACATTTACGGTCGCCAGACCCATGACATTGTCGAAAAGGGCATTCAGGCACTGGTCAACCTCGACCACCGCGGTGCCGCCGGCGCCGAGAAGACCACCGGCGACGGTGCCGGCATTCTCATTCAGGTTCCGGATGCCTACTACCGTGCTGAGCTGAGCAAGGAAGGCGTTATTTTGCCGCCGGCCGGAACCTACGCCACCGGTATTGCGTTCCTGCCGCAGTCGCGCATGGCCACCCTCGATGCCATCCGGGCTATTGAAGACATCTGCGCCGAAGAGGGCATCGAGATCTTGGCATGGCGCGATGTGCCGATTAACGCTGACGGGCTTGGCCAGATGGCTCGCCAGGCTATGCCGGTGCTGCGTCAGCTCTTCGTTACCGCGAAGAACTACGAGGGTCGCCAGCTCAGCGATATCGATCTCGACCGCAAGATGTTCTTCCTGCGTAAGCGCTGCGAGCGTGAGCTGGGTGAACAGGGCGCCGGCGAGGGCTCTGGTGGCGACACTGTGTATTTCCCGTCGCTGTCCAGCCGCACGATCGTCTACAAGGGCATGCTGACTACTCCGCAGCTGAAGGATTTCTACCTTGACCTGCAGCAGAAGGAAGTCACTTCCACGCTCGCCATCGTGCACTCGCGCTTTTCCACGAACACCTTCCCGTCCTGGCCGCTGGCACATCCGTACCGCTACGTCGCTCACAATGGCGAAATCAACACCGTGCGCGGCAACGAAAATTGGATGCGCGCCCGCGAGTCGCTGATTCGCTCTGGCAAGCTGGGCAACATCGACCGCGCGCTGCCGGTGTGCGACCCCAACGGTTCTGACACTGCGCGTTTCGACGAGGCCCTGGAGTTACTGCATCTCGGTGGTCGTAGTCTCCCGCATGCGGTCATGATGATGGTTCCGCAGGCCTGGGAGCACGACGACAATCTCAGCCCGCAGGTTCGCGCGTTCTACGAGTACCACGCCTGCCTGATGGAGCCGTGGGACGGCCCCGCTGCCATCTGCTTTACCGACGGCCAGGTCATCGGTGCCACCCTGGATCGCAATGGTCTGCGCCCGGGGCGCATCTGGGTGACCGACGAGGGCCTGGTGGTGATGGCCTCCGAAGCTGGTGTCCTGGATATCCCGCCGGAGCAGATTGTGCAGCGCACGCGCGTGCAGCCGGGGCGCATGTTCCTGGTGGACATGAAGGCCGGTCGCATTATTGAGGACAAGGAGATTAAGTCCACGCTGGCCGCCACCGGGCCATACGAGGAATGGATCAAAGAGGGCCTGGTCGACATCACCGACCTGCCACGAGAGCGCTACCAGTACATGCCGCATGCCCGCGCGGTGTTACGACAGCGCGTCTTCGGCATCACCGAAGAAGACGTTGACCTCATCATCCGCCCGATGGCACTCACCGGCGCGGAGGGCCTGGGTTCGATGGGCTCAGACACGCCGATTGCGGCACTGTCCAACCGCCCTCGCATGCTGTTCGACTTCTTCTCGCAGCGGTTCGCGCAGGTTACCAACCCGCCGTTGGACTCGCTGCGCGAAAAGTCCATCACCAGCATGAATACGTTGCTGGGTGCAGAGACCAACATCCTGGAGCCCACCGCCGATGCCGCCCGTCGCATCCGGCTTGAGCATCCAATCCTGGACAACCACGACTTTGTCACCCTGTGCCAGGCGGGCAAGAACGAGGAGTACTCCGAGTTCCGTGCCGAGGTCATCTCTGGCCTGTACCCGGTCGCCCGCGGTGGCCGTGGCCTGCGCAACGCTATCCGTCGTGTTCGCCGTGAGGTCTCTGAGGCCATTGACCGTGGTGCCCGACTGATTGTGCTGTCTGACCGTGAGTCCAACGAGCGCTTTGCCCCCATCCCGTCGCTGCTGCTGACCTCCGCGGTCCACCACCACCTGGTGGAGGAGCGCACTCGCACGCGCGCCAGCCTCATCATTGAGGCTGGCGACGCCCGCGAGGTGCACCACATGGCCATGCTGCTGGGCTTTGGCGCCGATGCCATTAACCCGTACATGGCTTTCGAAACCATCGATGAGCTGCGCATGAAGGACCAGCTCGGAGCTCTGACGTTGGATCAGGCCTGCTCGAACTACTGCAAGGCTGCCTCCAAGGGCGTGCTGAAGGTCATGTCCAAGATGGGTATCGCCTCACTGCAGTCCTACCGTGGCGCTCAGCTGGCCGACACCGTCGGTCTGTCGCAGGAGTTCCTGGACGAGTACTTCACCGGCGCTGTTTCTCCGCTGGAAGGTATTGGTCTCGACGAGGTCGCAGAAGATGTTGCCGCGCGCCACCGCAGCGCATTCCTGCCGCGCCCGGAAGAGCAGGCACACCGCGAGCTGGATCTCGGGGGCGAGTACAAGTGGCGTCGCGAAGGCGAGTACCACCTGTTCAACCCGGAGACCATCTACACGCTGCAGCATGCCACCCGCACTGGTCAGTACGCGGTCTTCCGCGACTACACCAACAAGGTCGATGCGCAGACCAAGCAGCTGGCAACTCTGCGCGGCATGCTCGAGTTCGCCTCGGACCGCGAGCCAATCGACATTGAAGAGGTCGAACCGGTCTCGAGCATCGTCAAGCGTTTCTCCACCGGCGCAATGAGCTATGGCTCCATCTCTGCGGAGGCACACGAGACGCTGGCCATCGCTATGAATCGCCTGGGTGCGATGTCCAACTCCGGCGAGGGCGGCGAGGACCCAGACCGTTTCGAAATGGAGGCCAACGGCGACTGGAAACGCTCTGCCATCAAGCAGGTCGCATCGGGCCGCTTCGGTGTGACCAGCCACTACCTGTCCAACTGCACCGACATCCAGATCAAGATGGCCCAGGGTGCAAAGCCCGGCGAGGGTGGCCAGTTGCCACCGAACAAGGTCTACCCGTGGATCGCGGAGGTCCGCATCACCACCCCGGGCGTGGGGCTAATCTCGCCGCCACCGCACCACGACATCTACTCAATCGAGGATCTGGCACAGCTCATCTACGACCTCAAGAACGCCAATCCGCGCGCCCGCATTCACGTCAAGCTCGTCTCCGAGCAGGGCGTGGGTACCGTCGCCGCTGGTGTCTCGAAGGCGCATGCCGACGTCGTGCTGATCTCCGGCCACGATGGCGGCACTGGTGCCTCGCCACTGACCAGCCTCAAGCACGCCGGCGGTCCGTGGGAGCTGGGGCTCGCTGAAACCCAGCAGACCCTGATGCTCAACGGGCTGCGCGACCGCATCCGCGTGCAGTGCGATGGCCAGCTCAAGACCGGTCGTGATGTCGTGGTCGCGATGTTGCTGGGTGCTGAGGAGTTTGGTTTTGCTACCGCTCCGCTGGTGGTTGAGGGCTGCGTCATGATGCGCGTCTGCCACCTGGACACCTGTCCAGTTGGTATTGCCACCCAGAATCCGAAGTTGCGGAGCAAGTTCACCGGCCGTGCCGAGCACGTGGTCAACTTCTTCACCTTCATCGCCCAGCAGGTCCGTGAATACCTCGCTGAGCTGGGTTTCCGCACCATCGATGAAGCGGTCGGACATGCCGAGTGCCTGCGTCCGCGCAAGGATCTCGACAACCTTCCGCGCGTCGCAAAGCTTGACCTGGAGCGAATCCTGCACGTTGCCGAAAGCCCCTTCTTTGCGGACCAGGATTCCTACTGCACGAAGGCGCAGGACCACGGCCTTGAGGGCGCGTTGGATGAGCGCCTCATCGACGAAGCGCAGCCCGCGCTGCGTACGGCGCGCGCGAATGGGCTGGCGCCGACACCGGTATCGCTGCACCACGCCATCAGCAATGTGAACCGTTCCGTGGGCACGCGCCTGGGGTATGAAGTCACCAAAGTCGCAGGTAAGCAGGGGCTTGCCGACGACTCCATCGTCGTCAACCTGCTCGGTTCCGCCGGTAACTCGCTGGGTGCGTTCCTGCCGGCCGGTGTGACCATCAAGCTGGAGGGCGATGCCAACGACTTCGTCGGCAAGGGCCTGTGCGGTGGCAAGATTGTGGTTCGACCTTCACGTTCGGCCCCGCCGACCGCGGATGTGGCTACCGACACCATTGCCGGCAATGTCATTGGTTTTGGTGCCACCAGCGGTGAGATCTTCGTCCGCGGCACTGTCGGTGAGCGCTTCTGCGTGCGTAACTCCGGTGCTACGGCCGTGGTCGAGGGCATCGGTAACCACGGTTGCGAGTACATGACCGGTGGCCGCGTCGTAGTGGCGGGCCCGGTCGGTCACAACTTCGGCGCCGGTATGAGTGGCGGTATCGCTTACCTGCTGGATAACGAGGCGACGCGGGCGAACATCAACACCGAGCTGGTCGATATTGTGCCGCTCGATGATGAGGACATCAGCTGGTTGGAGGCCACGCTGTCGAAGCACCGCAAGCTCACGGGTTCTAAGACTCGGTTCCCGGCTGCACAGTTCATCAAAATCATGCCGCGTGATTACGCCCGAATTCTCGACGTAGTCGCGAAGGCAAAGGACAACGACGCTGACATCAACGAAGCAATCATGGAGGCAGTAACCAATGGCTGATCCGAAGGGGTTCATGAAATTCCAGCGCGAAGAGCCTGCTCATCGCCCGGTTCCGCTGCGTCTGATGGACTGGAAAGAGGTCTATGAGGAGGCTAGCAACGAGCAGGTGCAACAGCAGGCGACCCGCTGTATGGACTGTGGTGTGCCGTTTTGTCACTCGGCCTGCCCGCTGGGCAACATCATTCCGGAGTGGAATGACCTGGTTCGTCAGAACCGCTGGCACGAGGCTTTCGAGCGCTTGCACGCCACCAACAACTTCCCGGAGTGGACGGGCCGCCTGTGCCCGGCACCGTGTGAGGGCGGTTGTGTGCTCGGCATCAATGATGATGCCGTGACCATTAAGAACATCGAGCTGGCCATCGTTGAACGCGGCTTCGATGAGGGCTGGGTGCAGCCGATTGTGCCGACTTTCGACACCGGCCAACACATCGCTGTCATCGGCTCCGGGCCGGCGGGCCTTGCTGCAGCACAGCAGCTGACTCGCGCCGGGCATGATGTCACGGTCTTCGAGCGCGACGACAAGATTGGTGGTCTGATGCGCTACGGCGTGCCGGACTACAAGATGGAGCAGCGTTTCCTCGACCGTCGTCTCGAGCAGATGGAAATCGAGGGCACTGAGTTCCGCACCAACATCTCACCGACGGCTGCTGACCTGGCCGAATTCGATGCAGTGGTCCTAGCTACCGGCGCGTCACTGGCCCGCGACCTGCCTGTCGATGGCCGTGATTTGGAGGGTATTCACCAGGCTATGGAGTACCTGCCGGGTGCCAACCGCGTTGCCGCAGGCGAGCTCGACACCCCGCCGATTGATGCGAAGGGCAAGAAGGTCGTTGTCATTGGCGGCGGTGACACCGGCATTGACTGCTTCGGTACCGCGCTGCGCCAGGGAGCGGCGTCCGTCACGCAGTTCGATATTCGCCCGCGTGCGCCGAAGTCCCGTGCGGCGTCGACTCCGTGGCCGATGTATCCGCTGGTCTGGCGTGTGGCGACTGCCCACGAAGAGGGCGAGTACACCATCACCGGTTCCGAACCACCAGAGGTTACCGAGGCACTCGGCTTCAACGCTCGCGTCACCGGCGAGACCCTGGGCAAGCGCGTCTTCAACGTCAACACCGTCTCCTTCCACGGCGAGGACGGTCACGTGACCGGCCTGTCCGCCAACGAGGTCGAGGTCATCGATGGCAAGCGTGTGCCCATGGAGGATACGGATTTCGAGCTCGACGCCGACCTAGTTCTCATCGCGCTGGGCTTCTCCGGTCCGGAGCGCGGCGGTCTGCCCCATGAACTGGGGATTCAGTTCAACGATCGCGGTGTGATGATGCGTGACGACGACTACCTCGCCGTGCGCAGCGACATCGAGCAGAACTTCGACGGTCCGGTGTTCGTGGCCGGTGACAATGGCCGCGGGGCCAGCCTGATTGTGTGGGCTATCGCCGAAGGTCGCGCCTGCGCCGAGGCCGTGGACCAGTACTTGATGGGCGAGTCCAATCTGCCGCGCGCTGTCGAGCCGGAGGATGCTCCAATTAAGTTGTAAACCCTGGTTTAGTTCACCACTATGTTGCCGCGTGCCCCCATTTCGGCATGCACCATCTGGTGGTCGACAAAGCGGTACGTGCCAGGCTCTGGGAATTCGGCCTCAACATAACCACCCTGCGCGGCACCGAGGTCAAGGGCTTGGGCACCGCCCACGCCGTCGTCAAGCAAAAGCGCGCCCTCCTTGTACACGCGATGGAACTGCGTGCCGACGATATGGAAGCTCGTGCCCTTGTTGGGGCCGGCGGCAAGTACCCAGAAACGTACCGTCTCACCTGCGCGAATGCGAATTGGGTGGGTGAGATACTGGTCGGGGTAGCCGTTGAACTTGTAGATATCGGGGTCCTCGGCCATGGTCTTGTCGGCGTCGGGGCCGTCCTCGCCCCAGTAGCTTTCCGACTGCACCAGAAGAACCTCGTGGTCAACATCAGTGAGATTCGGTGGGTCGATGATGACGGCACCGTGCATACCGGCAGCGATGTGCATGGACATGGGCATGGTTGCGCAGTGGTACATCCAGATGCCCGCGCGGTCAGCACGGAAGCGGTACTCAAGCTTCTCACCAGGGGCGATGTCGCGCATTGGCTCGTCCGGCGAAACAATGCCGGCGTGAAAGTCGATGGAGTGACTCATGGTGCCGTCATTAATGAGCGTGACGACGAACTCGTCGCCCACCTTGCCGCGCAAAGTTGGCCCCAGCGGTTTGCCGTTGAATACCCAATGCTGCTGCTCGACGCCAGGGGCAGCGTAGCCGGTGAATTCGCTGGCCCGCAGCGTGACGTGGTGAACCGTGGCGTCCTCGGCGGGCTCTAACATCGGGTTGATGGTGGGGGAGTCCGGACCGGGCTGTTCGCCGACATTCCCGAGTGCGCCTGGCGTTGCGTGGTCGGAGTGGCCGCTGTTCCCGGTGCGGTGTGAATGATTCGAGCCACCTGCATTGACCGTGAGCGTCATGCCCATCTGGCGGTGACCAGCAATGGTGCACCAGCCGTCAATGTCACCGGGAACAACCGGCACTTCAATGGTGGCGGAGTTGCCAGGGGCGACACGTCCGGTGTCCTCGCCGGTGGCCAAGCGCAGATCGTGGACCTGGGAATCAGCGTTGACCATGGTGATGACCAGTCGGTCGCCGGGGTTCGCCTCTATAACGTTCGGGGTATAGGTCATATCGTTGGCAGTAACCGTCACCTCGACGGTATCTCCGGTGGACGCAACATCACCGGTGGTTTCAATGCTTCCTGTACCGCCACCGCCACCGCTCAGCGCAACGCCGACGGTTACTACCAGGCCCAATACAGCCAGAGCAGCGGTCGTTTGAGCACCGAGTCGACGTGCAGTTGCATGCAGTTCGACCGGTTTCGGCGGTGCTTCCTTGTTCGCCCGTGCCTTCTGACTCTCTTTTAACGCACCAATCTGAGCCTTCGCGGCACGGCCGACAAGTGGCAGATAAGACACCAAGGCAAGGGAGACCATTGCGGAGACCGCCACTTTGGTCCAGGAAGGCAGCGGCATTAGCCACAGTGCCAGACCAATATTGATGGTTGACCAGCGGAATGCGCCCGCGCGGTCAAGTTCCTTCATACCGGCAGAGACTGGGCCAGCACCTCCGCCGATGGTGGCGGGCAAGAGTTGGCTCATCATGCCGATAAGCAACTGGGCGCCGAAACCGATTACCAGCGGCAGCGTGAGGGATGAGATTACGAAGCCGTCGTCAAGCGCCTTGACTGTGGCGACTGCGAGTGTGCCGATTAGCCAGACGACTGCAGCTGCAGCAGACAACGCCGGGTAGCTGAGGCGGTCGCGCGGGTCTTTAGCGACAGTCATGACGTTGTGTGCCCACGGGATGGCGGCTATGACCCAGCCGATAGTGATAATGCCAAGGCCGACGGAGTCCAACCAGTTGAAGCTGGTCAGTGCACCGATCGCAGTAATTGCGATACCTATGAGCTGTACTGCTAGTGCCAGCTTCGGGCGGGAATGCGGCGACATCCGGGTTCGCCACAGCGCTGGGAACATGGTGATGAGCGTGCCGCAGGCCGCGAGCCCGAGGAAGCCAATGAGGTTGACGGTTTCGTGTGCCAGTAGGAGGTCGTCGTGAAGCGCTTTGCCCTTAGGAGATGCGAGGATGGCGCCGAGTGCAGCGCCGATGGGCAGTAGGCATGCCGACGCGACGTAGTGTGCAACGGAGATGGCGAATGGCCGATCGCGCTTCGCTACCAGGTCGCGTCCGAGGGAAAACGCATGCCATGCGACGGCGACGCCGACGACCGTCGCGCCGGTGGTGGTCACTGGCCACCAGTCACCGAGCTTGCCGACGACCGTCGCGACAATACCTACGTTGAGCAGGTAAATATTTGCCAACTGAATCTTCCGATTGCCAACGGGCACGTCGATTTTCAGTAGCTTTTCGGTGAAGTGGCGGCCCCAGATGAGGATGGAGTTGGTGACGGCGCCGAGGGTAAAGAGATGCACCAACAGCCAACGGCCATCGGCGACGAAAGGGTGAATGAGTGCTGCCACAATGATGGAGGCGAACCACCAGCGCACTGGCATACCGGCCTTGCGATGCCAGGACATGCGGCGCTTCTTGCCAGGCTTAGTAGGCGGTTTGGTTGTGGGGGATTGGGGTTCTGGTGTGGCGTGCGACGACATATATCAATAATACGCATACTGGGTGCGCATTTAATATGGGCGCATGTAAGAGTGCTTTTATTTGGTCGGGTCTTCGCCGTTTTTGTGGGCCTGCCAGAACTGTGTGGTCTTCTGTGTCTGACCCATCCGGTTTTGAATCAGCATCAGGGTAGTAAGGAAGGGCTTCCGGGTGATGAAAGCGCGTGCCCGACGCGTTGATGATGTGCTCACGGGGAAGTGTAACCCTTTTGTCAAAAACGATTGTTTGAGTATTCACGCAAATACTTCCTTGAATAAACATCTCAATAAAGAGGTGATCGTGCATTAATTGCAATCGTCAGGAAGTGGTTACGTTAGAAGCTAGTTTGTACAGCTAGTTAGATGAATGTAAACAGATTGAAGCTTCAGTAAACAGTTGGTGAAACGTTGTTTTACCAGGGAGAATGATGAGTGGTAAAGGTGGCTTTTTGGCTACCCGAACGATGGGGTAGCCCTTTGTAGTAGGGGGCTGTAAATGTAGTTCATATCGCATAGTATGCCAAGCCTGTGGAACGCATTGTGCGTAAGAAAATTTAACCAGCAGTAAAAGGCATAAGAATGTTTATCCGAGACTGGAAGCAGCTCGCCTGGTGCGTATTTGACGTACTCGCCTGGCTGATTGCGCTGTCCGCCGCTAACGGAATCGTCCGCGGTGAATTGGTATCTTTCTCTGAAATATCAGGCACTAATTTTTTGGTTGTCGCTGTCGCCGTGGCCGTCATCGTCCTGCTCGGCCTGCTGCTCGGGGAGTACACCAACCCGCAACGCGTATGGCCCGGCAGTCGAACTGAAGATATTGTTCTGCTGAGCATCAGCATGGGCGGTGCTACCGCAGCCACTGGCTTGGCTCAAATCCTGAAGACCTTCCCGGAAATTGCGTGGTACGTTCCGTTCGCCGGTGGCTGTGTCGCAACTTTGGCAAGTATCTATACCCGAACTCTCGCTCGCTGGATTACCAACAACTTTGGCTCCCGTCAGACGGATGACCGCTTGATCGTTCTCGGTGCAGGCCGTCGAGCCAAGTTCTTTATTAACAGCCTTACGGATTCCGGTATCTCCCGTGAGAACCGCTTCCACTTGGTTGGAATCGTCGATCCCAAAGAAAGCCGCGAGAACCATATTTCTCGTATCCATGGTCTCCGCGTGATTCGTGGAATTGATCAGCTGGGTGAGCTCGCATCGCGCACTTCGGCGCAGTCGGTCATCATTGCTACTGATGAGCCACTGTCCACTGAGTGCATCAACGTCCTCAACCACATTTGTGAGGAATCGTCCCTGCGCCTGCTCATTCTGCCGCCGGTGGAGGAGTATTCGCGCCACCGTGGTGCTGTCGCTACCTCGCAGGTGCGCGAAATTAACATCGCCGACCTCATTGGCCGTCAGCCTCTGCACCTGGATGAATCCAAGGTCGCTTCCATAATCCGCGGTAAGAAGGTGCTGGTCACCGGCGCTGGAGGTTCTATCGGTTCCGAAATCTGCCGACAGGTTCACCGCTTTGAGCCGGCAGAACTGATTATGCTGGATCGCGATGAGGGCGGCTTGCATGCCACGCAGCTGTCGCTGACGGGTTCGGCGCTTCTCGACGGCTCCGATACCGTCCTGGCTGATATCCGTGACGCGGAAATGCTGACGCAAATCTTCACCGAGCGCAAGCCCGATGTTGTCTACCATGCTGCAGCTCTCAAGCACCTGCCGCTGCTGGAGAGCTACCCTGCAGAAGCAGTTCAAACCAATGTCATCGGAACTCAGAACGTCCTGGATGCAGCGGCTGGGGCCAACGTTTCAACCGTTATTAATATTTCCACGGACAAGGCTGCGAACCCGGCCTCGATTCTGGGTGAATCCAAGCGCGCTGCGGAACGTCTGACTGCGCACATGGGGAAAACTCACGAAGGTGTCTGGGCATCTGTCCGCTTCGGTAACGTGTTTGGCTCGCGCGGTTCAGTCATTACGACTTTCCAGCGTCAGATTGAAGAGGGCGGCCCGGTGACGGTGACGCATCCTGACGTTCAGCGCTACTTCATGACCATTCCGGAGGCATCGCAGCTGGTGCTGCAGGCTACCGTTATTGCAGAGTCCGGTGAGACTCTGGTGCTGGAGATGGGTAAGCCGGTCAAGATTGCTGAGCTGGCGGAGAACTTGATCAGGCTCCATGACGCAGACGTAGAGATTGTCTACACGGGCCTTCGCGAAGGTGAGAAAATCTCCGAAGACTTGGTTGATGACCGCGAGGTTCCCAAGATCGGTGATCGTCATCCGCTAATCACTGAGGTACGTGTTGAGCCGGAACGGCTGAATTCGCGGATTCTCCCGTGCACACATAATCACGATGCTGCACGTCGTTGGCTTGCAGAGCACGGTGGGGCGCAAAGCAGTATTGAGGCGCATCCCACCGGTGCACAATCACTTGCAACCGTTAGTGCGAAAGCAAAAAAGTTAGGATGACTCCCCACCGTGACAACTACCAGCTCCTCTAACTCCGGGCAGCTGGCGCAAAGAGTTCGAACAGTTGCGACGATTTCGGCAGCTTCAGCGCTCGCCGCAGTCGTCGCCTTTGTGGTCAGTATTCTTTCCGCGCGAGTGCTGGGGCCCGCTGGTCGAGGCGAGGTCGCTACCGTTTTGCAGTTCGCCTATATTGTGGCGCCATTCGTCGGCTTTGGGGCCGATCGGCTTTTGCTGCGCCGCGATGATTACGACCACGGTCTCATTCCGAGTGGTTACGCCATGACCGTGGTCGCTCTGATTGCCTGCGCCATCGCAGGAGTCGTCTACGGACCGTGGACGGCAATGGCCGGCATTGTCGCCTTGGTTACCGTGTCATTTTCCATGGTTCGTGCGATGGCCATCAGCCGCCATCGAGTGTCCTTCTTCGTCGCAGTATTCGTCGGCTTCCAGGGCTCAGTGCTGCTGATTAGCACTGCGCTGTATTTCGCTGGAGTCGAGGACTGGCGCTGGTGGACTGCGGCCTACATCTTCCCGGCGCTGCCCCTGGCAATCTGGTCGCTGGCGAAGTCACGCGAGCATACCGATTCCCGTGTCGGCGGAGTGGTAGAGACGGCTCGTACAAATGCCCCGTTCATCGCATCGGGTCTCGGACCGCTGACGACCACACGCTTGGGGCGCGTTTTACTGCCGGCGCTGGCCTCGCCGGCGTCGTTAGGCCTTTTCGTGGTCGTGGCGACGGCGACAGAGCCGCTGTACTGGGTCGCGCAGTCAGTCGCCGATCAGCGCACCAGCGACCAGAGGGGTCGCGAACTCACCCCGTCTCGTGTGCTCCGACACCTTGGCATAGTCACTGCAGCGTACGGCGCGCTTGGTGCGCTCGGTGGTATGGCACTCTACTTCCTCATCGTGCCGGTATTCGGCCATGAGTTTGAGCCTGCTCGGGAGTTGGTGCTGCCACTGACTATCGCGGCCGTGGTGCTCGGCTGCTACCGACACCTGTGCGGTGAAATTCTCGGCAGCGACAATCCCCGTCGAATTGGCCGAGTGGAGCTCATTTCCGCCGTTATCGCTGTCATTTGTTACCCGATTGGCATTCTTCTCGGAGACGCCCTCGGTCTCGCGTGGACCAGCGCAGTTGTCTACTTTGCAGCAGCCGTTGTTGCCGCAGTGGCGTTGATGCAGCCGAGCAGAGGCCCGAAAAATCCATCAACCACCAACGAAGAACTTCCCGTCGACGTAATCGAGGAAAGCTAAACAATGCGAATCACTTATATCCACCAGCACTTTGTTCTCCCCGGTGAGCCGGGTGGTTCCCGACCCTACGAGTTTGCCCGCCGAATGGCCGCTGCAGGCCACGAGGTGACAATGATCTGTGGTCGCGATGAGGCCATGGATAAAACGGTCGATGGCATCCACGTGCGTCGTTTAGCGATTCCGTACCGCAATGAAATGTCGAAGCGCGAGCGCATCGTCAGTTTCTTCAACTTCCTGGTGCGCGCCTCCGCGGTTGCTGCCCGTGTGCCTGCCGACGTGATTTACGCGTCCTCGACTCCGCTGACTGTGGCGGTTCCGGGAATTGTGGCGAAGTTTACCCAGCGTGCGCCGTTGGTGGCGGAGATCCGTGACCTGTGGCCAGAGGTGCCAATCAAGTTGGGCTACCTCAATAATCCGGTGGCGATTTTCCTGGCCAAGCAACTGGAGAAGGCATTTTATGCGGCATCGAGCGAGGTCGTGGCGCTGTCGCCGTCGATGGCCGATGGCGTCAAAGAGGTAGCTCCGAAGAAGTGCGTGACTGTCATTCCGAATGCGTCGGACTTTGAGCGTTTTGATGTCCCGGTCGAGCAGCGTGCAGCTTTCCGTAAGGAGCAGGGCTGGGGCGATGACGTGGTGGCGGTCTACGCTGGTGGTTTTGGCATGTCCTACCAGCTGGAGTGGCTTGTGGATTTGGCGGCGCAGCTGCGTCGTGATGGCGTGGAGAATGTGCGCTTTGTCCTGCTGGGGCAGGGAAGCGACTCGGATGCGTTGTACCAGCGCGCTGAGAACGCTGGCCTCGATGCCGATGCGATGTTCCTCGGCCGTCAGCCGAAGGAAGATGTCGCCAAGTACGTGTCTGCCGCCGATATCGCGCTATCGCCGCTGCGTGATGACCCCTGCCTGGAGGGCAATTCCCTGAACAAGGTCTTCGATGCCATGGCCGCATCGCGTCCGGTGGTGTTCAACCACGGTGGCTGGCTGGAGGAAGCCGCAACCGAGCACGATGCCGGCTGGCGTCTCTCGCGCGATATTCCGACTGCGGCCAAGCGATTCGCTGAGATCATCTCCGACCGCGATGAGATGCGCGCAGCGGGACAGCGAAACCGCGAACTGGGTGAGAAGCGTTTTGCTCGTGACAGCCTGTACAACCAGCTCATCGAGGTACTCAACCGCGTTCGAAAGGTTCAGAAGTAATGACTAACGCCGACACTAACAAGCCCAATGAGCGGATCTTTCTTTCGCTCGCGACAGTCACCGAAGCAGAAGAACAGGCCGTCGTTCGTGCACTCCACTCTGGTTGGGTGGCTCCGTTGGGTCCCGAGGTAGACGCGTTTGAAGCGGAGATTGCCAAGCGCTGCGGTGTTGAGCACGCGCTCGCGCTGTCGTCTGGAACTGCTGGCCTGCACTTGGCGCTGCTCGCGCTGGGGATTGGTGAAGGTGACTACATTCCGGTTTCCACCATGACCTTCGCGGCCACGACCAACGCCATTGCTTACGTTGGTGCTACGCCGGTGTTCGTCGATGCCGCAGAGGACGGAAACATCGACCCTGAGCTGCTGCTCGGCACCGTCGATGAGCTGCTTGCCGAGGGCAAGAGCGTTCCCGCCGTGATGATTGTGGACCTCTTTGGCCGCTGCGCCGATTACCCGGCCTTCGCGCCACGCCTGGAAGAACTCGGCATCGCGCTCATCGAGGACGCCGCCGAGGCGCTCGGTGCCAGCGTCCATGGTCAGCCGGCCGGCAGTTTCGGCCGTGCCGCCGCGCTGTCTTTCAACGGCAACAAAATCATGACCACCTCCGGCGGTGGCATGCTGCTGTCCGATGATGCCGATCTCATCGCCCGCGCGCGCTACCTCTCCACGCAGGCGCGTCAGCCCGTCGCTTGGTACGAGCACACCGAAATCGGCTACAACTACCGCCTGTCCAATCTGCTCGCCGCACTGGGGCGGGCGCAGCACTCGCGTCTGGACGACATGATCGCTCGCCGCCGCCAGATTCGCGATGCGTACATCGATTTGCTCGCCTCGCTTGACGACGATGCCCCTGGTAAAGGTACCCGCTTGCTCTCTGACTCCGACGAGCGTTTCACCGAGAACTGCTGGCTGACCTCAATTGTGCTGCCACAGGAGGCCGTCGATAAGGGCGTCCTGAGCCCAGACAGCGTGATTGCAGCACTGGGTGAGGCCAACATTGAGGCTCGTCACCTGTGGAAGCCCATGCACCTACAGCCGGTGTATGAAGGCGCGCGAGCGACCATCAACGGCACCGCTGAGAATCTTTTCTCCCGCGGCATTACTCTTCCTAGTGGTCCGGCGCTGGACGATGACGACGTCGCGCGGGTGATAGGTGTTTTGAAGGAAGTGCTGGGATGACTCCTACAGAGGTAGCTGGAGAAACTGTAAAACAGCGAAAACCAATACTGCAGTCGCTGTTTATTGTGGTGGCCGCAGGAATGTTTGCTGGTGTCCTCTACGTTGGCGACACGACGATGAAGGACGTCTCTTCGGCGCTTCCTGATCTCTCTCTTGCATTGCCGATTTTGGTGGTTGTTGCAATCCTTACCGCCTTCGGCACCCCAGAAGCGCAGCGCCAGAGTTGGCTGAATGCGATGAAAGGCGCTGGCAATGTAAAGCAGTGGCCGATGGCCGTGTGGGCATTAGTGGCTTTCTATGCCTGGTTGTTCTGGATGATGCTGTCCGGACTGTGGGCCCCCGAAGCTGCCGAAGTTGCTCCTGTCGTTACTGCGTTGATAACGCTTGGGCTCATCGCCACGATGTCAGCAATACTGTTCTATTTGCATCCTCAGGCACTGGTATGGCTGTGGTTAGCAGTAGTCATTTGCTCGCTTATTTTTCTCTACGGTGGCATTACTGGTCCGAAATATGTCGGGCGCATGACGGCGTTCGGCGGTGGACCGAATGTCTTTGCCCGTTTCATGCTGTACGGCATCGCGGCAGCTGTGTTTTTCATGCTGTGGCGTAAGTTCATGTGGGCAGTTCTCTTGTTTGCTGCACCATTTGCTTACGGTCTCGTTGCGTCGGGAAGCCGCGGTGTACTGGTTGCTACCACCGTGGTAGTCCTCTTTACCGCAATAGCTGTGTTTTTTCACTGGGGTTGGAAGTGGGCGACTGTTTTTTACGTCGCAGTCGCCGCAGCGGTCGCGTATGGATACTCGCGGTTCATCGCAGGTACCGAGATTGAAGAATACTTTAAGACGCGCTTTATCCAGTTGACCTTCGAAAAAGAACATGATTCCGGACGCGGTTATCTCCATGATGAAGCTTTCCGAATCATGGGTGAACACCGCATCTTTGGTGGAGGCCTGCATAGCTTCGTTGTGCTGTCGACACCGAGGTCTTCACGTCCACTGGAGCATCCGCACAATATCTTCTACACAGTCGGGTCTGAAGCGGGTGTCATAGGTATCGGCCTGTTTGTGATTGTGCTGGTTGTGCTGGCAATCGCCTGTCGCCACCTATTCAAGTTTCTTCAAGCTGGTCTGACCGCAGCTGTGGCGTTAGCGGTTCTTGTGGCACAGGTTTTTTCCGGCTACTACTACGATTCCCGTTCGCTATGGCTATTTGGCTTTGCAGCAGCATTTACAATGCTGAGCCTACGGCGCAAGGACGCAGCATCGGCAGAACCAGAGCTGGATGAGCAGCCGCAACCAGAACCCGCAGCCGAGCCCGAACCAGTCATGGTCACCGATACCGCGGGGCCGGTTGTGCCGGAGCCGGAGCCAGCGGTGGCCGTCGTCAAGCAAAGTGCGCCTGACAACAAGAATGACAACAGGAAGCTGCGCGTTGCGGCAGCGTCGTTTGCCGCGGCCGGTGTAGTGGGTGCGGTTGGTTGGCTGGTCAGGAACCGTTCCAATGCGGAAGTCGATGCGCGTGCCGCGGAGTTCTTGCGCGAAATGTTCAACGAAAAGTAGGAGATGACCAATGGATTCACTGAGCATCCGCGCGCAACGGGTAATTAAGCGTGGCGTCGACATCGCGGCATCTGCAGCAGGCTTGATTGTGCTGTCGCCAGTTATGGGCGCTACGGCTCTGGCAGTGCGACTTTCCATGGGAAAGCCAGTCCTATTCCGCCAGGAACGCCCGGGCCAGGATGGTGAGCCGTTTAATATCCTCAAGTTCCGGACGATGCACCACGTCAATCCGGCAAAGGGGCTTGTCGACGATGCGTCCCGCCTCACCGAGGTGGGAAAATTCCTTCGGTCCACAAGCTTGGATGAGCTCCCGGAGCTCTTTAACGTTCTGCGTGGCGATATGAGCCTCGTTGGCCCGCGTCCGCTGCGAATGAAGTACCTAGAGCGCTATTCGCCGCGCCAAGCACGCCGCCATGAGGTGCCACCGGGAATTACGGGGCTTGCCCAGGTGTCGGGCCGCAATGGCATCACCTGGGAAGAGCGTTTCGAGTACGACGTGCAGTATGTGGACAATTGGTCGCTACTGCTCGATGCGAAGATTCTTCTCGACACAATCTTGGTGGTGCTCAAGCGCGAAGGCATCTCAGAAGAGGGGCAAGCGACCATGACAGAGTTCACTGGGTCGTCAGACAAGGATTCGCCGGATAAGAGCGTCTCGGCTAACGCAGGTTCTTAATCACACTTGCAGGAACACCGGCGACAACGGTGTAGTCATCGACGTCTCTAGTAACTGCGGCTCCGGATCCGATGTACGCTCCCTCGCCGACGGTGAGGCCGGGGTTGATTACGGAGTTGGCGCCTAGGGTGCAGGCTTCGCCAAGCGTGACAAAGCCCGACACGGCATTGAGCGGGAAGATTGTGCAGTAGTCTCGCAGCACTGCATCGTGGCCGATTGTGACATTCATATTGATTTGGGCGTGCTTGCCTACCTCAATATTGCAGGTCAAGCGTGCCCCGGGGCAGATGACCGTGCCCTCTCCGAGCGAGACCAGCGCGCCAATGCTGGTGTCTGGGTGGACCAGAGTCGCAGGCACGAGCCCTTCGGCATCTGCGCGTTGCGCAATCGAACGTCGAGCTGCGCCGCTACCGATTGCGACTGTGTAATAAACCCCCTCGGGCAAGTCCGCGAGGATTTCGGTTTTGCCCAAGAGTTGCACGCCCATTTTGTGGAAAAAGGTCATATCTGGGGTGCCATCATCAATAATGCCTAGGATTTCCCACTGCGGTGGTAGGCCGTTGGCTGCTGCGTAGTCGTTGATGTCCTTGATGAAGCTGACCACGTTTCGCCCAAAACCACCAGCGCCGACGATGACAATTTTTTCGGTCGTCGTGTTGTTAATCCACTGCTTTGGCATGAGTGTCATTATCCCACTGATAGCCGTATTTAGCCGGAGTGCGTGACTGCGAATTCACCTACCACCAGTAGGTGGGATACCGAAGGCCGCGCAGTCGATTTGCGAGGATGCCAAGCATCACGATCATGATCGACGAAGCGAAAATGAAGCCTATGAAGCGGAAATCGTTGGCAAGCCCATGACCGTGTGGCATCAGCACAGTGACCATAGCGGTAGCGGTGGCAGGGGAGTGCGCCGCGCGAGCAAGAAGCATGAGCGCGAAGGCGACGCCGGCGGCAACCGCTGCAGCAATGATGGTCGAACCCAACATGTGCAGAATTGCGATGCCAGTCGTGCAGCCGATGAGGTGTCCGACCACGACATTTCGTGGCTGAGCCAGAGGCAAGTTGGGCGCACCGACAATAAGCGCCATGGCAGCGCCAATAGGAGGCAGAAATAGCAGGTCAGAGACAGAAGTTGAGATGAGTGCCAGGGTCATCAGCGGCAGGCTCACGGCTACCGAGGCGGCGATAACATGGCGTAGCGGAGGGCGAGGTGGCGCTTCGCTGGCGATCCGGGGCCACTTCGGAGACCGTGAATTAGACATGAGAACGATGTTAGGGTGTGCTGCCTCATCTGCGTCGCGGTTCGAGGTTTTTATTGAAATAGAAGTTTAAATGGGGTGGCTCCCAGGTCTCCCAAGCCTCCAAAGCCGAACCAGACCCGAACCAACCCCGACCATTTTCACCGGGTATGACACACTTAAGGACATGGAGCCTATCGATGTCGCAATCCGGGATGAGTCCATCCGTCTCGGGCAATTCCTGAAGTTGGCAAACCTGGTGGAAACGGGCGGTCTGGCCAAGGAACTCATTGCCGAGGGCCAGGTCAGCGTGAACGGTGAGGTCGACACCCGCCGTGGCAAGGTGCTGCGTCCAGGGGACGTCGTCTCTGTTGCCGGTATGTCGGCACGCGTGGCCACCGCCGATGAAGTCGATGATGACTACTTTGATGAGGCCACCGCCGACGATGACTTTGATCCTGAAAAGTGGAGGAACTTGTAACTCATGCCCGCATTTCCCGCCGAATTTGGCATGCCCCTGCGCGTAGATCTGCTCTCCGCCGCACCGCGTAAGACCGAGCGCTTCTACCGCGGCGTTCTCGGGTGGGCTTATCGCAATACCGCGCCAATCCATGAGGATGCCCGCGAGGCATCCGCTGGTCGCCGCGTTGCCATGCTGTCCGGAATGCCGGTGTCGGTGCTGCTTGAGGCCGATAAGGACGCTGAGGATGCCTTCGTCAACCAGTGGCGCGTGAATTTCCATGTCGACTCCGCCGCTGGTGCCGTCGAGAAGGCGCGTGAGCTCGGCGCCGAGGTCTTCCAGGAACCGACCCCGCTTGTCGACGGATCCACGATGGCTGTCGTTTCCGACCCCGCCGGTGGCCTCATCGGGCTACTGGAACAGCCGGGTGAGCAGGCCTTCATCGCAGCGGGCGAGCCCGGCACACCAGTGTGGTTCGAGCTGGTCGCAGGCCCGGAGGAGACCTTCGAGCAGGTCGCGGACTTCTACCGCAACTTCTTTGGCTGGGAAATCGCAGTGCGCAACAAGAACGAGCACGGCACTTTCGCAGTTGCGATGGAAGACGGGGCGCCGTTCGCTGGCTTGGTAGCCAGCTCGGTTGCTGCACAGACCGATGCGGCAGATAAGAGCTTCGTTGGCTGGCTGGCCTACCTTGGCGTGGAGAACATCGACACCGCTGTCGCCAAGGCTGAGGAACTGGGCGGTTCCGTGCTCGTTGCCCCGCAGGCCACCGAGTTCGGCCCGCTGGCAACCGTGCAGGATCCGTGTGGTGCGGCAGTTGTGCTCTGCGAGGTGCCGCTGCCACCGGAGGAGGACATCCGCGAGTCCGACCCGCTGGAAGGCATTGACCTCAGCCAGTTCCAGTAGGGGCTAGAGCTCTTCTTCGTCGTCCTCAGGGTCCTGTTTTCCGGTGTAGTTAACGTGTAAAGGATCGTCTTCGTTTTTTAGCCAATGCAGCGAAGAAGTCATTGGTCCAGGTAAAAAGTTCACTTTTACCAAGGTTGACTTGCTGCTGGAGCAATGGGTGATAAACAACCCGCTGTGACGGTGGGCAGTCGTAGTAAAAGATTCGGTACAGTCCAGCGCGCGATTCACGTATATGGCGATGGCAGTACTTGACCAGTTCATCAGCGCGATCTTCTGCGGTCTTATGACCAAACAGTGTTGCCGCACGTTTGCGGTAAAAGCCACCATCAACAAGCACTGCTGTAGTGATCTCGCGTAAAGGCACAGCTCGCGCAGCACTATATCTGTTTCTACTCATATTTCTTGGCCCTCCCCCTATGAGTAATCCCAGTCATCGGCGCTCTCCTTATCGGCGGAGGGTCAACGGCTGGGATTGATAGCAACCACTTTAATTGCGCTTCGTAATCGAGTCAATGCCTACAACCCCAGCTCCGCCCTCACTGCAGCCACAAACTCGCTGGTAGTCGCGGTTCCGCCGAGGTCTGGCGTCGGTGCGGTGCGCGTGACGGCGTAGACGGCCTCGCGCAGCTTGGCTGCGGGCGCAAGTTCCGAGGTCGGATGCCCAAGGTGCTCCGCGCACATTGCCGCAGAGAGCAAAAACGCAGCCGGGTTGGCGATGCCGCGCCCGGCAATGTCCGGTGCCGAACCGTGCACCGGCTCGAAAACCGCAAAGTCGTCGCCAACATTCGCCGACGCCGCCAGCCCCAGCCCGCCAATCAGTCCTGCGCCGATGTCACTGAGGATGTCGCCGATGAGGTTCTCCGCGATGATGACATCAAAGCGCGCCGGGTCGGTCACCAGCTGCATTGCCACGGCATCCGCATTGGCAAAATCGAATGCAACCTGCGGATACTCCTCCGCCACCTCTTCAACTGCCCCGCGAATCACACGCGCAGAGTCCCGCAGGATATTCGGCTTGTCCGCCACCGTCACCGTCGGCGTGGCCTCCGAATCGGGGTTTGCCGCCTGGCGCGCGAGAGCCAACTTGGCCGCCTGTCGCGCAAGGCGGTGCCACGCAAAGGACGTCGTCACGCGCAAAGAAATCGCAACGTCGCCACGCTTATCGACGGCGCGAGCCACCGTCGAGTCCTCCGCCACCTCTGCCCACAGGTGGTGGTGCGGGGAGTCGGTCGGGGTGTCGTAAGGCGGGAGGAGATAGTCGTGACTGTAGAGACCCTCGGTGTTTTCGCGGACGATGGTGAAGTCGGCAGCCGCGCCGGGCAGGGTGACCGGGCGGATGTTGGCGAAGAGGTCGAGGCGCTGGCGCAGCTGGAGAACAGGGGAGCGGTAGGTCAGGCCGGTATCGCGCAGATGCGGTGCTAGTTCTTCCTCAGCCTCGCGAGCGGGCTTGGAGGTAATCGCCGCGAGCAGAGCGGCGTCGCTGCGTCCGAGTGTTTCCCAAGTTTCCTGCGGGACGGGATTGCCGTGCGCGCACCACTGGGACCAGCCAATTTGTGCCTCTGTCAGCTCCCAGTGCGGGAAGACATCGGCGATGAGTCCTCGGCAGGCATCGGTGATTTCAGGGCCGATGCCGTCGCCGGGCAGGAGTGTGATGCGGCGCGGTGCCGCTTCTAAAGCAGTCGCAGGCTGGTCGGTTTCCATGGCTCTTAGCCTAGGACTGCGACGCCTGCGCGTGTGCGGTTTGGCTACTTTGCGAAAGTAACCGGGATCTCGGTGATGTCCTCGAAGCCCTCGCTGTGGTCACCGAAGAGCTTCAGCACGCAGTCCTGCTGGGTGCAGTCCACGGCCTCGCCGGTGGGGACGACGCTGAGCTCGAAGTGTGCGGTGTTGTCGTCGGCGATGGTGGTGGTGCCGCCGGACTTCTTGGTAATCCACTGCTGCGACTGGGTGCCGGCACTGCGGTCACCGGTGCAGTCCGGGACGGGGTTGCCTGGAGCCTTCTCGGCGGCGCAGAGTGCGGCGTAGTAGCCGTAGTCGGGGTCGAGACCAGACAGGTCGACGGAGATGACATCGCCCTCGGAGAGGTCGTTGACCGGCTCGGCCTCCATGGTTACTTCGCCGGCGCTGGCGTCGGTGTCGGTTTCTTGATCTGCAGCCGAGCTGGTGGTTTCCGAGGCGTTGGCAGCATCCTGCGCGGCATCGGACGCGTCATCTGCGCCACAGGCGGCGAGAAGTGGAAGTGCGGCGACGGCCGGAATAGCCAGGAAAGCCGCGCGACGCTGGAGTGTACGAGTAGTCATAGGAGGTAACGTCCTTCCGAAAAACTGTAGAAATTACTATCTTTATTTAAGGGTAGGCTAACCTAGAACTAAAAGATAGCCTAAGATTCTTTGGGTGAGTAGAGCAAAGTCCTTTCTAAGCTCTTTGTTACTAGTGTTAGTCGTTATTTAGTCATTCTTTTTGTCGTCTATCTCCGTGCAGCGTCAGCTCACAGAGGGGGAATATGTTCACCGTGCCTGCCTGTCGCGTTCGCAGTCTTGCCGGAACACTGCTGAGTGTTGTCCTAGTCGCAGGACTAGTCGCCTGTGGTTCCGATGATGCCGCGAGGGAGGGGGCATCGTCGTCAAGCGCTGGCGTGACGACGGTTCCGCGCGCCGACAACATTTCCGCTCACGGTGCCGCGCATGCGAACCTGCCTTCGGAAAACCCCGAAGTGCTGCTGAAAGACCCGAAACCGGCGGCGGACAAGGACTACCAGCGTATTCTCACGCTTGACCGGGCGGGAGCACTCAGTCGTGCGGTCTACACGCTTGGCCTCGGAGACCGTCTGGTGGGGCGCGACTCCACCTCCGATTTCCCGGCGGTAAAGGATTTGCCGAACCTCACCATCGGCGGGCATGCAGTCAATGCTGAGTCGGTGATGAAGCTAAAGCCGGAGCTCATCATTACCGATGGCACGATTGGCCCTAGCCGTGTCTTCGACACGTTTGAAAAAGCGGGGATCACCGTCGTCCATGTGTCGGACGAGCGCACTCCCGAGACGATCAACACGCTTATCGACGAAGTCGCGGGCGCAGTCGGCCTGGCTGACCAAGTTGGCCCGGTGAAGGAGCACCTGGACAAGGAGCTGGCGGCTGCGACCGAGTACGCGCAGGCCAAGGCCGATGGCCGCAAGATGATGATTCTCTACGTGCGCGGAACCGGTGTGGCCATGATTGCGGGACCGGATTCTGGTGGGCGTTCTCTGATCACTCGTCTCGGCGGTGTCGATGCCGGTGAGGGCGTGGGTATTGAGGGTGCGTTCACGCCGATTACGCCAGAGTCGCTCATCGCTGCGGCTCCAGACACCATCCTGGTTATGTCTGGTGGCCTGGAGTCCGTCGGCGGGATTGAAGGCTTGAAGGAAATCCCGGGTATCGCACAGACCCCGGCGGGCCAGAATGAGTCCGTTGTGGACGTGCCCGATTCGCAGCTGCTGTCCTTTGACTCGCAGTCGCCGCGTGCGATTCGCGCCATTGCGGATGCTCTCTACGGTGGCGGTGCTGGTGATGGCGCTGACAAGACTGCGGGAAAGTGACTGGCTGAGCAATGCAGACAACCGCGAACAAAACTAGTCCGTTCAGACAGGTGGCCGTTTTCATTGGACTCGCCCTAGCGCTGGTGCTGGCAATAGGTTGGTCGGCCTCCTTGGGGCAGTTCGGCGCTACCATCGGCGAATCACTGAGCTCAATGGTGAGGCTAGTGTTCAATGGCGGTCTCGGTGACGCGCCAGAGCCCATCGACACCGTGCTGTGGCAAGTGCGACTGCCGCGCATCGCGCTGGCCTGCCTCGTTGGCGCGGGGCTCGCCCTCTCAGGTGTGGCGCTGCAAGCGGTGTTCGGCAACCCGCTTGCCGAACCCGGCCTCATCGGCGTTTCCTCCGGCGCCGCGGTCGGCGCTGCCACCGCCACAGTTTTGGGCACCGCCGCCGGGCTTTCCGGAGTGCTCGGCGGAGTGTTGAGTGTCTTCGCCAGCAGCTGGGCCATTGCGGTCTCAGCTTTTATTGGTGGCGCGGTAGCCACGGCTATTGTGGCCGCCAATGCGCACGGTGGCCGCGATATCGCTCGAATCATTCTGGTCGGTGTGGCTGTGAACTCCATCTGTGGTGGTCTGGTTTCGCTCCTGACATTCGTAGCCTCCACGGCTGCCCGCGACCGCATTGTGTTCTGGCAGATGGGCTCGTTTGCCAGTGCCACCTGGACGCAGGTTGTCATTATTACGTTGGTGACAGTTCCGGCCGTGATTGCCATGTGGGTCAGCTACCGCAAGCTGGACATTCTGAGTCTTGGTGAAGCGCAAGCCCGCCACCTGGGTATTAACGTCGTCACGCTGCGTCGCGCCATCATTTTTGGCACGTCCCTGGTCGTGGCGGCTGGAGTGGCATTTTCCGGCATCATCGTCTTCATCGGCCTGGTCGTGCCGCACGCTGCACGACTGCTGCTGGGACCAGCGCATCGCACGCTGATTCCCGCATGCATCCTCGGCGGCGCGCTGGCCACAACGCTGGCCGACCTCGCGGCCCGCACCATGATCACCGGTGCGGACCTGCCGCTGGGAATGCTCACCTCGATTGTCGGTGGCCCACTGTTCTTCTGGCTGCTCCTGCGTTCGAAGAGGGCGGTGCACTAATGGAAATTCACTCTGGCCTGGGTATTTCTGCCGAAAATGTCAGCATCACCCTGGGTGGTCACCGCATCCTCAACGATATTTCCGTGGTCGCCGAGCCCGGAAAAGTCACCGCGCTGGTCGGCCCGAATGGTGCTGGAAAGTCGACACTGCTCGCAGCGCTTTCTGGCGACCATGAGCTCAGCGGCGGCAACGTCCGGATTGGCGAGCACTCCATTGCCGAGCTCTCCATCGCCGACCTGGCCCGCTACCGCGCCGTCCTGGTACAGAGCCAAGAACTGTCCGTGCCATTCACCAGCCGTGAAGTCATCGACTTCGGACGCAACCCCTGGGGCTGCCCGAACGAGGAGCTGCTCGCGGAAGTGATCACTGAATGCGACGTCGCGCACCTCCTTGACCGGGAAGTCCCGACCCTCTCCGGCGGCGAGCGCGCCCGCGTCCACAGCGCCCGCGTGTTCTACCAGGACACTCCCGTCGTGCTTCTCGACGAACCGACCGCGGCCCTGGACCTCCACCACGCCGAAAAAATCATGGGAATGATGCGCGCCCGCGCGGCGGCGGGCAAAGCCGTGGTCGTGGTCCTGCACGATTTGTCCGCCGCAGCGGCGTATGCCGATCACGTTGTGGTGGTGGCGCAGGGGCGCGTCGTAAAGCAAGGCCCGCCTGCGGAAACCCTGGATGCACAGACCGTCAGCGAAGTCTACGGCATCGGTGTGGAAGTGCTTCAGGACTCCGCGGGCAACCCCGTGCTGGTGCCTCAGCGTGCGGGCCACAATCTCTCACCCCAGTCTCCGAACCTCGCAGAGAAAGAAGAAAATCATGGTTGAAAACACGATTAAAAAGGATGACAAGCTGGCTGCTCAGCCCTTGGCAGAGCGACTCAAAGTGGAGACTGCGGGTGTCCACAGTGAAGCGGAAAACTCCGACTTCATGTCGAGACTGCTGGCGGGTGAACTGGACGCGCAGGCGGCCATCGATTTAACTGGTCAGCTCTACTTTGTTTACGAAGCGTTGGAGCAGGCAGTGCGGTCCACTGCGGAGTCGCCGCAGGTCAGCGCGGTCTACGATGCGCAGCTGGAGCGCCTGGAGGCTCTGGAGGCCGACCTTGAGCATTTGGTGGGGCCTGGATGGCGGGAAAAGATCTCGCCTGTGGAGGCGACAAAGAACTACGTGGCCGAGCTTCGTGAAATCGAAAGCAACGGCAACGCCAACGCCGCATTGGCGCACCATTACGTTCGCTACTTGGGTGATCTTTCTGGTGGTCAGGTAATTGCGTCCATGCTGGCCAAGCACTACGGCATCGGTGCGGAGGGAACCCGATTCTATGACTTCTCCGCTATCGGAAAAATTAAGCCCTACCGCGACGGCTACCGACGGAGTCTGTCTGAGCTGGGCATTTCGGATGCCGATAAAGATGCCGTGGTCGACGAGGCGAAGAAGGCATTTCGTCTCAACCGAGCGATCTTCCATGACCTAGCTGGTGGTCTGGACGACGCAGTGGCGTAGGTTGCGGCGGAGGGCGCGGACTGGAGTGTTGCGACTGTGGCTGTGGGGGTGTGCATTAGCCGATGTACACCACTGCGTTACGGCCGCCCGTGCACTTGATGTTGCCGCCAGCAGGACGGCACCACATGTTGTAGGTCAGGCCAGTCGTTGGGCTGTAGGCCGTGATGGTGCCGGATTCCGCACCAGTGGAATTGCGGTAGCGGACGTAGGCGCTGTGTACATTTCGAACGAACGGATCGCTCGTTGAGGACGTGCCCTTCCATGCGCTGGAGAGGTTGCCGCCAGCCAGGCCCGATGAGCGAGACGAGCCCGAATTACCGGATGAGCCACTCGAATCTTGAACAACCACGGTCTCAGTCTGTGTGACCGGTGGGTTGGGCTGGCTCGAAGCATCGGCAGCGGCCTGTGTAGTGGCAGCCGTCTGTGTGTCGGCCGCAGTTACCGAGTCATCTTTACTCAGGGTGACATAAAGTACCGCGCCAACCAGGCCCAGCAGGACCACGACCAGCACTGAAATGAGCGCAATCATTGCGCCGGAAGTACCTGATCTTTGCTGCGGATACGCCGGGGCTGTGTAAGCGAAAGTTGGTGCCGGCTGCGCAGCGAATTGGGGCTGCGGCTGTGGTTGGGGTTGAGGTGCCTGGTTCGGGTACACGGGGCCGAAAGAACCGGTGGAAGGATTCGAATTGTAGTTGGGGTCTGAGCTGGGGAACTCGTTATGCGACATGCTGGACGTACCAATCACGAGGAGGAAGTGTTCCCCCTGTGATGAGCCCAACCCGCGTAGCGAATGGTGTTCCATCCCCTGGGGACACGGTTAACGGCTTTTATTGTATTACTGGGAAAACTGTAAAGCATGTTAGGAGACGCATGTTGTCCGCAAAATGCGGCAAGGACGGGTTTAGCTAGACCCGAAATGAGGTGGTGAGCTTCAAATGAGGTTGTGACCATCGAGAAACTGCCTAAGTTTATGTCAGTTTCGGCACTAATTTCTGCTTGTTTTTGTCATAAACCTAGTCAGTAACTTGTGAGCCGGCCCAAGACTCCGGGCTGCATATGTGAAACTGGGGCGCGCGTGAAACCCCACGGCCATTTTTCGGCCGTTTCGTTCATGCGCACCCCAGTTTGTTGCGAGGTGTAGCTGGTAGCTGCCTATTGGTTAGCTGTTTAGTCGCTACATCCCCAGGATTTCCTTGAGCTCGGCCTTAATCTGGTCGAGCCGCTCGGCCGCGGCCACGTGCGGAATCGCGGCCGAAGCGACCGGCAGCACGACTTCCAGGTAGCACTTCAGCTTCGGTTCCGTGCCGGAAGGCCGGGCAATGACGCGGTCGTTGGCCTCGGTGAGGATGAGAATGCCGTCGGTAGGCGGGATGTGATAGCTCTCGGCCTTGGCGTCGACCATGTCTAGGCCATCATTCATGTCCGTGACCTGCGTGACCTTCGAACCAGCCAGTTGTGCAGGCGGGTTGGCGCGCAGAGTGTCCATGCCCTTGGTGATCAGCGAGCGGTCCTCGACACGGAAGGTCAACGGTGCGGTCTTGTAGAGACCATGGGCACGGGCGACATCATCCAGAAGGTCCTGGATGCCAAGACCCTGGCCCTTCAGTCGCGCCACCGCGTCGGCGACACGCACCGCCGCAGATACGCCGTCCTTGTCTCGCACGACTGCCGGGTCAGTGCAGTAGCCAATGGCCTCCTCGTAGCCGAAGACGAGCCCGTCCACACCAGCAATCCACTTAAAGCCAGTCAGTGTAGCGCGATAATTCAGTCCGTGACCTGCGGCAATCTTGCCCAGCAGGCGTGAGGACACAATCGAGTTAGCCATCGTGGCCGGGAACTCTGCGCCCTCATCATTGCTCACGGTCGCAATCCCACGAGCCTCGGCATCCGCACCGATGACTTCACCTAGAAACGCACCGATGTCATCGCCGGAGAGCTGTCGCCAGCCACCGTCGACGCTGCTATCCGGAATAGCCACCGAGCAACGGTCCGCATCCGGGTCAGCCGCGATGATGACATCCGCGTCTTCGGCACGAGCCAGCTCAAACGCAAGATCCAAAGCACCGGCTTCCTCCGGGTTCGGGAACGATACCGTCGGGAACTCCGGATCTGGCGCGAACTGCTTCTCGACCACGCTGACATTCGAGAAACCTGCCGCGTTCAGCGTGCGCACGATGGTCTCGCCACCGACACCATGCATCGGGGTGAGAACAATCTTCGCTGCCTGCTTCTCTTCGCTTGACGACGTCGTTGCGAGCGCAGCCGCCCGTTTCACATAGGAATCAAGCAGTTCAGAACCCACCTGCTCGACGGCATCGAAGTCACGCGGGACCTCATCAGCTGGTGGTGCAGCGGCAATGGCGTCCGCAATTTGCTTGTCATGGGGCGCGATAATCTGGACGCCTCGGCGGGAATCAGACTCCACCGCGCGGCCACCGAGGTAAACCTTGTAACCGTTGTCCTTCGGCGGATTGTGGCTGGCTGTGACCATAATGCCGGCATCGGCATTGAGGTGGCGTACGGCAAAGGCGGTCACCGGTGTGGGCAGCTGCTGCGGCAGGGCCAGGGCCTTGCCACCGGCTGCGGCGACAACCGCGGCGGCATCGCGGTGAAAATCAGCGGAGCCGTGGCGGGCATCGCAACCAATGACCACGGTGAAGTCATCGCCGACAATGTTCTTCAGATGCGCAACCAGGCCAGCGGTGGCACGGATGACCGTGGCACGGTTCATGCGAGACTGACCAGCGGCAACGACACCGCGAAGACCTGCAGTGCCGAATTCGAGTGGCCCGGCGAAACGGCTTTCCAGCTCGGCAATCGCATCGGGGTTGGCGGCCTTGGCTTCGTCGTAAAGCGAAGAGAGCTCGGCGGCGGTGGCCTCGTCCGGATCGTGGGCGATCCAATCGGTGATGGTGGCTTGTAGCTGTTCGGAGAGCATCGGGGTTCGCCTACTTCAGACCGTCGAGGACAGCGGCGGAGGAAGAAAGGCCCAGGCGAGAGGCGCCAGCGGCGATCATTTCCTCAGCGGCAGCGGCATCGCGGATACCGCCAGAAGCCTTGACGCCCAGGCGGTCGCCCACGGTTTCGCGCATGAGTTTCACGGCGTGAGCGGAAGCGCCGCCAGCTGGGTGGAAACCTGTGGAGGTCTTGACGAAGTCTGCGCCTGCGGACTCGGAGGCCTTGCAAGCTGCGATGATTTCCTCATCGGTCAGGGCGGCCGACTCGATGATGACCTTCAGAACCTTGCCCGGAATGGCATCGCGAACAGTCTTGATTTCGGCCTCAAGGTCGTCGAAGCGGTGCTCCTTGGCGAAGGCGATGTTGATGACCATGTCAATCTCTTCGGCACCATCGACCACGGCGCGGGCGGCCTCGGTGGCTTTGACCTCGGCCTTCACCGCACCGGAGGGGAAGCCTACGACAGTGGCGATGTGCAGGCCCTCAGGCACCTCGACTGGGAGCTCCGAGGGGGAGATGCAGATGGAGTAGGTGCCGAGCTTGCCGGCCTCAGCGATAAGAGCCTTGACCTGGTCAGAGGTGGCTTCTGGCTTGAGCAGGGTGTGGTCAATCATCTTGGCAACATCAGCGCGGGAAGTCATGGGAGAAATCAAGTCCTTTCGGAAATTTGGGAGAGAGCTTAAAAGTAGGGAGATGGCGGGCTCGGGACGGGGAAGTGGCGCCGGCGCGAGCCCGTCAGAAATTTTCTAGGACACGCGATCGAGGATAATCTCGTGCTCGGCTGTCGGCGCGGTGTCGCCGATTTCAATGCCTGGCTCGATGGACTCGAGAGCGCGCTCGAACTTATCCGGAGTTTCAGTGTGCAGCGTGAGCAGCTTCTGGCCCTTGACCACCTTGTCTCCCGGCTTGGCGAAAATCTCAATACCGGCAGTGGCCTGCACCGGATCATCCTTACGAGCACGTCCCGCGCCCAAGCGCCAGGAACCAACGCCGAGAGCCAGTGCATCCAGCTTGGTCAGGTAACCGTCAGCCTGCGCAACCACATCGTGCGTGTGAGGTGCCACCGGCAACGCGGCATCCGGATCGCCGCCCTGAGCGCGGATCATCTTCTTCCACGAATCCATTGCGCGGCCGTCCTTCAGAGCCTGCTCCACGTCAGCATCGTGTACGCCGGCCAGCTCCAGCATGTTTCGGGCCAGCTCACAGGTCAGCTCCACGACGTCCGCGGGGCCACCGCCAGCGAGAACCTCCACCGATTCGCGGACCTCGAGGGCGTTGCCGATGGTCAGGCCCAGCGGAGTGGACATGTCCGTTAACAGTGCGCGGGTATTCACGCCCGCATCGTTGCCCAGGTCAACCATGGTGCGGGCCAGCTCGCGGGCCTGATTCAGATCCTTCATGAAGGCGCCCGAGCCGACCTTGACATCCAGCACCAAGCTGGAGGTGCCCTCCGCAATCTTCTTGGACATGATTGACGAGGCAATCAGCGGAATGCAGTCCACCGTCGAGGTGATGTCACGCAGCGCGTAAATCTTCTTATCCGCAGGTGCCAGGCCCGCACCGGCTGCTGCGACGACCGCGCCGGAATCCTCCAGGATTTGCATCAGGCGGTCATTCGGAACATCAGCCTGCCAGCCTGGAATGGATTCCAGCTTGTCCAGGGTGCCGCCGGTGTGGCCGAGGCCGCGGCCGGACAGCTGCGGGACGGCCACGCCGTAGGAGGACACCAGTGGGCCCAGCGGCAGCGTGATCTTGTCACCGACACCACCGGTGGAGTGTTTGTCCGTGGTGGGCTTGCTCAGCGATGCGAAGCTCATGGTCTCGCCCGAGTCAATCATCGCCTGAGTCCAATCCACAATCTCGCGACGGTTCATGCCGCGGATGAAGATGGCCATGTTCAGCGCCGCCATCTGTTCATCGCCCACGACACCGCGAGTGTAGGCATCAATGACCCAGGAAATCTCTTCCGGACTGAGCTCACCGCCATCACGCTTTACCTTGATGACGTCAACTACATCGAACTTTTCAGCCATTGTTCGCTCCTTTTATAGGCGATTGTGCTTAGCGATATTGGTCTTGTGAACTCTGCTGATTCCGATTATCATCAGCACTAGAACAAATGTCAATAGGCAACTTTCCATTTGTACCCACATAAGTATGTTTGCATAAACACCTCGAACAGGCTCGGGGAGGGAGAGCACAATGTCCTACATTTCAGACGAAGAACTACTGGCTAAGGCCTACGCAGCCACGGAAAACTCGTACGTCCCCTATTCAGGTTTTCCGGTCGGTGCCGCACTTCTGCTTGACGACGGCACGGTGGTCACAGGCTGCAACGTGGAAAATGCGTCCTATGGGTTGACCAACTGCGCAGAGCGTACAGCCGTGTTCCGCATGGTCGCGGAGCACGGCGGCAACCATAAGATTGCGGCCTGTGCCATTGTCGGGCGAAAGGCGGCACCGTGCCACCCCTGTGGTGCCTGTCGGCAGGTCCTGCACGAATTTGGGTGCAAGCGTGTCATTGTGGAATCCGAGCGCCCGGAAAATGGTGGTTTAGGCGCTCCGGCCAGCATCGACTTCGAAAAAATTCTCCCTTACGCCTTTGGTCCCGAGGACCTGTAGGCATCATCACCACAGCCTCTTTTATCAAGAAAGAAGACCTTAGTCATGGATAGACTGCAAGGCTTACTGGGCATCATCCTCGTCATCGGATTTGCCATTGCTATCTCAAAGAACAGGAAAGCCATTAACTGGCGCACGCTCGGCGTTGGCCTGCTGCTGCAAGCGGTGTTCGCGCTGGTAGTGCTGAAGTGGGAACCCGGCTTCCAGGCGTTGAAGAGCGTCGCCGGTGCCATTGAGAAGATGATCGACTTTACAAATGAGGGCACCTCATTTGTCTTCGGTAATCTTTTCGACGGCACGGGGAAAAACTTCGTCTTCGTGCTCAACGTGCTGCCAGTGATCATCTTCCTGGGCGCAGTCCTCGGTGCCCTCTACTACCTGCGGGTAGTGCAGTACTTCGTTGAGTATGTCGGGTCCGCACTGAAGTTCATTATGGGAACCTCGAAGGTAGAGTCCGTCTTCGCTTCCACGGTGATTTTCCTCGGGCAGTCGGAGGCTCCGCTCGTCGTTAAGCCGTATATTCCGAAACTGACCAAGTCGGAGCTGTTCGCATGTATGTCGGGCGGTTTTGCTTCGGTGGCCGGATCGACGTTGATTGGTTACTCCCTGCTCGGTGCGCCATTGGAGTACCTGCTGGCGGCATCGGTAATGAACGCGCCGGGCTCGCTGCTGATTGCGAAGACTTTCTGGCCGGAGACGGAGGAATCCGATCTGGATGCGTCGGTGAAGGATGTCCGCGACACTGAGTCGAAGAACGTCATTGACGCGCTAGGATCGGGTGCGTTGGCCGGCGGTCGTATCGCTGTGGTTGTGGCATGTCTGTTGATTGCGTTCATCGCTGTGATTGCGATGCTGTCGGCCATGATTGGCGGCATCGGCGGCTGGTTCGGTCAGGAAAACTGGTCACTGGAGGGGCTGTTCGGCCTAATCTTCGCGCCGATTGCCTGGTTGATTGGTGTGCCGTGGGAGAACGCAGGGCTGGTCGGTAGCTTCATTGGTGAGAAGACGATTCTGAACGAGTTCGTCGGCTACACCTCGTTCTCGGAGCACGTCGACTCGCTGGATCCGAAGTCCATCATGTTGGCGACCTTCGCCCTGGCTGGCTTCGCCAACCTGTCTTCCATTGCAATTCAGATCGGTTCCTTCGGTGCGCTATCGCCGGAGCGTCGCGGTGAGATTGCCAAGAACGGTCCGCTGGCGCTGATTGCGGGTCTGTGCACCAACCTGCTCAACGCTGCAATTGTGGGTGTGATTGCGCTATAGCTAGGTGCTTGCTGTGTGGTTAGTTACTGGCCCTGCTAGTCGATCTTCTGGAACGGATCGGTAGCAGGGTCAGTCTCAGCAGCGGGCTGCGAGGAAAAATCTTCAGTTGCTTCTGCTGGCATTTTATCCAGGCGGTCGGGTTCCTCAGTTCGGAATTCGGCCGCCTGCTTTTCTAGATTCTGATGGATTTTCTGCTCGCCCTCGGCGGCCGCGGTAGCTCGGGGTGGAAGCTGGATGTATCGCTCTGCGGGCAGGCCGGCGCGCAGTTGGCGCATCCTCTCAACCTCGGCATCCAGCTTGAAGCCGAAGACCACGACGACATTAATGCCCCAAAGTGCAGTCATGAGAGCAATGACGGCACCCATGGCGCCGTAGGGGTTTGAAGCCGCAAAGTTGAACAGGTAAAGCTGCAATGCCTTGCCAATACCCAGCGAGCTGATAATTGCCAGTGCCGAACCGGTACTGAGCCAGCGGAATTTGCGCATGCGCACATTCGGTGTGAAGTAGTACAGCGAGCCAATCAGAATCATCGACATGACGATAATGACCGGCCAGCGCAGCCAACTCCAGACGGAGATGCAGAAGTCAATGACCTGTCGCGTGGTCGATTCAATACCCAACGGGCGGGCAACCGGTTCGACGATGGTGATAACTAGCTGGTCATTGACAACAATCGCAATGAGCAGTACCACCGTGCCAATGAGCAGCAATAGCGTAATGGCGACCATGAGCAGGTGGTAGCGAATAAGCGTGCGGCCTTCGGATACGCCATAGATGGAGTTACCCGTGCGCGAAAATGCGCGCGTGTAGGCCGACGACGAAATCAGCGCAAAGACAATACCGATAGTCAGTGCGACGAGACCGCCCGTGGCGGAGCCGATAATCGTTGAGATGACATTGCGAATCGGTTCGGCATACTCAGCTGGAATGTAGCTGCGGATGAAATCCTCGGTCAGTCGGTTGAGGTCATCGGTGTAACCGGCCAACATCAGCGTGGCAATTGAGTAAATCGCAAGCAGTGCGGGTGCGAAGGTTAGCACCGTGTAGTAAGTCAACTTCGCGGCGGCGTCGAAACCGAGCTCCAAGAAAAACTCGATACCCGCACGCTTGAGAGCGTAGAGCGCTCCTTTCCACCCCACGGGTGGCAACTTCTTCGCGGACTGAGCAAAAGATGCGTCCGCCGACTCGTAGGCCTGGAGTGTGTGCTTGATCTGCTGTGCTGGTGACACCTAAAGAATCGTCCTCTCCGACCGGACAGCGGCTGCAACATATATGCGGACATCTGCGCTCGCTTAAGTCTATCGGTCGAAGAGGGCAGAGACGCTTCTCGGGCCCGGGTGTCAGTTCTTTGTACTGATGCGTCCCGAGACAGCTAATCCGTGGCAGAGGGAGGGGTGGAGCTAGTGGGTGAGTCTGGCGAGCCCGGTGAGTCCGATGAGTCGAGCGAAAGTAGGCGCTCGGCGGTGGCATCGTCAATGACCAAGTGAGTGGCCAACTTTGTTCGAAGGGCCACATCGATAGCCTCGGCCTTGTGTGCGCCACCGGCCACAAGTACCCGAGTGGGGATCCGGCGCAGGTCAGAGAGGCTGATACCTACCGTGCGGGCATCGACCTCTGGCAGCGCAATGCCACCGTCCGGGCGGTAGAAGCGTGAGCAGGCATCGCCCACTGCGCGCTCCACGAGTAAGTCCTTTTCGGTTGCCGACAGCTGCCCCAAGTTCAAGGCCAGTGAATCATGGTCGACTGCGCCGACAGTGAAAACGGCAATGTCCACCGTCCGGCCAAGCGCCAATACGCTGGCGATGAACCGATCCTGTTCCACGATGCGCTTGGTCTCGACCGAATCGAAAATCACCGGCAGCGGCAATGTGCGGGCATAGGCATGGAAAGCGTGGCAGAACCCGCCAATAGTGCGGATGTCATTCGTCGACTTATCGGAATGACTCATTCCGCCCTTGAGCTGCACAATTTCCACGCCCGAGACATCCTTGGACTTCAGTTGCGTGGATACGGAGTACATGGTCTTACCCCACGAAACACCGAGAAGGGTACCGTCGACCACCAGCTCGTCGAGAAGCTCGGCGCCCACACGCCCCAACTCGCGGAGCAAGACCGCGTTGCCAGCGCGTGCCGGTTGCGCCAGGCGCACATCGTTGAGCTGGTAGCGATCCCGCATCTGCGTCGCGGTCTCTGAGGCTTCCTCGCGCGGGTCGTGGATTTCAATGCGCACGTAACCGCGCTCACGGCCAAGGTTGAGCAGTTTAGAGACCGTTGGGCGGGAAACCCCGAGTTCGGTTGCAACCTGAGACTGTGTGAGCCCCTCGCCGTAATAGAGCTTGACGGCGGTGAGTGCTTGGATGTCGCGGGTGTCCACAGCGGCCTCCTCCAGCAAGAGCACTTAGTAAGCGCACTTGTAACAGGAACCTCGCTTGATTGGGACCCTGCCCGACTTGGTCATCGGGAAAGCGTGCGCCTCACCTGTGATTTTAGTTCCACGTTTGCAAAAACAAAAAGTCAGCTTTTGCATTTGTAGTAAACGGTGAGGCGTTTGCTGTCCCCGGAGGCTGCGGAAGGCATCGGAGAGCCCGGAAAGCATCGGAGGATAAGGCAGCGCAGGTTGGGTTCCCGCAGAATTACCAGATATTCACGCGCTCATTCGGCTCACGCCACATGCCGTCCCCCGCTGAAGTGCCGAAGGCCTCATGGAACTCATCGATGTTGCTGGCAATGACGTTGCAGCGGAACTCCGCCGGCGAGTGCGGGTCAATGGCAAGCAGCTGACGTGCAAACTCCGGACGAATCTTGGAACGCCAGACCAGTGCCCACTGCTTGAACAGGTCGCGGTAGGTCTCGGGGGTGTCCTCCAACCCGAGTTCCTTTCCGCGGGCAGCGAGGAAACGGCGGAAAGCGACGACAGCAATACCAAGCCCGCCCAAGTCACCGATGTTCTCTCCCAGGGTGAAGCGACCGTTGACACCGGGCAGGTCAGCGCCCTCCTCGGCCTGCTCGCGCAGAGCCTGCGGAACCAGGCCCTCGTACTGGTCCACCAGTGCGGAGGTCAGCTTCTCAAAAGCTGCGCGATCCTCATCGGTCCACCACTGGTGAAGGTTGCCGTGACCGTCATACTGCGAGCCCTGGTCATCAAAACCATGACCAATCTCGTGACCAATAACCGCACCGATGCCACCGAAGTTCTCCGCCGGGGAAGCGTCCGGTGAGAAGAACGGCGACTGCAAAATCGCAGCCGGGAACGTGATGTCATTGACCACCGGATTGTAGAAGGCATTGACCGTCTGCGGAGTGCCATGCCACTCATCACGATTGGCCGGGGTTCCCAGCTTTGCCACCTCATAATCATGCGCAAAAGCGCTGGCAGCGCGAGCATTGTCCATCAGTGAATCCCCGAGCTCCATCGCCGAGTAATCACGCCAACGCTCCGGGTAGCCAATCTTGGCCTTAAACAGCGACAGCTTCTCCAGCGCCCGCTCCTGTGTCGCCTTCGTCATCCACGGCAGCTTCGAAATTCGCTCCCGGTACGCCGCCAGCAGGTAGTCCACCAGTTCCAGGACCTGCTCCTTGTACTCCGGAGGGAAGTGCTTTTCCGCATACAGCTTGCCGACGTCATGTCCAACCGCCCCGTCCGCAAAGGCAACACCACGCTTCCAGCGTGCACGCTGCTCGGTCGAACCCTGCAGGGTGCGGCCGTAGAAGTTAAAGCTCTCCGCAGAGAAGTCATCCGACAGGTAGGCGGCGCGCTGGTGGAGGACGCGCCACAGTGCCCACAGGCGCAGATCTGCCAGGTCAGTGTCCTGCCACAACTTGCTCAAGTGCTCGAAGTACGACGGCATCATCACCACGATGGTGTCGATGGCAGTCTGGTTCGTCTCATTGACACCGGTGGCCGCGAGCCACTCCGCGACCGGGAAGCCGGTGGGGAGGTCAGAAATGGCCGTCTTGTTATAGGTCTTCAGTGCATCGCGGGTATCGACCACATTCCAGTGACCAGCGGCAATACGCTTTTCAAAAGCCACGATGCGCGCCGCCGCAGCGGCCGGGTCCACCAACTCGAATGCAGCAAGCGCGGTGGAGAGGTTCCCCGCGCCGTCGTCATGCGAGGAGAGAAGCTTCAACATAGCGGCAACATGCTGCTCATAGGCAGCGAGGGTGTCGGCGTGACCAGGCTCGCGGTAGTAAGCCTCATCCGGGAGGCCGAGGCCCGACTGCAACAGATAGAGAGCATCCAGGTCCGAGCCGGAATCCTTCTCTACCCAGTACCCGAGCGCACCACCGACACCGAGGCGGTCGAGGCGGCCGAGCGCCAACGCCAGCTCATGCGCGTTCTCGGCGGAGGCAATCATTTCTAGATCCTGCGCGAGAGGAGCTGCGCCGGCGTTATTAATAGCGGCTTCGTCCATAAAAGAGTTGTACAAGCGAGCGACGCGGGAATTCGGATCCGCATCGGCGGCAGTGGTGATGAGCTCGCGGACGTTTTCCTCCGCCTCATCCCGCAGCTTGTAAAAGGCGCCATCGATGGGGCGGTCAGCCGGGATGACGTGATTGCTAATCCACCCACCGTTGGTGGCCAAGTAGAGGTCGTCCTGCGGGCGAGGAGTTGTTGAGAATTGGGACGTTGCGGACTGGGTCTCAGTATTAGTGCTATTTGTCATGCCGCCAGTCTAGGGGCAAGGGCGGATTGAAGCTGTGACTGGAGGGGTGGAATAAGTTTAGGCTTACGAATGGGGCTGAAGTGGTTTAGGGGGTAAGGTGCAAACCATGAAATTTCTTCCACTTTCCGCGAACGCGGTGTTGAAGCGACGCCCGGGACGCGCCACTTTGGCAAGTATCGTGGCCGTTGCGCCGCTGACCTTGGGTGTTATTGCACCGGCAGACGCACAAACACAGGACGCATCTGCACACTCCAACCAGTCCGCTGCTGATTCCAAGGGGTCGCTCGACTTTTTGACTGTTCAGGAGTCGCAGGGCTCTGATGCCAACGGGTCGTCAACTGGTTCGGCTACCAGCGCATCGTCAAACTCGGCTCGCACCGGCTTCAACATGGGGCCGACCGGCGTGGACGTTTCCAAGTGGCAGCGCCCAGGTGGCGTCGCGCTGAAATGGGACGAGGTCGCAGCCAGCGGCCAGAAGTTCGCTTTCATCAAGGCCACCGACGGTGTCGAAGGTGACCAGAAGTACTTCCTCGAGGACTCCATTGCTGCAGCGAAGGCCGGTCTGTATGTGGGCAGCTACCACAAGGCACATCCGGATCGCTCCGCAATTGCGCAGGCTGACCAGTACGTAGAAGCACTGCAGCAGCGCGATGAGCAAATCTCCACAGACAAGACACTGCCGCCGGTGCTGGACATCGAGCTGGATAATGGCCTCAACCCGACCCAGCTGCAGAAGTGGACCAAGGACTTCCTCGAGCGCGTAGAGGAAAAGACCGGCGAAACCCCGATGATTTACACCTACCGTTGGTTCTGGCAGAACCCGATGGGTAACTCGACCGACTTCACCGACTACCCGCTGTGGCTCGCCGCCTACGAAGACAGCGCTCCGACCTCGCTGCCGGGCGGTTGGGAGAGCATGGCCTTCTGGCAGCGTTCCTCCACCGGCCGCGTCGATGGCATCCCGACCATCGTGGATGAGGATGTCTTCAACGGCACCGAAGCTGAGCTGCAGCAGCTGGCTGCTGCTCACTAGCAGTGTGTTGTGGGGCCTGGGGGCAGGCTAAAACTTCGTCCGCCCCGCACGCCACGCAATCAACGCAGGCAGGAGCTTGTCGACGTCGTCGACGACGATAAGCGCATCGAGAAGCTCCGGTCGCACAAACCCCGCATCCACAACTTTGCGCAGGAGCGCCAACAGGGGCTCCCAGAAGCCCGAAGGTCCCAGCAACGCCACTGGCTTGGCATGAATCCCCAGGTGCTGCTGGGTCCACACCTCGAAGAACTCTTCCAGTGTGCCCGCACCGCCGGGGAGTGCAACAAAAGCATCGCCGAGCTCATACATGCGCGACTTTCGATCGGCCATAGTCGCAACAGTTTCCAGGTGAGTCAGCCGCGGATGGGCAATTTCCTTCTTGACCAAGACCTCGGGGATGACACCTGTGACACTGCCGCCGTCGTCAAGCGCTGCGTTAGCAACCGTGCCCATAAGACCAATCGCCGCGCCACCGTAGACGAGCTCCACCCGATTTTCCGCGAGTGTCTGGCCGAGACGTTCGGCGGTGACGCGCCAGGCGGGATCGTTGCCGAAGCCGGAGCCGCAGAAAACAGTTAGTGACGACAGTGCGCGCTGTGTCTGTTCACGGCCAGCGGCAAGCTGCGGCAGCTCTTCGCGGAGTTTCGGCAGAGTGGTCTCGGCCAGCATAGGGGCGATTTTCCCGGTCGGCAGCCAGGGGTCGAGCCAGCGGACCTCTTCAATTTCGGCGTGGGGCTGAACGTTCGCCAGCTCATCGGTGAACTCGCCGACATAGCGCACATGGTGGCCGACGACCTCGAAGCCCGCCTCGTTGGCGGCGGCCGCACGGGCGATATTCCACGGACGCAACAGCGATAGGTCGATGTCCACGCCGAGCTCCTCGGAGACTTCGCGCGCGGCGGTGACCTCCGGGTGATCGACGGACTCACCCGGCTCGAACTTGCCGCCGGGCAGCATGAACGTATCCGTGCCCCGCTTACGAACGCACAAAACCCGCCCCACCGGGTCAGTCACAACCATTGCGGCGACAACGATGGAACGGGTTTGTGCAGTCACTCGGTCTCCTTAGGTGAAGGAGGCACCGAGGCTCTTTCGCCTAGGGATCCTTCACAATCATCTTCCCGGGCGAGTATAGACCCGAGCGAGTGATATCTTCATACTCAATTTCGGCGACATCCGGCTTGACCTTGTCCTTATTCGGACGCGGCGAGAGCTTCTCGACGGAACCCCAGTCGCGGCGCCAGTCGTTCTTGAGGTAAGTCGGTACGGACGTAGCCTCATTCACAGCGTCGGAGAATCCGAGCGGACCACCGCCATCGACCGACTGCCAGACATCTGCACCGACGACCTTCAGGCCACGGTCCGGAGTGATGCGGTATTCCGGAAGCTCTGCGACACCTGCGTAGTGGTCGAACGGACGCTGGCACGGGAACTGGAAGGCAACCGGCCAGTCCGGGATAGTCGCAGTTTCCGGCGAAATGACATCAGTCATCGACTGCAGCTCGGCCAGGCGCGGCGGGGTCAGTGCCAGCCACTGATCCTCGGAGACGTCATTGTCCTCCGCGACCAGTCGCACAGCGGTCGCTCCCTCTGGGATCTCCTCGGTCAGGAAGCGCAGGTTACGCCAGGTCGGAGCAGGGCCGATATCAATCGGCTCCGACTCGGAGAGGACCTCGAAGCCATCCTCGTCGCCGCCCTTGCGACCGTACTCTGCCACCAGCTTGCGACCCTGCTGAGCCACACCGTTGATGTCGTGGTGGAAGATACGGCCGGCCGCCGATACGACGAGTAGCGGGTGGTCCTCGTCAATCTCAGGCAGCTGGAACCAGGAAGTTTCCAGGCTTGCAGGACGCTGAATGTCCTCGGAGTAGGAGCCAAGCACCGGCACCTTATCCGGATCCAAGCCAAATGGCAGCTCGACCTGCGAGCCGTTGATACCCTTGTCGGCGCGCTTGCCGCCGTCGGTGCCCGACGCGGAACCGCCCTCAACTGTGGCTTCCGGATCAGTAGATTGATCATCAGTGTCGGCAGTACTTGCCTGGCTCTGGCTGGTGTCCACAGCTTCGGCCTTCATATTAGACGGGACGCCGTTCGGGTCGAAGCCACGGTTCTTGCCGCCACCGCGCAGCGATTCCGCTAGCGGCTTGCCATCGACGGTATTCAGGAAGCCATCGTTCGGATCGGTTTCCATCAGCACATCGCTCGCCATATTACATGTCTGACCAGCCAAGGAGCGGATATTACCAGCGGCGACCGAGTATGCCGGGTACTGCGATACTGCGCCCTTGCCCAGCGAAGCCACCATGAACATCGTCACCAGCAGCGTCGTCACCGCAATCGGGGACGATGCAACTGCATTGATGCGGCGCGCGCGTGCCGACTTTTCCTGCGACTTCGGCTTGGTGCGGAACTCCTGGACGAAGTTCATTACGGCACCAGCCAGCAGCAGTAGCAAGGCCAGAGCCAATACTGCTGAACCCAGCTGGTGACCGCGCAACTGAATGGTCTTGTCGAACCACGGCACACCGTAGGACGACACATACCACCAGCCGTTAATGCCCATCAGTGAGAAAGCGAGGATGAAGGTGATACCACCGGCAAAGAACAGCTGGTTGCGCGGGTTACCTGCTACCCAATGGCTAATGGCCATGGCGGCAAGTGCTGCCAGGGAAGCCGCGATGCCCGCGTATACGCCGAAGTGGTGCGTCCACTTTGTCGGCGTGAAGGTCAGGAAGAACATGGTGCCGATGAACATGAACACCAGGCGTGCCGACGGGCCGGCCAGAGCCCCCGGAACGGTGCGGTGACGAAGCAGCGCGGCAATCGTGATGGTCAAGCACGCCAGTGCAATCAGAACCGGGAAACGACGTGGGAAGGCGCCGTCGACCGACTGCAGCACCAGCCAGTAGTAGCGGACGTACTCGTTGTACCAAGGCTCCGACGGGCCGATGATGCTGCGGACGCGAATGGACTCGCGGACCGTGGCCAAAGTCTGGTCGCCGAAGACACCGACCAAGATTGCGGTGCCCGCAGCCAGGAACGGCGCAATCTGCATCAGTGGGGCCTGCCAACCACCACCGAGAGCCTTATGGCGCTCAACGACAATGCGCACCAGCATCGGGATGCCTGCGAGCAGGGCAGCAACTGCCATTAGGCCCGTTGGGCCCGAGCCCAGTGCCAGCGTGGCGATAACCACTGCGACTGCAGCTGGCAGCAGGCGTCGAGTCAGAATTGCGCGCTCAATGAATACCCAGGTCAGCAGGGATCCCAGAGCAATGACCGGCTCCGGGCGCAGTCCGTTGTTGTACGGCAGCCAGAAGGCCAACAGCACACCAGCAGCAGACCAGTAGGCCACCCGGCGCTGGGCAATCTTCTCGCCGAGGCGTGGGATAACCATTCGGGAAATAATGAACCACACCAGCAGTGCGGACAGCAGCGCCGGTAGTCGCATCCACAGTGACGAGGTGGACACCTTCACCATCAGCGACAGCAGGTCGTAGTAGGGGCTGCCGAACGGTGACTCAGGAGCGCCGAACCAACGGTAGTAGTTCGCCATGTAGCCCGACTCGTCGGAGACGCGCGCCATGGTGAAGATGTAACCGTCATCGGAAGTGTTGCCACCGATGAAGTGCCAAACGACCAAAATCGTGCCAACCAGGATGTCCAGCGGAGTCGGCTTCAACGCACCGCGCTTGAACAGCGGAGTGAAGGAGGAACCGTCGATACGGTCAATGCGAGCTAACGCGACCAGAGAAGCCAGCGTCAGAAGCAGACCCAAGTACATGACGATGTACTTCACCACTGTCGGGTGTGAGGTGTAGCGGGAGTCGATGTTCATGTGGACATCGAGTCCATCGGCTACGGCCTTGGCCACGTCGCCGTCAGCGGGCAGGTCAGTGTAGATACCGGTGACCTGCGGGCGGTAATCGCCCTGTGCGGTGGCGGTGAGCTTCTCACCATCTGAGTTCTTGGCGCCGTCGATGTTGACGGTGGTCTCATGCTCGTTTGAGCGGATCTCCAGGATCTTGCCCTTGTTGCTGGCAAGCTCCTTCTTATCCAGGCTCATCACCACGCTGTCGCGCAGAATGACGTCGAGGCCGTCCTTGCCCGAACGCACCATCAAGCCCCGTTTGGTCGGCTTATCCGCGGTTGGCGGGATAGTCGACAATAGGGTTGTCCGCTTGTCGGAAAGTTCATCCGTCAGCGACAGAGGCAAATCGACGCTCAGGTCCAACGGTGCCTGCGCCATGAGTGGCGCATCCACTGAGTTCAGTGTGTCGCGCTGAGGCCAAGACACGGAGGACTGAGTATTCACGACCGGGAGGAACGGTGTGATGACAAAGCAAATGAAACCGACGATTCCAGCGATAATCGCTGTCCAACGAGTCAGTGTCGTAGGAGAGGGGCCGTCCATAGGCGGTCTCTCCACGCGGTCGATGGTCACTTCGGGTGAACCGTCGACACTTTCTTTGATTTCTTTAGTTTCGGCAGTCACAAGGAAAGATACTACGGTAATTGGCCTTTTTCTTTGAGTTTGCAACGCGAAAGTTACATCACAGTTTCCACATTAGTAACAGGAATCACGTTTGCGGCAGGGGATAGCCGCCCAATACCTACTTGCCAACACCTATTTGCGAACCGCCACTACAAACGGGCCGACCTGGTTTAGCTCCCAGTGCTTCTCAAATGCAGAGCGGGCAAAATTCAGGCTCCGGAAGACCACATTCGGATTGTTCGGATAGATATCATCCGCGATGTCCAACGTCAGCGGAGCGGCATCCTCGCCATCAGGCGTCTCAACCTCGCCTCGCAGCACAATGGCATCTGGTCCGCGCCACGGCGTTTCGTCCATTGCCTGCACGAGCTCATCGGGATCGCGAATCTCCGACCATTCCTCCAATGCCTGATTACGGCGGTCAAACTCACCCAGAGGGTTAGCGTAGTGGCTGGTCAGTGCCTGGAATCCATACCAGGGATAGAGTGCTTGGAAATTCTTCTCATCCGTCAGCACCACTGTCTGGGCCGGATCGAGCCCGGCCTCCTTCAGCGTTTGGTCCACCGCTGAGTACCACGCCCCGGCATTCGGTGGGAAGCGGTCCGCGCGCTCGCCGTTACCGTCGGTGTCGGTATGCGCCAAGTCGATGGCGCCATGCAACTTATTCGGAATCGACTGCGCGTAGCCAATGCCCGCCAGCAGCAAGACTGCCGCCATTACCGCGGAAACACGCTTGGCAATGTGAGCTGGTGCCGCCTGCGGCCAGTACTTCTCGATGCCGTTGAGACGGGCGTCGGCAAGCGCAACCACACCAGCCGCAATCAACATGAACGTAATCGGTGCGGTGAGGCGAAACCCCAGCAGCGTGCGTCCGAGCAGTGTCGCCACCATCGAGGCCACTACCCAGCCATAGAGCACCAGCGTGCCCAAGCCGAGCGCGCGCGCATCCGGCTCTGTGGCGCTGACCAGCATGCGCACGACACCGATGAAACACAGCACACCGATCACGCTGGCGGCGAGCATCGGCAAAGGCAGCTGCGCACCCTCCGGCGGCAGGTAATGCGTCGCTGTCGCGCCCGAGCGCGGTGCGCCCGCCGCAACCGCCAGCATGTACGGACCCCACACCGTCGCCGCAATCAGCATCGATCCCACGCCCATTATGATCAGGCGCACTACAGGCATCCACGAGCTTGACGACGTCCACGCGACCACGGCCAACGCGACCACAATAAGCGCGCCTACGGCAGTGTAAAGAGTGTAGAAAGTCGCAGAAATACCCAGGAAGACGAGCACGCCAAACATGGCGGACCAAGCGCCGGTGAGACCGCGCCAGGCCATCACGGTCATCGCCGGAAGACCCATAGCAACGACTGCGGCGTAGGGCTCATCGGCGACAGTGGCCAGGGCGACGGCCGTGGTTGTCAGCGCAATGCCAGTGGCTACTGGCAGGGAGCCACTCAGGCGTTGCCACACCGGAACCAAAACACAGCCAGCAGCGGCGAGTGTCATCAACGCCCAGGGCTGGAAGACCTCCCAGCCGGCAATGCCCAGGATATTGGCCAGGCGTCCGCCCAGGAAGAACCAACCAGCGGGGTAGAAAGACGGGATGTCGATGTACGACATGTCATGCAGGCCAGGCTCCGCGGCCATCCTGGTGAGGTACTCAGTGCGGAACTCCTGGTCGACAGAAAGGCCGTCCAGCCACAGCCTGGTCGAGCCCAGCGGCAGGCCGACGGCAGAGACCACCAGAATGGCCGGTGACATGTAAGCCATCAGGTAAGTCAACCACGTTAGCCACCTGGGGCGATTGTCTTTGCCCTTGGTGGCGAAGAAATACAGCAGGACGGTGGTGAGCGTCAGCGTGATGACAATCAGCGCTGTTGCGACCGCCCTGGTCAGCTGCGAGCCGCCAAAGGCCGGCAGCGACAGGCGGTGGAACACAAACCAGGACGCCAGAGCGATAACCGAACCGCCCACAAGCGCTGCGACCAGGTAGAGGAAGGCAGCCTTGAGGGAGAGCTGGTCATCATTGAAAATCTCGTAACGGTCTTCGTCGGTGAACTCGCCTGCGAGCCGGTTTGTGGAAAACTCTGTAGTTTCGTCAAAAGCTGGCGAAGCCTGTTGGGCTTCGCTGCATGATGAGGTGTCGGCCTGCTTGTCAACCATGCTTTTAAGTGTTGCACACGAACGTGAACGACCGGATACCTGCGACGTGGATATCGCTTTGAGGGACGAGTTCTTTAGAGTTTCACGGTAAGGTCTTTACGCGTCGCGAGAAGGAAAGCTCTCCAAAGGATTATTGAAGAACTGGCAAGCCCGATGACCAATCCCCACCACACCCCGTGAGGCCCTAGACCGATGGGAAAAGCAAGTACTAAAGCAGCTGGCAAACCTATAATCCAATAACCAGTGAGGGATGCCTTCAAACCAGTAGTGGTGTCGCTAATCCCGCGCAGGAGACCGATAGCTATGTTTTGTGCAGTATCGACAAATTCCATCACTGCGCCAATAGCCAACAACCCCAATGCGATGCTTAATGTCTCGGTGGCATTGGATTTCTCGGAGCTGTTTATAAATGGGGAAAGTACGAGGCGGGGAGCGCAAAGAAAGCTGACGGAAGCAACAGCAACGATGGCAGCCATCATCGTTTGAGTTCGAATGCCGACTTGGCGTGCAAGGGAGTTGTCATTCAGACCCCAAGCGCGACTCACAAGAATAGAGCTGCCGTGGGAGAACCCAACACCAATCTGGAAAACAATAAAGGTTATTTGATAGACGACGTTGTGCGCTGCGAGTGCTTCTGTGCCAAAGGATCCCATGACCATCGCCAGCACAGAAAACATGCCCGCTTCGGCTCCGTAGGTTGCTGAGACTGGAAGCCCCAGACGAAGCTGAGTGCGGACGAGGTGACGGAGCCTTCCGTGCATCGTGTCTCTGTCGGCACTCCAGAAATCGAGGGCAAGAAAAGTTGAGAGGTCGGGATCTCGGATGGTGATTCGCAGGTAAATTAGGGCCGACAATAAATGAACCAGTGTGGTGGACAGTCCAATACCTAGCAGCCCCAATGCAGGAATAGGCCCGAACCCGAAACCGAGTGCGTAGTTCAATGCTGCATTCACTACAATCATCGCCACGGTGATGTGCAGTAGAGATTTTGGTTTGCCGAGGCCTACACAAAACTGACGGGAGACTTGGAACCACAAACAAGGAACAAGACCTGGCGCGAGCAACCACATCATGGAAGTGGCTGCGGAACTAATCTCAGCGGACTGGCCGAAAAACGGTAGGGCGTAGGCAATCGCCATCAGAACCAGTGCTCCCACTAGACCGCTGACAGTTGCTAATAGCCAGCCGGTGCGTGAGAGGTTGCGAATTTCGCGTTGCAGCGTAGCGGCAGATAGTTCGGAGTCCGCTCGCTCGCGAGATTTGCTTTCGTAGAGTGAATGAGCCGACGCAATTCTATTGCCCAGCGGTGTTAATAGGCCCACGGCCATTGTGCGTATCTGGTTAAACCACACAACTGCCAAACCTCCGCCAGCAAGAGCCCCGAGGCTAAGTTGGCCCATCATGAAAGTGTCGGTGGTTGAAATTGCGATATTCGCAAGCTGTGTGCCGGCAAGGGGAAGAGACAACGCCAAAATCTGGCGGTTTAGTTTCTGAGAGGTAGCTCCGGGCACTACTTTTCCTTCGACCATGAAACTCGTGTTGAATTTAGCGAAATTGGGCTTTCCCCAGCGCGCAATGACATAACTTGTTCCCAAATTTTGGACTCGAGAGCTACATCGAGCAAATCGCGTTCGGCCATCCACTCATCGTTGAATACGGTATCTAGATACTTTTCCCCTCCATCGCACACCATGGTCAACGATGTAGAGCCAGCGGGAAAGCCCGGCAGGAGCTCGAGGGCTGCTATTACGGCTCCGCCAGCAGATCCTCCCAGTAGAAGTCCCGTATGCTTTGCGATCGCCCGACATGCAGCGAAAGCTGCCTTGTCGGATACCTTTGCTCCGTAGTCGAGTAAGTCGTAGCGAACCGAAGTGCCGATAACTGCACCTTCGGGGGTGCCCGTTCCAGATTGCCAATAGTCGTGTCCAGGAGCACCGAATGCAATGGAACCTTCCGGTTCGACGCCTATAATAGTGGGACGGTGTCCCAATTGATGGAGACGTTCAGTAACTCCAAAGAGACTTCCACCTGTGCCTACAGCACTGATGATATGAGATGGACTTGCTCCGAGATCATTCAAAATTTCATCAGCTGCAGGGTAATAACCCATTGAATTTGCAACATTGTCGTGCTGCTTCATGAATACCCAGCCGTGTTGTTTGCTGAGCTCCTCAGCATGGTTTTCTCTAGCCGATGTGGCGAGCGAATCGTCATCTTGATTGGAAACGAAGCACATCTGTGCATTCATTGCACGCATGGAGTTCAATTTATCTTTACAAGAATGATTATCGACGACTGCTACGAAGTCGTATCCGCGCTCAAGTGCAAGAAGTGCTAAGCCCTGTCCAGTATTACCGGAAGTCGATTCAACGATAGTGCCATGCTCTTGAAGTCGGTTATCCTGCTCTGCCGCCTTAATCATCGACTGGGCCATCCGGATTTTCGCACTTCCAGTTGGGTTGAATTGCTCGAGCTTAAGCAAAACGCGACTTTTCTGGGGAGTACAGACAAGCTCGAACAGAGGAGTATTGCCAATGAGTTGAGACATCTGCGTATAAATTCTTTTTGGCATCTTTATTTGGCCTCTGTTCTAGCGATCTTCCGTGATGGTCATGGTGACAGGATTAAAGGCGTATTTCTGAGGAATCCGATATCCGTGGAAAGCAGACTCGTTCGAGTCCATTTGATACCCGGCTGTGTCGGGATAGACTAGGAAATCTCCAGGTCGAGGCCTGTCGGGGAGTTGAATCATTCTTTTGCTGAGATAATCGCTGTCTAAGCACGTTGATCCGGAAACTGCTGTTGCGGTAGCTACTCCCGAGTCGATAATGACTCCGTTACGCACAAGGTATGGGTCCGGATAATACTCCGAGTTGAACCATTGCTCTGAGAGGCTGAGACTAGTTCCACGTACGACAGTTACTGTCCGTGCAGCATTGGGCAATGCGTGACACGAAAGAACAGGAAAGAAACTAGCACCCGCGAACTGGCATAAAGACCGTCCAGGCTCTGCCAAAATCTTTATGTTGTGACGATGAGCGCGCTGAGCCATGGAGTCCGAGCTGCGTCGAGTGGACTCCATATCTCGACGTGTCAGTGGGCGATGTTGATTAGCTATAAACCGTAGTGAGTATTGTCCGGATAAAGGTGATCCGAACGGATATTGGTCTTTAGGTTTATCCGAATCTATGAACATTTCGTTTTTTAGTCGAGATTGTAGGTTTCGCCAGACTCCATACTCGACTGAGCTTGTGGGAAATCCACCTCCAATGGAAATAGTGTCGGCCCGTGGAGACAGGGAGCGCACCTTGAGTAGGGTGTCGATTGCCAGATGCGACATGTTTATCCTCTCGTGGAGGTCATAACCGTTGCAGTGGAAACTTAGGCCGGTAATTTCGATGTTGGCACGGCCGTGGCTAAGACGAGCGGTTAGAGACAAGGCGGTATCGATGCTCATACCAAACCGTGTGGAGGGGGTTTGGTTCGCAATCCGGAGAAGAACTCGGAGCTGATTAGGCGTATCGATTTCGTCGACAAATTGGGAAATTATTCTTGAATCTACTTCATTGGAAATAGTTAGAGTTGCATCGTGGCAAACTGCCAAATGGATAAGTTCTCGACTCGGTGTAGCACCAGTAATGATTAATTTATTTCCTGGTACACCAGCGGCCAGAGATGATTGGAACTCTTCTACGCTGGCGACATCGATTCCACTGTCGAAACCACGAAGAGCACTCAGTGCTATCTCGCGACTGAAGTGCGCGGACTTATTTGCCTTTTTGCCAAATCGAATACCGAATTTAATGCCGACTTCCTTAGCGGTTGTATGCCAGGCTGAAAGTGTTTGAGCAAATTGGTTTGGGCAAAGGACATGAAAAGGGGTGTCGGAAAGCTCAGCAATGAAGTCAAGTTTCCCTGAGCCAATCAGAGCCGTTTGCCAGCTTGGAACATCAATCTTGCATGATATGGCACTTACCACAGGGATATCTCCGTCCCGAATCCCTGCTTAAGACCTTCCTTGGCGAGGATTTGGCCGACAGCGATATCGGTTAGAACTAGTCCGCTGTTATAGCAAAACGTAGTTTCGTCAATACGAGGCAGTTTGCGCCCTTTGCGGAGCAAATCGGATAGTTCGGCATGGACATTCGGCAACCGACCATCGGTGTCAGCGTAATCGCGACCGGTAACATTCATCTGTTCGATACTCGTCGTGATGACTCTGCTCGCTTGATGACAGATATCAGGGGCGATTCCGTAGCCCACAACAACGACGGTTGCGTGCCGGGGAATATCGGATGCTGTGACAGTACAACGAGTCTCAGGTCCAGCGGCCCCGATAATGAGATCACAGTTTGAACTCACAGTTGTAGGATCGTCTACAATCTTGATTCTTATTTTTCGGCCAAGCTTCACTGCTGCTGTTGATGCAATCTTGGCGCCTTTCTCTAGTCCCACGCTGTGGCTGCCGGCGAGATAAATCGTGTTTAATGTTTCAAAGGTTTCAAGGAGAAAAGGGGCTGCGTTTTGTCCTTGGGTTCCCGAACCGATGATGAGAGCGCTCTGAGGAATTGCACCAGCATACTGTGCCAACAGCGCTGAGACTGCCGGGGTTCTGAGAGTTCCTGCCGCAGCGCCGTCGAGAAGTGCAATAGGATATCCGCTGGAATCGTCGTACAGTGTGAGGGTCGTGTAATAGCTTCTATCCCTGGCGCTTTGTTGGTGAGTTTTGCTCCAATGGGTATAGGAAGTCTTGAATCCGACGGAATTTGAAGAACGACTTCTGCCGACCATCGAGTAACTCACGCTTTCAGGTACTTCAACTTTGATTTTCCCTGGGCACAGAGTTCCTGGCTGGTCGAGCTCGATGAGAGCGGATTTCACCGACTCGAGTACGGACTCGGGTGAAATTTTTATTTGAGCTAGTTCTGATCTGCTGAGGACGGTCAGGTTAGTTCGCTGTTTCATAGGATTTCACCATCCATAAATCGGATGTGTTGGCCGTAGCCGGGTTCGTTGATTTCATTGATGGGGCGTGTGTTTTTGGTTCCCATAATGTTGATGCGTAGCATCCAGCGGTCGGTCCCGTCGTAGTTGGCTACGAAAGGTACTCGTCCGTGGGCGCATCGGTCATTGTTGATGATGACCATCTGACCTGGCTTTATAGGCACCGTATAGGTGACAGTGTGAAGAGCCTGTTGAAGCTTCTCAAATGCCTCCCACCACTGTAAGGTTCCAGAATTTTTGTCTGTGTAGGCGGGGTCAAACCGCATGCCTAAATTGCCATCAGTTTTCCAGATTGATGTCATGGCAGTAGGAGCTGCATATTCGTAATCACCGTAAGATGCATCTGGAATAATGATGGCTCCGTCCCCGGTTAGAATTTTTTTCGAATCTACATCGAGTAGATGCCATGCTTCATCGATGGGGGCCAGCGTAGTGCCGACATTTTTGGGGTTACGAAGACCAAATAAAGCGAAGTGCGTCGCGCGCCGCGGATGAAAAGCATCTTCTGTGTGCAGAGTCAATGTGGTGTTGCTGCTGGCGCCAACTTGCTGGTTCTCCTGGCTGCGGGTCGGCACCAAGTCTGTGGTGATACGGCCTTTCTGCTGTCCGAACCATCCGAATGGGCGACCGACAGCGCTAGCGATGATCGCAAGAACGAATCTCCAGGTTCGGACCTTGCCAACGCATTCCTGCCACGTGGCTGGGGTAGGTCCGTGAACTGCAGGGAAGGGAAGTCCATGGATGGAAGTGGCATGGGCAGTAGGGGAGAGCAGAATTAGTTCTTTCAGTTCCTCCAGCTCATCAGTCAAAAGATGATTGATGGCATTGTACGAGTCGGGAGAGCTAATCTTCTGTGTCGCAGCCAGTTCGTCGGCAGCTTTAACGATCCTGTGTGAGAGTTCTTGGCTCAGGTGCAAATGCTGCATGACAGAGAGATTAGGTGGGGGTAGCCTATGCCGTAAAGGGTGACCTAGGTAATTATTCTTAAAAGAATTTCGTTAGTAGGCTTGCCTAAGCTTTACTGCTGCTGTCGTTGTTAGCTATGTCTTTTCTCCTGTGGGCAGTCTTTCTTAGAGATTAAGGAACCATCATGACCAATTTTTCTCGACGCCAATTCCTCGCTGCAATGGCAGTTATTGGGACAGGCACTTTTCTGACGGCGTGTACGTCACGAGAGTCGACGGCAGGGGATGGGGCTGCCAGTGGGGATGAAGTCGAAAACGTTAATGTGCTGCGTGTTGGGGCTCTCGGGAAAGCGGCAAGCGCTCAACGAGACCCTTACCAGCTTTTGCCTAATGATTCAGATATGCTTATTAGCTCCCTGATCTGGGAGGCTCTGACGGTGCCGGGCGAGAAAGAAACTGTAGTGCCACGCCTGATGCAGGAATGGAAACAGAATAATCCGACTGAGTGGGAATTTATGATTGCCGACGGTGCTACCTTCCATGATGGTTCCTCGGTCACATCTGAAGATGTCGTGTGGTCGTTGAAGAAGATGCTTTCGGATGAGGAAAACTCATTCCGGCTTCCAGTGATGCCTGATAGCATTCGTGCTGCTGGAGCCAACGTCGTTGTGATGGAAACTGCGGAACCGAATTCACAGCTTCCGATGCTTGCGCGATTGATGACCTTCGTGATGAAGAAGGGTTCCTCTGCTGAAAAGCCCATTGGATCGGGGCCGTTCCAGCTGGTCAGTTGGGAAAATGGTTCTGCTAAGCTCAAGCGTTTCGATAACTATCACGGAACAGTAGCAGGAGTTGCTGAGGTCCATGTCATTCCATTTGAAGACTCCACCGCAATGACTAATGCGCTGTTGTCCGGGCAAATTGACTTAGCTCAAGCTGCGGGTCCTATTGCGGCCCGATCCGTCGAAGGAAATGAAGATATAAAGATTGTGCGCCGGATGAATGACTCGGTTATTCCACTAATCATGCGTACCTCAGATGGGCCTTTCTCAGATGTGAAAGTTCGTCAGGCGCTGCGCCTTGCAGTTGATCGGGAGCAAATCATCCAACGAGCTCTCTCCGGTTATGGAACCCCTGCAAACGACATTCTTGGAACGGCAGATTCGAACCTGGATTCTTCGTTAGTGCGTAAGCGTGACGTTGTGAAAGCGAAGAATCTCCTCCAAGAGGCAGATTTTGACCTTGAGAAAACGTATGACTTGTACGTTACCCCTGAGGCTCCGGGTCAAGTAGAGGCGATGAAGGTTATCGCTGATCAGGTGAAAGAAATCGGCATGACTCTCAATGTAGTGGAGCAGGATTCGGGTACTTTCTACGACGAGACATGGACCAAGGCAGACCTATATTGTGGCTATTGGGGAACTAATGATTCTGTGCTCTTCTTCGCTGGGAAGGTTCTCGACGGTGACGCGGCCTCTAATGAGACCGCATTTGATGATGCTGAATTCAACGAGATCTATGATCAGGTACTGGAAAGCACCGATACTGAGAGAATTAACCAGCTAAGCCGCCAGCTGCAGAAGATTGAGTTCGAGCGATCCGGGTATCTGGTCTGGGGTGCATCTGACGGAGTCGATATTGCGAGAGCTAATTTGAGTGGTCTGCCTAAGGCTCCAGGCTATGGTCGTGTCCTTCTTGAAACCGTCCAGAAGGCTTAGTGTGCCAGCGGAAATCGCGCGTTGGCTTATTCCTCGGCTGATAATTCGTGGAGGCTTACTTTTCGCAGTTCTCGGACTTGTTTTTGTAGCGATTGATTGGCTGCCCGGTAATGCTGCCTCCGCAATCTTGGGCGCAAACCGGACCCCGGAAGCTCTGGCAGCGCTAGAAAGAAACCTGAATCTTGATAAGCCGCTTATGGCCCGCTTCCTGAGCTGGCTGGGAAGTGCGTTTGCGGGCGACTTTGGTACTTCCGTAAACGGAGTACCGATTATTAATCTGCTGAGTTCAGCGCTGCCTGTGACGCTGGCAACAACTGGTATGGCATTTTTAGTCACTGCTGTTCTTTCGGTAGCAATCGCCATTTTTTGGGCTTCACGTGCTGAAAGACCCTGGATTTCGCACATTATTGACCGATCGACAGTGGCATTAATTGCGCTACCAGAGTTTGTCGTTGGTGTGTTTCTGGTAGCGGTATTCTCTCTCTGGCTTGGTTGGTTTCCCGCGGTCACTATTACCGCGGAAGGCTTGCCAACCCAGATAAGTATGTACGCATTACCGGTTATGGCGCTGGTAATTCCTCAGGCGGCCTGGAATTCGAGAATGCTTTTCGCAGCGTTCGAGGATGCTTCTCACAACACTGCGGTCCGCAATGCTGAGCTAAACGGAATCGTGGGAAATCAGCTGGCACTTCGACATATCCTGCCGCTATCCGCACCGACATTTGCTACTTCAATGGCTACAACAGCAGGTGTTTTGATAGCAGGGACAGTCACAGTCGAAGCGTTATTTAACCATCCTGGAGTGGGGCTTTTGGTGTCTAATGCAGTCGCGCAACGGGATATCTCGGTGATTCTTGCCGTACTTGCTGTAACAGGGGCGATCATATTGGTGTTGCTGACTGTGGCAGATGCAATAAAAGTCGCATTCACCCCGAAGGTGCAACTATGATTCGAAGGTTTTTAGCGGGGGCCTTTATCGCCCTAGTGTTAGGCGGACCGGTCGCTGCTGGTTTGTTTGGCATTGAACTGTCGGCGCATGGCGTGCCCTTCGCTAACGGTAACGAGGAGGGTTTCCTAGGAACAGAACACCTGGGGAGAAGCGTGGGCGCTGCAGTGCTTGTCGGTGGCCGGTCCTTGGTCGTAACTGCAATTATCGTCGGTTCTTTGACCACGGCATTTGGCGCTCTATTCGGTATCTTGGGGTCGCTAAAGCCAAAACTGGGCTTCTTTATTGAAGCAGTGGCGGATGTCACCATCTTGGTGCCCGCAGTAATTCTTTTGCTTTTAACCGCAGTCTTGTATCCCAATGGTGGGCTACCAGCGCTTATTGGTGTTTCGGTTGTGGTGGGTACGCCTTATGCTGCCCGTGTGGTCGCCGCCGCCACCTACCCCGTTGCTAACGCTGGTTATGTTCAGGCTGCGCTGGGCAGTGGCGTATCGACCGTCTCGATAATCTTGCGGGACATCATTCCCAATATTTCCGCAGTACTTCGTTCGGTATGGAGTCTTCGCATTATCGAAGCGCTGTATGTGCTGGCTACGGCGAGCTTCCTTGGGGTCGGGAGAAGCCTCGGTGAGTTTGCATGGTCAGCGATGGTGCGGGATAACGCGAGTGGAATATCACTGAACCCCTGGTCAGTACTTGCACCAGCCGCCGCGTTGGCAGCGACATCGATTGCTGTAGTGGCCCTGATTAATGGGAGGCAGAAGGAACCGAAGGATGTGCCGAGCTCGTGATTGATGTAGATATTTCCGTGATGCAAAGCGGGCACGTTATCCTACCCCGCACAGTGCTCACTGCCCGAGCGGGTGAGATTACGGTTTTAACTGGGGTGAGCGGCTCCGGGAAGACCTCACTTTTAAAGGCATTGATTGGTGCGGTACCGGAGAGATCGGAAGTAATTGGTGGGGTTTCTGTCGAGTCCAGTGAGTGGCGAGATGTAAACCCGCTGGAGCTTCCATCATGTGAATTAGCTCATTTTCGCCGTGAGCACATTGCTTTCGTAGGACAGGATCCGGGCGCCGAGTTGCCACCATTGATGTCAGTAGCCCGGATGCTCCGGGAGCTAGCTCCAGCGGCCGACGTTGCAGCGTTGCTGCAGCGTGTAGATCTTCCAGCCAGCATTGCTTCCCGACGTATTCACCAGCTTTCTGGTGGACAGCAGCGACGGGTGGCACTGGCTCGGGCACTATCGCGTTCGCCTGAAGCCATCGCTCTTGATGAGCCCTTCGCCGGCCTTGACTCCGATACTTCGACGGTAATCGCTCATCTGCTAAGAGGCATCGCGGATAGTGGCGTTACGGTCATTTTCACCGCCCACCAGGTTCCTAAGCTTGCGATTTGCATTGACTCGGTCGTGGCTGTCGGGAATGGAACGGAAAAAAGCGATTCGATCACCCAGCGCGTGGAACGCCAGAGTGTAGAGACGACTTCTGGCCACAGCCCGCGTTCAGTAACGAAAGGCATCCAGGTCACAGAACTCTCCAAAGCCTCGATTGGTGAATCTATGCCGGGGGCGGGGGCAGGGGCGGGCGCGTCTCCAGTCTTAAGAGTTTCCAACCTGAGCTGCGTGAATAATGAACGCGTGACTCTTTTTCAGGGCCTCTCTTTCGCTGTACAGCGTGGCACTATGGTTGGGGTCAAGGGACCGTCGGGAAGCGGAAAGTCGACACTACTTCGGTGCCTAATCGGGCTAAACCACGCAGAGTCGGGTGAGATTGAATGTGCTGGTGTAACTCGTGAAGCTAAGCGTACATGGCCACGGAAGAATCGTTTGATGATGCAGATAGTTCCGCAGGATCCTGCCTCTACGTTGAACCCGAAAATGACCGCACTCGATGCCGTAGCGCGTGCAGCCCGGGTGTCGGTAAGGGGACGCCGTGACGCACGCCGAGCGGCAATAGATTTGCTCGATAAAGTCGGTATCGATAAGCAGCTCGCACAGCGTAAGCCAAGTGGACTCTCTGGAGGGCAGAGGCAGCGTGTTGCAATCGCACGTGCTCTAGCCGTGCGCCCAAAGCTCCTGCTCTGCGATGAAATTACCTCGGCGCTTGATTATCAAGCAGCGACCAAAGTGATGAGCGTTCTGCAAGAACTCAACAGCGAGGGAATGGGCATAGTTCTAGTCAGTCACGATGATGAGCTGCTGCAATCGTATTGCTCCACGGTTATCCCAATTGGAACTGCAGCTGTGGGTTGAGACCAAAGCCCTGCTATTCGGGCCTTGGTCCCCTCCAGACCTTAAATAGGCAGCTTCTTGAAGATCGGGCGCGGAATGTGCTTCAGCACCATCATCACCAGCTGGAATGCTGGCGGAGCCCAGACCAGGGTCTTGCCAGCCTCGACAGACTTCACTGCGAGCTTGGCGACATCTTCCTTATTTACAGTCAGTGGCGCCTCGTCCACGTCAGCGGACATACGGGTACGGACCTGACCCGGGCGGATAACCAGGGTCTTCACGCCGTACTCCTCCAGGGCCTCACCCAGGTTCAGGTAGAAACCATCCAGGCCGGCCTTGGTGGAACCGTAGACAAAGTTGGAGCGACGCACGCGCTCACCAGCAACGGAGGACATGGCAATGAACTGACCATGGCCCTGCGCCTTGAACTTCTGACCAACCAGAACACCCATCGACATCGCACCGGTGTAGTTGATGTTCGCAGCCAGGACGGCCTTGCGCTGGTTCTGCCAGAGCTCCTCGGCGTCGCCAAGCATGCCGAACGCGACGATGCAGATATCCACGTCGCCGTCGGCAAATGCCTTCTCGACGACCTCCGGGTGGGAGTCGAAGTCCGTTGCGTCGAAGTCGAGGGTGACCACCTCGGAAGCACCGGCGGCCTTCATCTTCTCAGCGGAGGCCTCGCGCAGCGGATCGTTCGGCAGGGAAGCCAGGATGACCTTGGCCGGGCCCTTCTTCAGGAACTCGGCGGTAATAGCCAGGCCGATTTCACTGGTGCCGCCGAGCAGCAGGATGGACTGGGCAGCGCCTACAGCATTAATCATTGGGGCTTAAATCCTCTCGGTTCTTTTAGTGCAGTTCCAGTCGACGCGACATGTCAGAGGCGAAGACACCGTGCGGGTCGATCTCGTTGCGGGTGTCCAGCCAGCTCTGCATCTCGGGGTACATCTGGTGGAAGTTAGCGGCGGAAGTGCGCGACTCCTTGGCCAGGTAGAGGCGGCCGCCGAACTCCATGACGCGACGGTCGAGGTCGTCCAGGAACTGGCCGAGACCCGGCTTAATCGGGAAGTCCACGCAGACGTTCCAACCCGGCATCGGGTAAGACAGCGGAGCGCGATTACCCTCGCCGAACAGCTTGAACACATTCAGCGCCGAGTAGTGGCCGGAGCGCTGGATATCGCGGACAATCTCCTTGAACGGCTCGACGGCCTCGCGCGGAACAACGAACTGGTACTGCAGGAAGCCCTTGGAGCCATAGCCACGGTTCCACTCACCGATGAGATCCAGCGGCTGGTAGAACTGCGTGAGGTTCTGCACCTGGTTCCGGTAGGTACCGGACTTCAGCCACCACAGCTCACCAATGCTGATCATGGTCAGCTTGTTCATGGTGAAGGACGGGAAGATATCCGGCACGGTCACCAGCTGCGGAGCGTTGAACTTCAGCGGGTCCTTGGCCAGCTTCGGGGCGTATTCCTCCAGCTGAGCCAGGGTTGCCAGCGAACCGCGGGAGATTGCGGCGCGTCCCAGCTTCGGCTCCGGCGAGATGGCATCGAACCACGCGGAGGAGTAAGTGAAGTTCTCCTCGGAGCCATCGGAGTGGAACTCGATGGTTTCGTCCAGAGTGTGGGTCATGTCGCCATCGGCGATGAAGTAGGCCGTCTCGGTCTTGGTCATCTTGATCCGAGCGCGGACAATAATGCCGGTCAGGCCCATGCCACCGACAGTTGCCCAGAACAGCTTGCCGTCCGGGTCATCCGCGGAGCCCTCCGGCTCGAGGTGCAGAATACGGCCATCAGCGACCAGCAGCTCCATCGACAGCACATGGTTGCCGAAAGAACCTGCGGAGTGGTGGTTCTTACCGTGAATATCCGGACCAATGGCACCACCGATGGTGACCTGGCGAGTACCCGGCAGTACCGGCACCCACAGGCCGTAGGGCAGCGCGGCCTTCATCAGCTGATCCAGTGTGACACCGCCGTCGACATCAACAATCGCCGACTCCTGATCAATGGAGTGGATCTTGTTGAGCTTCTGCATGTCGATGACCAGACCGCCCGAATTCTGGGCGGGGTCGCCGTAAGAGCGGCCCATACCGCGGGCAATCACACCGCGGCGCAGGTGGGCAGGCTTGTCGGAGTTCTGGTCTGCGACAGCCTTGACGGCGTTAACAATTTCATCCAAGTCCGGCGTCGACAGCACCTGGGACTTAGCGGGGGCAGTACGACCCCAACCGGTCAGGGTCCTGGCTTCTGTGTGTACGGCTCCGTAGGCACCGTTCGAAGCATCGGTGCTGGACTTGCCGTTAGTGTTAGTGGACATCAAGGCTAGGCTACCCCCTTGCACCGGCTCCGTCGCCCGTGACGCTCCGAGGTGTTGGTCACGCTTGAGGCCGCGCACGGGCCGTCGGAAAGCGAACGAAATGTACGGAGAGGCTATAGATCCATAATTTTTCGGATCTCTTCCGGCAGCATCTCCTGCGAGGTGATCTGCGGGCCGTCGTAGGCCTCGAGTACGCGGTAGACCTGTGCGCGCTCTGTGCTGTCGAGGATGGGCAGTTCCTCGGCGAACAGCATGACCATCTGGTTCGACAGCGGGGTATTGGTGTACTCGGCGGCCATGTTGATGGTTTCGCGCGGCTTCTTCTTAAAAAAGTCGAACATGCGATACAGGCTACCCCGCTTCGAATCCGCCACTCGCGATACCATCAACCTCATGACTTCCACGCCTGCTGCTGCTCCGCAGACCCTTGCCGTATGTAGTTCCACATCGCCCGTTGTCATTTGGCATGTGGAGCTCTCGCCGTCCTTTGCAGGCGAGAGGTTGTCGGGTGCATGGCTGGTGGATCCGCTTGACGACGGAGCCCTGGAGACCGCCACCAATCTGCTCACCGGTTGCTTTGTTGCGTCTGTGACCGCGGGCGATGGTGACGGTGACGCTGCGGCAGAGAGTGCAGAGAGCGCTGAGGGGGCGGACCTGCTATCGCAGGCGATTGAACAGGCAGGGGCCACGGTGGTGGACCTGCCGGCATCGGTGGCTGGCATTCGTGACCACATCGGACAGCTGCGCGCCGCCGCGAAGGAAGAGAAGGCCAAGCCCGGCAAGGGAAATCTGACGGAGCCGCGGTTCCCCAAGGTCAACGACGTAGAGGTTATTGATTTTCCGCATGTAGGCGAAGAAGTCGCAGGGCCGGTGCTGGGGCTTGCCCGCGGGGTAGAAGAGCTGGTGGCGCAGTGGACCGCGGTGGAGTCGCAGCGCCTGCGTCGCAAGTACTTGGTAGAGCCGTGGGGTGCGGAGCCGCGCCAGATTCCGCTGGTAAAAACGCGCGCATTGTAGCGAGTTTTTGCCATCCAGGCCACATTGTTTTTCCTGCGTACGCTGTGAGGTATGGCAGCACAGACCGATAACGTAGTCGCCTTCCCAGGCGTTCGCGTGGCCACGGAACCGGCCACGCTCATTATCGGTGCCTCTTTAGAGGAAGAACCGTGCAGTGCCCACCGCGTCTTCGGGGTCAATGACCAGATGGATCTGCGAAGCCTGTCCCGCGTGTTAGCGGTCATCTTTGGGTGGGGCGAGGAAAGCGTGCCGACGAAGTTCCATTTGCCCGGCTCTGCGGTGGAGTCTGCGGCGCAGCTGGTGACTGGCGGCAGACCCGCAGCGGTCGGAGTCGTCGATGTTCCCCTGTCCACCACAGTTGCCGAGGTGCTGCAAAGTCCCGGCGATACCCTTATCTGGCAGTGGGGCTTGTGGGAACATACCTTGCAGGTCAGAGAAGCTTTTGCCCGCGATGAGGCCACCCCGGATGCCCTGTGTATCGGTGGCTCGGGCTCTATCCGCGCACTGGGAGATGTGGACGCGGAGGAGCCGGTAGATATTGCCGCAATCAATAGGGAATTGACCGGACGGGACTCTATTCAAAATACGTTGGCCACCGCTCGTGCTGATGTGGTGGACATCATCGAGCGGTCGGGGGTGTTTGAATTCGTGCCCCTGTTACAGGCTCTGGACCTGCAGAGGTCGGAATCAACCGCGCTGGAATTGACCGGGGAGGCGGGGGAGAGCGTCGTCAAGCGATTGCGTGCATTGCCTATAGAGGACGCCGAGAAAGACCCAGCCGGGCACGATGCGGCGTTGGTGGAGCTGCTGTGTTTGGCGGCGCTGACCTCGGATGAGCTGCGGCATGATGTGGCGGCGCATGTCATGGAGCGCCTCGGTTGGGAGAGCGACGAGGGCATCCCGCTATCCGGCGAGGATGTGGAGGAATTGGCGGCGGCTAGCTGGGCGGAGATGAGTGCGTTGGGCCTAGCTGGGGAGGATGCGCTCTCGCCAGTGGAGCGGCTGGATCTGCTGCGTGAGGCGCTGCGGCGTTAGTTCGTTTCTCCTCTTTATTGCCTCTTCATGTTCGCGCTGGCTGTTTGTTAGCTGGCCGGTGGCCTAGAATTTCTAGGCGTGTCAGCGAATGAAACAGCAAATGAAAACCCGAACCGTGAAAACGGCAAGCTCGGAAACGGCTCCCACGAAAATGGCTTTGTCGTAGAGGACTCGGCCGCAGTGCCGATGGCGACGGAGACCAAGGACGAGCACGGTCTGAAAGTGCAGATGATGCGCTTTATTATCTCCGGCGTTATTGCGGCGGTGGTGGACTTCGGCCTGACGTTCATCATGCTCAACGCCTTCGGGGCGACCAACTTCTGGGGCAAGACGGTCGGCTGGGTTTTCGGCACGATTACGGCGTACATCATTAACAGCCGCTGGACCTTCAAGTCGAAGTCCTCGGCGAAGAAGGTGCTGGCAGTTGCGGTGCTGTACCTGATCACTTACGCCACGCAGGTCGGTATCTTCAACGTGTTGCAGCCCTGGCTCGTCGAATCCTGGGACTGGAACGCGCAGTGGGCACAGTTCGGCGCATTCGTTGTCGCGCAGGGCGTTGCGACGGTAATTAACTTCATCATTCAGCGTGTATTCATCTTCCGTGTGAAATAGCGCGATACGCTGGGGGACGTGACTTCGACTGCTTCTAATAAGGAATCCACTCAGCTGACCGCCGAAACCGATGTTGACATGCTGACTATTCAGCGCGTGCTGTTTGCTCCGCCCGCAGACTGGGTGGAGCCGGATTTGTACTACCGAGTCGAAGGCGTTGGCGCCTACGACAGCTCGGTGCAGGCCACCCGTAACTCGATCACGCTCGGTCGCCACACCGTAGTGCGCACTGACACCTACTTCGGGCGCTTCCGAGCTTCTTACTGGCAGCGCTGGACCTCAATTAAGCAGGTCGAAATCCGTGCGCGCGTGGTCGGTTCCGCGCGTGTGCTGGCCTACACCGAGGATATTGGGGGCCACCTCCGATTGGAGGACTCCTGGGCAGCGGGTGGCTCGGATGCCGACGGCAACTGGACCGGTGAGCACTCGCCGATGTCGGGTTCTGCCAATGAAGAGGTTCGCCTGACCGTCCCGCTGGACCGCTTCGCCGATGGCGGTGCCATTCACCTGCGCTTCGACACCGAGGACGCAGGCGCAAAGATTTCCGATGTCCGCTATGTTGTGCCCAAGTCGGCTATCAAGCGCGATATTCCGACTGACCTGGTCATTTGTTCTTACAACCGACCGGTTGACTGTGCTCGAACCGTCGCCACGCTGGCTGAGGACCTGCCAGCCCTTGAGCGCGTTCGCACCATCCGCGTCGTTGACCAGGGCGAACAGCACCCGGCCGACGAAGCTGACTTCATTCAGGCCAAGGAGATCCTCGGCGAGCGCCTGAACGTTGTCCACCAGCCGAACCTCGGCGGCGCCGGCGGTTTCTCCCGCGGCATGCGCGACGCCACCGCTGCGGGCGACTGCATGGTTCTGCTTACCGACGACGACATCCGCCCCGAGCCCGAAACCACCTTGCGCCTATCCGCCCTGGCCGTATGCGCGGAAAAGCCGATGCTGCTCGGCGCGCAGATGCTCTTCCTGTTCAACCCGACCAGCCTCTTCCGCACCGGCGAGACCTACAACTGGAAGGCGCTGACCGTCGAGGAGAACGACCCCAAGTTCGGTTACGCCGACGTGGACGTGCGCAAGTACCACCAGCTGCGTCGCCTGGGCGTTGACTACAACGCCTGGTGGACCTGCCTGGTGCCGTCCGAGGTCATTAAGAAGATTGGCCTGGCGCTGCCGCTGTTCTTCCAGTACGACGACATCGACTACGGATTCCGCGCCGCCAAGGCCGGCTACCCGACCGACACCATTCCGGGCGCCGCCGTCTGGCACGCCGATTTCTACTGGAAGGACATCGAAAACGCCGCCCAGTACTTCGGCCTGCGCAACTCGCTTATCGCCGCCACCATGCACGGCGATGTCACCGCAAAGGACATGGTCAACGTCGCTTCACGACGAATCCTCTCGAACCTGGTCTCCATGCGCTACGGCCTGGCCTGGACGCAGATGGAAGCTGTTCGTGACCTGCTACGTGGCCCGGAGGTGCTGAAGAACGCATCGCAGGGCGACTTCGCTCGCATTTCTGCTGGTCGAAAGAACTTCCCGGAGACCGAGCTGCTGCCGATGCACGAGATGCCGGGTGGTCTGACCCCAGTTCGTCCGCCGTCACACGAGATCTCCAGCGAAAACAAGACGATGGCAAAGCGGCTTGCGTACACCCAGATGGGTAAGAAGCGCCCGGGGCCGGTGGCTGTGGCCTTCGAGGACTCCTTCTGGTGGCACATTTCCACCTTCGACGACGTCTGGGTCACCGATGCCTCCCAGAACGGTGTGCGTCACCTGGTCCGCGACCTGGATAAGGAAAAGTCCATGCGCGCCGAGACCATCAGCCTCATGCGCGAACTGTCCTCCAAGTGGGACGACCTTGCGAAGCAGTGGCGTGCCGCCGTGCCATCTTTGACCAGCGAAGACAACTGGGAAAAGTTCTTCCAAGGCGAGTAGTTCTTCAATCATGACCACGCACACACCCACGCCTTCGACTAGCTCAGGTGACAAAACCCGCAAACAGCTCATCACCATCTTGGTGCTGCTGGTGTTGATTATCCTGTTGCTGGCTCTGTTCCTTTTCCTCCAGGTTTCTGGGGATCGAGGTGGCGATTCGGCGGCTGCTGAGGGCAGTGTGTCGTCGTCAAGCGAAAATGGCGATGCGCAGGTGCAGGCGCAGGCGGAGAAGGCCGTCGTTGTGTACAAGCAGGTGCTGGCGAACCCGGCGCCACTGCAGACTTTTGTCGGAGAAGTTAGTCCTGGTGGGGCGATGAAATATGCGCTCGTGCATCTTGATGATGGGTGCGTGCCCGAGCTGGTGTTGAACTATGGCACAAGTGCGATGAGCGCCGAAATTGATGCGATTGGTGTCTACGGCGTTGACGAAAATGGTCAGGAAATTCAGTTTCAGAATTCCTACCATGACGGCGTGACTTCTGTGGGCGGTGTACGTCGCGCTCTTCAGCGAGCTACTGGTCAGCCGGGTATGTTCTCGTTTTCTGCAGAGAGAGGCGGACGTAATCAGGAAGATTTGCTGGTGACGCGCCAGGGCAATGAGCTGGTGGAAACGCCTGCGAATCCGGGTTCTGGGGAGTTCGAACAGTTTAACTGGATTCCGGCTGACAACCTGGATGTCGTCGAGGCCATTGCTGCTGGTAATGACTGCGCGCCGAGCTCGGGCTCGGGCTCGAATGGCGCTGGCGCTGATGGTGGTAACGGTGGCAACGGTGGCCCGAATCCGACGGCGGGGCGGTCGGCTTCGGGGTCGGGGTCTGGTTCGGGTTCGCAGTCTGGGGCTTCGGATTCTAGTTCGCTGGGGTCGAGCAACGGGACCAGCGGCCAGCAGACCGTAACCGGTACTGTGAAGGTTTTCCAGAATCGAGCCGAGGTTCTCGCTTATCAGCAGCGTGAGGATCCGAACCCCCATCTTGCCGACGATCGACACTTTGCGATTTTGGTTCTCGACCAGCCAACTGAAGTGACAGCAACGCTTGCAGGAAGTAATGAAACTGAGACACGCACTATCGGCCATGTCGTGATTAACCCAAATCGCCACAGCGATGGGGAAAGGGCAACGATTAGCTTCTCAGCTGACGAGAAGTACTGGCCGTCAGACACCGGCATTCCGTTCGGTCTCGCAGTTGAGGACGGCGCCAAGTATTAAGTAAGCGACAGCTGGGTGTCCGCAGCTAGTTATCCACAGCCGCCAAATTGTCCACAGATAAGGGCAATTCGGCGGCTTTTCTTCTGCCAATATTCACGGAGTCGGCCATAAATGAAGGCACTAATTCCAATGTGTGAATTCCTGTAGCCGACCGCGGGGAGTGTGTCCAAACCAATGCCTACCTGGACTTACGATTCCGATGGCCTCATCCATGCGGCTGCGCAGAAGCAAATCAAGCATCCTTGTGAATACGTCAGTGCCACGTCACAGCTGGATAATCTGCACGGCCACGTCGAAAGCACAAATATTCGAGATAGATCCCTGCTCAGACTGGCGCACGGCACCTACATCGAGTGCTCTCGCTGGAATGCGCTGTCAGCATTCGAACGTTTTCAACTGCAGATAAAGGCACTGGTCAAGCCAGGTTCCGGGACAATCATTACGGGCGAAGCAGCCGCTGCGTTGCATGGCATCCCGTTGCTTGTTCGAAATGCCACAATCGCGCTTGCCAATTCCGGCCTGCGCCGACCTGGCGGCGGATTGCGCCATGTCGGTGGCAGAATCCTCGAACAAGACATCGTTCGCATTGGTGGGCGCTGCGTTACAGATGTGCCGAAAACCGTCATCGATATCTGCCGCACCGCCGAGTCCGAAAACGGGCCAATCATCGTTGACACCGCACTGCGACAGTGGTGTGACCTCGAAGAACTGCACACTGTCCTCACAAATTACCCACGTTCGCCGGGTACCCGCCGCGCCCGCGAGCTACTTCGAACTGCCAGCGCACACAGCGAAACCATCGGTGAGTCAATCACAAAGAAATGCATAATCGACTCAGGAATTGCCACGCTTTACGACGAAAAATGCGTGCTCATGCAGCAAGTCGAGTTCTATGACAGTGAAGGATTCATTGGGCGCGTCGATTTTTATGTGCCTCATCTGAATTTGATCATTGAGTTCGATGGGCTGACTAAGTATTCCGGTGGCGGGGTAGCAGCTACGGAGACTGTGCTTCTGAAAGAGCAAGCTCGCGAGAAGCGTCTGCGAAACCTCCACTTAGATGTACTCCGCTTCCAATGGTCACAGGTCATTAATGGGGACTGCGTGGAGGTCTTGCGACAGTTCGCTATTCGGCAGAGGCAGCGCATTCAGGCAGGTGGGTTGGTATTTTCGTCCGGAGTTGGGCGTTTTCGTCAAGCCACTGTCCCGTATAAAGATCGGCAGCTCCGTGAGTCGAGAATCCAGGAGCGTAAGCAGCGTTTGCAGCTTCTGGAGAATGCACCGGCCTCGCGCGACTCAGGCTAAGTTCAGCTGCTGACCTATTGCAATTGTGCTCACCGGACTTGGAACGATTTCGAGCGGACTGGCTCGGATTTCCAGCGACTTATGGCCAACTTTCCGCCACTTGTCGATGACTTTTCAGGACTTATGGCCACGCTGTTGGCCTGGCCCGCGCACTTATCGTAGGACTATTCACTTATGCGCAGGCTGTAGCGCATCGATGAGTGAATACCTCATCGATATGTCAGTGGAGGAGAAGGGAACCAGGGGTTAGGTAACACTTTTGCGCACTGAGCACTCGAAATGCGGACTACACGACCCGGGCGAGATCAAATATGCAGGCCAGCGCCACAGCCTCAGGCCCACCAGCCGCAACGTCTGCGCTCCAGGCCAGTGCCACAGCCCCAGCCCCAATGCCAGCCGCAACGCCAGCCCGAACTACTTCGACTTTGGATCGAAGCGCTCGAAGTTCTCCGCGCGCCCCTGCTTCAGTAGCTTGAACCAGCGGTAGAAGCCGCGGACATCGCGGCGCTGGACCAGGAAGAACCAGCCGAAGCGCAGGAACTCCTGCGGCATGAGCTTGCGCATGCCAGGCTGGCTCATCAGGTAGCCACGGTTGCGGTAGGTGAAGTAGCGCTTGAAGTCATTGGTCGGGTACTGCGTGTGCATTTTGCCGCCGAGAATGGGCACAAATTCACCCGAACCGGAGGGGTGCAGGTAGGCCGTCGTCAAGCATGTGCCGAACCGGAGGCCGGAGCGGACCAGGCGGCGGTGGAATTCGACCTCGTCGCCGCGGATGAATAGGCGGTAGTCGGGAACGCCGAGCTGTTCCAGCGAGCGGGCGCTAAACAGCGCGCCGTTGAACAGGGATGCGATGCCGGGCAGGAGGTCGTGGTTGCCGTCGATGGTTTCGAGGTCGCTAGGCAGTTCGAGCCCGGTCGCAGCCTTCTGATCTGCAAAGTTGGTGAACCATCTCCGCCCCTCAGAGTCGTTCACTGCCGGGAGTTTGGGGTTGATGCCGCTTTCGAAAAGCTCCTCGCGATGACGGCGCCACACCAGCCCGCGGCGCAGGGGGAATGCCAGCTTGTTCGGGGCCTTAATGTCGCAGACCACCGGCGAGACAGCGTCGAGCTGGTGACGTCGCGCGCAGCTGTGCAGCGCCTTCAGCACGTAGGAGTCCTCCGGGCGCCCGTCATCATCGGCGCACCAAATCCACTCCGCGCCCAGCGACAGCGCAGTCAGCATACCCAGTGCGAAACCACCAGCGCCGCCCAGGTTCGTCTTGGAACCGACGTAGTGAATCTCCGGCGCCGATCCGCTTTCCGACGACTGCTGCGCCGCCACCTGCTCGGCGAGTTCCTTGACCTTCGGGTCGTTGCCGTTGTCGACGATGATGAGCCACTTCGGCATGTGGGTCTGGCTGGCAACGATGGGAAGCGATTGGCGCAGGTCCTCGATGCGGTTGTGAGTCACCACGATTGCGGCCGTTGCTGCCTCATCGTGATTTGGGTGGTCAGCCGAGTTTTCGCTCACTTCGTTCTCCATCGGGGACGTACCGTTTATTACTGTTTTTATTGCTGTCTATCTTGCCATGTTGCTCCGGGTGAGCAATTCCAAGCATCCGTGCCGCCCGCCAGCCGCCGGCCGGCTGCCCGCGAGCCGCTCGCTCGGCCACGATGGGGGAACCGCGCCCGGACTCCCGGCGAAGCTGCTACCGTCGCTGCGCGAGCACGCGGCGCACCTGGTCGGCGGCCTCTTTACCTTCGTAGGCTTCGACCACTTCGTCGACAAGCCCTGCCTGTCGAACCGTACCGTGATCAATCCACAGTGCCGTGTCACACAGCTGCGCCAGGAATTCATTCGAGTGCGACGCAAACACCAGCAGACCGGAGCGGTCGACCAATTCGGTCAACTTCGTCCGGGCCTTCGCCATGAATGCGGCGTCGACGGCTCCGATGCCTTCGTCGAGAAGCAGGATCTCCGGCTCAATGGACGTGACCACACCGAGCGCCAAACGCACGCGCATACCGGTGGAGTAAGTGCGCAATGGCATGTGCAGGTAATCGCCGAGTTCGGTGAATTCTGCGATTTCGTCGAGCTTGGATTTCATCTGCTTGCGCGTCTGCCCCAGGAACAGGCCACGGATGATGATGTTTTCCAGGCCGGAGATCTCCGGGTCCATGCCGACACCGAGGTCGAACACCGGCGCCACACGCCCGCGCACATCGGCGGCACCGCGCGTGGGCTCATAGATTCCCGACAGTAGTCGCAGCAGCGTGGACTTACCCGCTCCGTTGTGGCCTACCAAGCCGACGCGGTCGCCCTCGCGCAGATGGATGTTGATGTCCTTCAGCGCCTCAATGACCACGACATTGGAGTCATTGCGGCCAATCGCACCACCCGCGGCGCCGAGGAACGCCTTCTTCATCGACCGCGATTTGGCGTCGAAAATGGGGAAGTCAACGCACGCGTTGTAAGTATCAATGCTGACCATGCTTATCCCTTGCTAGTTCTATTCGCTTTACGACGGCCTTTGCGGCCTAAACCCAGTAGCTCACGCGGGAGCGCCACAGGCGCATGGCCCCGAGTGCCAGCAACAGGCCAACTGCGGTGCAGGCGAGGACGATCCACCAGTGGTAGGTATCCACCGGCTGGCCGGTCAGTGGGGCGCGGATGATTTCCAGGTAGTGGAACAGGGGATTGATCTCTGCGATGCGTGCGCGTTCGGCGACGGCACCGCCCTGTTCCTCCAGTGTCTTGGTGGTCCACACAATCGGAGTCATGTAAAACACCAGCTGAATTAGGGAATCCAGCAGTGGTGCCACGTCGCGGTAGCGCGTAGCGATGATGCCGAAGAACATCGTCACCCACACACCGTTGACCACCAGCAGTGCCATCGCTGGGATGACTAGGAAGAAGTTCCAGCCCAAATCTGGACGGAAGACCAGCACGAGAATCAGCCAGATCACCATGTTGTGGGCCAGGAAAAGCAACTGACGCCACACCAACCTGTAGACGTGAACACTCAGCGCACTGGGCAGCTGTTTGATGAGGCCTTCGTTTTCAATGAAGACGGTTGCGCCCTCGCGCACGCAGCCGGAGATGAAGCCCCAGATAATCAGACCAACGGTCACGTGCGGCAGGAAGAACGCCAGGTCCTGCTGGAACAGCAGCGAGTACAGCAGGCCGAGAGCCAGGGCCATCGCGCCGGTGGCAATGGTGATCCACAGCGGGCCAAGCGTGGAGCGACGGTACCGCTGCTTGATGTCCTGCCAGCCCAGTTGCAGCCACAGTTCGCGCTGGCCAAAGCCGGTAGCCAAATCCCGCCAGGCAGCGCCCATGGTACGGGAACGCGACTTGAAAGCCGGTGCCTCACCCGTTGCGTCAGTTATGCGCGCAATGTCGCGACGGAGAGTTTCCTCCGTGCGGATAGCGGAGCCATTGCGCACAGTATTGGCCGGCTGGTCGGCTGCAGCTGCGGATTGGCGATCATTTTCTGCGTTAGTCACGTCTCCAAACTACTAGCTAGGGCGGTTTAGATTGAATACCGACGGCACCGGGCGAGCCATTATTCCACGTCGTGACGGCGAACAACCGTCGCGTGGGGTGGTCGTCATTGGTGGTGACGTGGTGCTTCTGAGGCTGTTTCCACGGTTGGTTATGCGACTGGTTATGTGACCCTGGAAAACTTACATACAATCGCCGCTGTAACTGCTTTATGGCATGCAGCTGGTGCATATGGTTCACGCATCGGGAGTGCTTGCGCATGGCTACAGGCAAGAAAAGTTCGGCCAATTTTAAGCAACTGCTAAAAAGGGATAAAGATTATCCTATATGGGGTTGCTCCGATAGAATTGGCTCCAACTAAGATGTGCAATCGATACACGGTTCGGGGCATGGATGCTCGATTCGTGGGTGATTGCACAGTTAACTCTGAAATAGATATCGCAGCTTGAATTCGAAACCGGGAAAGGGTTTTCATGGCCTTCGATGTGCCGACAACCAGGGGTGCTTACTCGTCGCTTTCCGACGGTTGGACATACCTCAATGCGGGTCAACGCACCCAGGTACCCGAGCGTGTCCAGGCTGCGATGATTTCTGCATTTCGCAATGCCCAGAAGTCCCTTCCTGGTGAGACTGGGGCGGGGGCTCATGGCCAGTCGCGCAGCTCGGGCGTTCCCGCTGCAGCGGAGCTAACCGCCAGTGCGCGCCGGGCTTTTGCGGACCTCACTGGCGGCCCGGTCGCCGGTGTGGTGTTGGGATCTTCGCGTGAGGTGCTCATGGAGCAGTTCACGTCCGCAATGAGTCGACGCTTGACGCTCGGCTCTAACCTGGTGATTTCTCGCATTGGTTCGCAAGTTGTACACGCACCACTACGCCGGGCAGCCAATCTCTACGGAGCTCAAGTCCGCATTGCTGAGGCTGACTTGTCCTCGGGTACGTTGCCGTCCTGGCAGTTCGACGAGCTCGTAGACGAGCACACTCGCCTCGTTGTCGTCCCGGCCGCGGATCCGTTCGTTGGCACCATCGCGCCGGTAGCTGACATTTCTCGGCGGGTGCATGAGCACTCCAACGCCTGGGTGTTGGTCGATGCCTCGGATATTGTTGCCTACCGCGACGTGTCGATGAGCAAGCTGGGCGCCGACATCATGCTGGTTGACGCCTCCGTGCTGGGCGGGCCTGAGGTCGCAGCTTTGGTGTTCAGGGATCCCGAGATGTTCGAGCGCATGACGTCGTTAAGCTATGTGCCGAATGCGCGCGGCGTCGAGCGGATTGAGGTTTCCCCGGTGTCGCCGGCACTGCTCGGTGGGGTGTCGGAATCGGTGCTGCACCTGGCATCGCTGGATAGCACGGCGAGGGGGTCGCGTAGGCACCGCATTGAAACCGCGATGCCGCAGGTTTCTCGCTACTTGACGACGTTGTCGGAGCGCCTGATTGCGGCGCTGATGACCCTGCCGCGGGTGTACATCATCGGCATGGATACCGAAGATGATTCTTTCGCGAGTGTGTCGCGGGCACAGCACATTCCGCGTGTTAGCTTCCTCGTCGATGGAGTGTCGGCGAAGGTGGTCGTGGACAGGCTGCTGGATAATGGCCTGGTGACCAGCATTGTTGATGCGTATGAATCACCGCTGTTGGAGGCCATGGGCATCGCTGAGGCTGGAGGTGCCGTGAGAGTCGGCCTCCAGCCGTTCAATACGCCGCACGACATTGACCAGCTCGTGCGCGCAGTTGCCTCGCTCGGTTAACTAGGCGGTCAGCTAACTAGGCGGTCAGCACAATCTTGCCGCTGACCGCGCCACTGTCGAGCAGTTCGTGGGCCTTGGCCGCGTCGCGCATATCCATGACCTCATGAATTTGAGGGGTGACGGTGCCGTCGGCAAGCATTGGCCAAACGGTGTCCTCTGTGGCGTTGACGATGCGAGCCTTGTCGGCTAGATCGCGGTAGCGCAGGCCGGTGGCGGTAATGGAGCCGCGCTTGCTCAGCAGGCGGCCGATGTTGAGCTCGCCCTTTACGCCGCCCTGCATGCCGATGATAACCAGGTGGCCGTCCTTCGCCAGGGCCTTGACGTTTCGGTCGAGGTACTTTGCGCCCATGATGTCCAGAATGACATTGGCGCCGCCCTCAGCTGCGACGATTTCCTCGAAGTCCTCTTCTTTGTAATTGATGAGGATGTCGGCGCCGAGTTCTTTGCACTTAGCCAGCTTCTCCGCTGAACCGGCTGTGACTGCGACGCGAGCGCCGAGCCGCTTGGCCATCTGAATAGCGAAAGTGCCGATGCCGCCCGCGCCACCGTGAACCAGTAGTAGATCGCCTTCCTTTAGGCCAGCAATCATCACGACATTCGAGAACACCGTGCAGGCAACCTCGACGATAGATGCGGCCTCGGTGAAGGAGTAGCCATGTGGCAGTGGGAGAATCTGGCCGGCCGGGACTGCGACCTTTTCGGCGTAAGCGCCACCGGAGAGAAGGCAGCAGACCTCGTCGCCGACTTTCCAGCCCTGAGAGTCGCCCTTGACCTCTTCAATGACACCCGCGCACTCCAGGCCGAGGGTGTCGGTCACGCCTTTCGGTGGCGGGTAGTGGCCAGCGGCCTGCAGCAGGTCAGCGCGGTTTACGCCAGCGGCTTTGACCTTGACCAGCACCTGCCCATCCTCGAGAGTCGGTTCCGGAGCATCGGCCCATTCCAGGGCGCGGGGGTTGGAAAGATCAGTCTGAATGATTGCCTTCATAGTCTTCAAAGGTAATGCAAAAACTGGTTATGCACGCGGTATTTCAAGCTCTTTTGCAATTAGCAAAAATAGTTATGTCTGTAGAGGTGGATGCTTGGGGTGTGGTTTGGGATGAGAAGGCTAGCGAAAGGTGCTGGCAAGGGGTGTTATGAGGGCGTTTGCTGCCTCACGGCGGTATGCGGTTATGATGTTGTCGTTGGAAGTATGGCAGAGCGGCCGAATGCACTGGTCTTGAAAACCAGCGAGGGTCACACCTCCGGGGGTTCAAATCCCCCTGCTTCCGCAGACAGAAGCCCTCGGTAGTTGTTCTACTGGGGGTTTCTTCATTTGTCTTCAAAATTGGCGTATGTGGTGGGGTCAGCGACGGATAGTCGGACCGTACGTAACCGCGGTATTGCGCGCATTGCTGCATTCTCTCCGGCCGCAGGTATGACATGCGCGGACATGTGCGGGATTCGGCAGTATCGCACATGCTCAGGAACTGGTGGTCAATGACACCATCGCCAAGGGGGCGCCGACGCGATTGCCGACGGTTCGTTGAATACAGGAACTGAAATCCACTTCAACCCGGGGCACTCGGTGGAAAAGCTGCATGGCATGGAACCGAAACCGTTGTGGCCTGAAACAATACGGGCAATTTGCCAAAACCGGTAAGCTCGGTCTTGCTGTAATACAAACTCAGCGTCATACTGGCGGACGGTATTGAGGGAAAAGGTCGAACAATGGCAACGAATCGGAGCAACCACTCGGACGACTCGTTCGGTGAGTGGAGCATAAATCCGGACGCGTCAGATGATCAGCCCTCTGCAGATACGCCGGCAAATGCGTGGAGCGCTGTGGATGGGACACAGTGGGAGCAGCCTGAGGGGCAAACGCAGGACCATCAGACCCAGCAGCCGCCCCAGAACCAGCAAACCCAGTATCTGCAGCAGCAGTATCCACAGTCCCAGCAGCCTGAACCATACCGCCCTGCCCCCTATGTTCCAGGTCCGCAAGCTGGTCCGGCTGCTGCGCCGCGCAATGACAACAAGGGGCTGACCATCGCGGTTATTGTCCTGGCACTCGTTGCGGTCGCTCTCTTCGTCGGCGCAATGGCTTTCTTCTACTTCTCCGATTCGAAGGGAGTGAATTCGGCTGGCAGCAACTCGTCCCAGTCGGTTCAGTCCGCTAGTGCTGAGGGTTCCTCCACCTCGTCGACCGCTGAGCAGAAGCGTCGCGCTGAAGGGTTCCAGCCGCCATCGAACTGGCGTCACTGCTCCGGCTCGGGCGATCCGGGTGATTTGAACTTGGTATATGCAGAAGATGTCGGCGGTAACACGACGACCTGTCAGTTTGCCACCAACGTCCGCAATTCCTTCGTTGAGCAGTACCAACTTACGAAGAAGCTTAACGGTACTGTCACCGCTAGCAGCCCAACAACAGGCAAGACATACAGCATGACCTGCCGCGATAACGGTGAGGTTGTCACTTGTACCGGCGGTACGAATGCGACGGTGCACATTGTCTAAACGTCTCCGAGTAGCTCTGGCCGCAACCGCCGTCGTCACGCTCGGCCTTAGCGCCTGCACCATTGGCACCGATTCGGCGGACATGCCGTCGCCGACGCTGTCCAATCCGCTTGACGACGGCCCCGGCGGCGCATCCTCCGACGGGAAAGTTGTGCCCGGTGAGATGCCTCGCGAAGTTGTCGAGGCCGTGAAATCCGCGCAAAAGGAACTCGGTGGTTTGGCCGGCGCCGCTCTGGCAACGCCGGATAAGGATTCCGAAGTGGTTGCCACAGGTGACTTCAAAACGGGTCCGGCCTGGTCGACCTCCAAGGTGCCGATTGCGGTGGCTTATGTGCGCCAATCGGGCGTGGATTCCCTGGTCGAAGCCGCAATCACGGTTTCCGATAACGATGCGGCTGAGTCCATGTGGTACTCCCTGGGCGATGACGCGACCGCGGGCGCGACCACCGACGAGATTCTCCGAGAGGGCCACGACACCCGCACCGTCATGGGCACTGACCGCATCCGTGCGGAATACACCGTCTTCGGGCAGACGCAGTGGGATTTGCGCGACCAGGCTATTTTCGGCGCCAATTTGCAGTGCATCGAGGCGGGCCCAAAGGTCGCTGACCTCATGGGACAGATTGCCGACGAGCAGTCCTACGGCCTCGGACGCATCCGCGGCGCCCACTTCAAGGGCGGTTGGGGCCCAGATGATGAAGGCGTCTACCTTGTGCGGCAGTTCGGCTATCTGCCGGGCAAGAAGCCGGGCACCTTCGTTGGTGTAGCTATCGCAGCCCAGCCTGACGACGGCACCTATGAGACCGGCCAGCAAATGCTTGACCGCATCGCCAAGGCGATTGAGCGCAGCGGTGGCGCGACCACCGGCCGTGCCGGTAGCTGCTAGCTGAGCGATAGCTGTTAGCGCTCGATACCGAGCGCAGCTAGCAGCTGCGAGGTCTCTTCCTCAGTAGTGATGGTGATACGAGCACCTTCGCCGGCAAAGCAGCGGATGAGAATGTTGCGCTGCGCCAGGAAGTCACCGAGATCCGTGGTGGTGGCCACCGAGACGTCGTCAAGCAAAGAGAGATCCGCAATCCGACCCTCGTCAATCCAAATGAAGTTGGCCTGCGAATTCGGCAGCACCGTCTCGCGGCCGGTGGCGGCGTTGATGGCCTCGGTGACGGCGACGCGCTGTGCGCGGACCTCAGCAATGCGGGCGGTGAGCTCTTCCTGTGCGTCGAGCGAGGTGAGCGCGGCAATCTGCGCGAGAGTGTTTATGGAGAAGGGGATAGCGACCTTATTCACGGCCTCCACAAGCTTCTCCGGGCCGAACATGTAGCCCACGCGGAGCCCGGCCAAACCGTAGACCTTGGAGAATGTGCGCAAACCGACCAGGTTGGGGTAGGTATCCAGCAGCTCATGCGCCAACGGGGTAGCGGCATGAGTGGCCTCGTCCACCAGCTCGATGTACGCCTCGTCGAGAGCGACCACAACATCGCCCGGAACCTGCGCCATAAACTCCGCGAAAGCCGCGAGAGTGATGGTCGTGCCCGTCGGGTTATTGGGATTACAGACGAAAACCAGGCGTGTGCGGCCGGTGATAGCGGCAGCCATTGCCGAAAGATCATTGCGACCCTGCGCATCCAGCGGCACCGGCACCGGAGTAGCCCCGGCGACGCGAGCGAGAATGGGGTAGGCCTCGAAGCTGCGCCACGGGAACACGACCTCATCCCCATCCGCACAGGTGGCCTGTACGAGCTGCAGGCACAGAGCGGAGGAGCCGCAGCCGACCGCGACCTGCTCCATGGGCAGACCCAGGTGCTCGCCGAGCTTAATGCGCAGGTCAACCGCGCCCATGTCCGGGTAGCGGTTCGGGCTGGTGGTTGGGTCAGCGATGGTCTGCGAGATGGCCTCCACCACCGAGGGCAGTGGCGGTTGAGTCATTTCATTGGACGCGATCTTCAGCGCGCCGGGCACAGCCTTGCCCGGGACATAGGCCGGAACCTGCTCGAGGTCGGCGCGGGTTTTGGGCTGAACTGAAGATGCATCGTTGGTCATAGGCCTAACTGTAGAACATGGCCCGGATTGGGCAGTACAGAATCCCCGCAAAATCCCAAGGTGTGGTCGCTATTTGTGGCGCCGTATTTGGTGGCTCCGCGGGTGTTTTGCTTTTCAATTCTTGTGTTCTGTAGGATTGGCTGCGGTTATTTGGTCTCGTCCACGCAATGGCGAACAGCTTTGCTGAAGCGGGATCGATGCCAGTGGTTTTGGAGGCGTGCCAGAGCGGCCGAATGGGGCTCCCTGCTAAGGAGTTGCCTGTCTTGCGACGGGCCGGAGGTTCGAATCCTCTCGCCTCCGCCACACGCGCCCGTAGCTCAACGGATAGAGCATCTGACTACGGATCAGAAGGTTAGGGGTTCGAATCCCTTCGGGCGCACCATGTAGACCCGCACCGTGGAGGTGCGGGTCTTTTTGTTTTATTACCTGGCAGTGCAGCGCGAGCCGGGGCATTGCGGGGCGGGGCAGCGCGGTCCTTCACTTGTGGCCAGGGTTCGGTCACTTATCGATGGTTTCTCGTGGCCTGTCGATGGTTTTGCGCCACTTATGCGCGCGCTGTGGGTGCTACGTGTGCACTTGTCGATGCGCTGTTCACTTGTGGCCAGGCTATAGCGAATCGATAGGTGAACTATGCATCGATAAGACAACGAACCAGCTCCCTTGCTTCAACAACGCGCAGCAACAGGTAGCAAAGCGCAGCAACAGGCACCAACCCGGACCTGCCGACCGACTCGCCACCTCCTTGAGCAGCCACGGCCGTACCTCCAACACCCCCGCGCAGCCTTTGCCCGGCTGAATCCGATTAGCCTGGCCTTGTACTTGGTCAATCGGGGCCTCCGCCCCGCGACGCTTCCGCCCCGCGCCGCCCCGCGCCGCCTCGCGCACCGGGGGACATTTTCCTATCCTGAACAGTTGCAATAGACTTAGACCCCGGTTGCCCTCCCCGTATTTCGATAGGAGCCTTGATGGACGCCCGTCTAGCCGTTCGCCGTAAGCCCGAGTTCCGCAATGAGGAAGCTACGCTGCTGTCCTCGATCGGCCAGGACGGCGAGGTGGCAATCTACTATCTCTACGATGCTTTCGATGCGACGGAGGAGGATCTTGTCGCGCTGCGTGAGTCGGTAGTTGCTGATTCGCGTGTCGACGAGCTGGTCGAGCTCCCGGCCCCCGCCGAGCTGGGGAACTACCTTGCTGTCGAGCCGCTTCCTGGCCAGTACGACCAGCGTGCCGATGCCGCCGAGCAGGCCCTGCGCCTGCTCCGCCCGGAAACGCAGGCGCAGATCACCTCGGCAACGCTGTATGTTTTCGATGCTCCGGTGAATGACGCCGTGCGCTCCTTCCTCATCAACCCGGTCGAATCGGGGGAGAAGAACCTGAGCGTCCTGCGCCGTCCGAGCATGGGCGAGATTGAGCCGCTGAAGGAGTACCCGGGCTTCACCGAGCTGGATGACGAAGGCCTGGCCGAGCTGCTCGCAGCCGACGGCATGGCCATGTCGCTGGCCGATCTGAAGACCATCCAGGACTACTTCCGCTCCGAGGGCCGCGCTCCGACCGAGGTGGAGCTGTCCGCGCTGGATACCTACTGGTCAGACCACTGTCGCCACACCACCTTCAACACCGAGCTGACCTCCATCGAGAACAACGAGCCGCGCTTTGCCGCGCAGTTGGATCGCGCGCTGCGTCGCTACGACGAGCTGCGTGAACTCAACGGCCGCACTCACAAGCCACGCACCCTGATGGACATGGGCACCATCATGGGCCGCGAACTGCGTCGCACGGGCGTGATGGATGACCAGGAAGTTTCCGAGGAAATCAACGCCTGCTCCGTCTACGTCGACGTCGAGGGCGATGACCGCAAGTGGCTGCTCATGTTCAAGAACGAGACCCACAACCACCCGACCGAAATCGAGCCGTTCGGTGGCGCCTCCACCTGTCTCGGCGGCGCAATCCGTGACCCGCTGTCAGGCCGTTCCTGGGTCTACCAGGCCATGCGTCTGTCCGGCGCAGGTGACATCAACACTCCGCGCGAGCAGACCCTCGAGGGCAAGCTGCCGCAGCGCGATATCTCCTCTCGTGCCGCAGCCGGCTACTCCTCCTACGGAAACCAGATCGGTCTGGCCACCACTGGTGTGCGCGAGCTGGTCCACCCGGGATACGTCGCTAAGCGAATGGAACTCGGTGCCGTCGTCGCCGCTGCCCCGGCAGACAACGTCAAGCGCCTCGAACCTGCGCCGGGCGATGTGGTGATCATGCTCGGTGGCCGCACCGGCCGTGACGGCGTCGGCGGTGCGACCGGCTCGTCGAAGGCCCACGATGAGGACTCGCTGGGCCGCTCCGGCGCCGAGGTGCAGAAGGGTAACCCGGTCAACGAGCGCAAGATTCAGCGCCTGTTCCGCCGCGAGGACGTCGCCACCAAGATTGTCCGCTGTAATGACTTCGGCGCTGGTGGCGTATCCGTCGCGGTCGGTGAGCTGGCTGACTCCATCGACATTCACCTCGAGCGCGTGCCGCTGAAGTACGCCGGTCTGAATGCCCGCGAAATCGCGATTTCCGAGTCCCAGGAGCGCATGGCGCTGGTCGTGCGCCCGGAGGACGCCGACTTCATCATCGCCGCCGCTGCTGAAGAGAACATCGAGGCCGTCGCGCTGGCCGACATCACCGATACCGGTCGACTGCGCATGTTCATGGGCGACGAGGTTGTCTTCGACCTCTCCCGTGAGTTCATCGACACCAACGGCGCCGACCGCGCCCAGAACGTCGAAATGGTTGCTGCGGAGGGCGGCGTCGTAAAGCAGGCACCGGCGAGCGTGCTGGAGTCGCTGCGTGCGGCGACGGCGGGCTCCCAGGAGGGCATGATCGAGCAGTTCGACTCGACCGTCGGCCGCTCCACCGTGCTCATGCCGTACGGCGGTGCGACGCAGAAGACCGACGAGCAGGCGTCGATCCAGACGCTGCCGGTCGATGGCGGCACGAGCACCGCGTCCATCATGACCTGGGGTTACTCGCCATCGCTTGCCGACGAGTCCCCGTACCTCATGGGTTCCTACTCCGTCGTGGAGGCACTAGCTAAGCTCGCAGCGGCCGGTGGCAATCCGCGCGGTGCCTGGCTGAGTGTGCAGGAGTACTTCCAGCGCCTGGACCAGGATCCGCAGCGGTGGGGCGAGGTTGCGCAGGCTCTGCTCGGCCTGCTCGAGGCTCAGGACGGCTTCCAGGTTGCGGCCATTGGCGGTAAGGACTCCATGTCCGGCACCTACGGCGAGGACCTGCACGTGCCGGCGACCCTGGTGACCTTCGCAGTTGCCGCGATGGACGAGACCGACGCCGTATCCGCTGCAATCCCGGCCGGAAACTTCGACCTCTACCTGTTTGCGCACAAGCCGCTCGAGTCCGGGGAACCGAACTACGAGCAGCTCAATGAACTGTTTGCTGCTGTGCGCGAGCTGCGTCCGGCTGCTGCTTCGGCTGTGACCAACGCGGATCTGGCCGCGACTCTGGTCAACATGGCTGTGGGCAATGGCGTGGGCCTGGAGGCATCCCTTCCGGAGGCTCCGCTGGGTTCCATCGTTGTGGCTGTTCCAGCTGGTCAGGCTGTTGAGGGTGCTGTTGAGGGGGCCATTGTGGGGGCCGTGAAGATTGGTGCCACCGACGAGTCGGGTACCTTGCGCTTCGGTGCGGAGTCCTTCACGGTCGCTGAGGCTCTGGAAGCGATGGAGTCCGGTTACCGTGACGTCTTCCCGCTCAATGACTACGAGGGCGAAGCCCTGCCGGAGTTCGCTAACCAGGTCAACGAGACCAAGACCGACCTGCAGAGCCCGGGCAAGAAGGATGTCCACGTGTTGCTGCCAGTCTTTCCTGGTACCAACTCCGAGTACGACATGGCCGAGGCATTCGTCGCGGCTGGCGCTACCTACGAGTTCCACGTAATCCGCAACCTGACCCCGGCAATGCTGGCGGAGGACACGAAGGCGTTCATCGAGAAGCTTCAGGACTCCGACATCCTGGCATTCTCCGGTGGCTTCTCCCTGGGTGATGAGCCGGACGGATCCGCCAAGTTCATCGCCGCGTTCCTGCGTTCCGACGATGTCGCAGCCGCCGTCAAGGAGTTCGTGGCCGACAACGGTCTTGTGCTCGGTATTTGTAACGGTTTCCAGGCGCTGGTCAAGTCCGGCTTCCTGCCGTACGGCGACCCTGCGCAGCTCCGCGAGGACTCGCCGACCCTGGCCCACAACCGCCAGCTGCGTCACGTGTCCCGCATCGCCACCACTCGCGTCGCGACCGTGAATTCCCCGTGGCTGCGCGGTTTCGAGCCAGGTCAGACCCACCTCATGCCGGTTTCTCACGGTGAGGGCCGTTTCGTGGTTTCCGAGGACGAGGCCCGCCGCCTGTTCGAGGCCGGTCAGGTCGCTTTCCAGTACGTCGATGCTGACGGCGATGCCGAGGGCGTGCCGACGATGACAGCGCCAGCCAACCCGAACGGTTCTTCCTACGCCATTGAGGGCATTGTCAGTGCTGACGGCAGGATTCTGGGCAAGATGGGTCACCCTGAGCGTTTCCGCGAGGGCTTGATGCGCAACATTCCGGGTATTGGTGAGCAGGACATCTTTGGCAACGCTGTCCGCTGGGTCCGCGGCGAGTAGTTCCTCGGTTTCTTCGTTACCTCGGTCAGGGGTACCTCGGTCGGTCCTGTTCGGATAGGCCGGGGTAACCGCTACGAAACCTGTTGTTAATGTGCAACGAATATGTACTTGAATAAGTGCCGAAAAGGTTGCTTGAACAGGCGATTTTGTAAAACTTAGCAGGATGAGTAAAGTATCTATTCGTTGCAGGGGCCGAGGGGATTACCCCAGAGTCGCTGAATAACAACAAAATGCGCCCGTAGCTCAACGGATAGAGCATCTGACTACGGATCAGAAGGTTAGGGGTTCGAATCCCTTCGGGCGCACAATGCAGACCCGCGCCGATAAGGTGCGGGTCTTTTTGTCTGCCTGACTTATCGATGGTTTTCCGGTACTTATGGGCGCGGTATTGGCTCTGCCTGCGCTCATATCGATGAGCTATTCACTTGTGGCCAGGCTATAGCTCATCGATATGTGAATACCTCATCGATGAGTGAATACCACCCATGAGCCACCCACGCCCGCAAGCCGCCCACGATCCCCCCACGAGCCACCCATGAGCCACCCACGAGCCACCCGCACCCGAATCCCCAAAACCCCAAACCCCAGCGCCTCAATATTCGAAGCATCTCAAACTCGCAATATCCGACTAACGGTCTAGACTGTGGAACCATGATTCGTACTGAGTCCATTCTTGACCTCGCTACCGTAGCCTCGGGGCAGTCCCACGCCGACGCCCTACAGGGCTCCATCGATTTGGCGCAGACAGCGGAAAAGGCTGGTTATCAGCGTATTTGGTACGCAGAGCACCACAATATGAACTCCATCGCGTCCTCGTCGCCGGCAGTTCTTATCGCAGCCGTGGCTGCAAAAACCGAGAGCATCACCCTCGGCTCCGGCGGCGTCATGCTGCCGAATCATGCACCGCTGACGGTCGCGGAACAGTTCGGCACGCTCGCGAATCTGTACCCGGATCGCATCGAGCTGGGGCTTGGTCGCGCCCCGGGCACGGACCAGGCCACTATGCGCGCCCTGCGGCGTGACCCGCGTTCGTCCGATTCCTTCCCGCAGGATGTGCAGGAGCTGCGCGGTTACCTCTCCGACGAGTCGCTGATCAAGGGCATCAACGCGATTCCGGGCCGCGGCACCCATGTGCCGCTGTACATCCTGGGCTCTTCGCTCTTTGGTGCCCAGCTCGCAGCGGCGCTCGGCTTGCCGTACGCATTTGCTTCGCACTTCGCTCCGGACGCGCTTCGCGATGCCATCGCGGTCTACCGCGAGCAGTTCCAGCCCTCTGAGCAGCTGGATAAGCCGTACGCTTTTGCGGCCATGAATGTGATTGCGTCGGAAAGCGAAGAAGACGCACAGCAGCAGTACTTCGCTACCCGCAGGAACATGGTCAGGCGGTTCCTGAGTCGCGGTGGGCATCACCTCACTGACGATGAGGCGGAGATTCTGATGGATACCCCGCAGGGGCGTCAGGTGCAAAATATGTTCCGTCACACGGCGGTCGGCACGGTGGCGCAGGTGCGTGAGCAGATTGCGCAGTTCGGTGAGTACTCGACGGCGGATGAGCTGATTGTGGCTCATCAATCGCTGAAGGTTCCTGACCGGCTGCGTTCGGTGGAGCTCACCGCAGAGGCCGCGGGGTTGACCGCGTAAGGCTCCAGGCCCCGACCCCAGAGGCGCGCGGCCTTAAACTGACCCGCTTACTTCACTGCAGCCAGCGGCAGCGACTTTTCGCTGGCAAGCTGCATGATTTCGGCGTTGGTGCGCTCGCGGAGGAAATCCGCAAGCTCCTCGCGGTTGCTCGCGCGTGTGGCCTCGGTCAGGGCGGCGGCAAAGTGCGGCTCCAGCGCTGCCACGGCCACGTAGCCGTCGGCGCTGGGGTAGAGGCTGTACGTCCACAGGCCGCCACCGAGTAGTCCGCCGGGCGCCGTCATGCCGTACTTCAGCGGCGCGGCACCGGCCTCACCCGCCTGCTTCAGGCCGATGCGGCAGTGCAGTCCAGGCTGCTTTACGACGTCCGCACCCGCACCCGCCCGCTTAATCAACCCGGCAAGGGCAGCGGTGACCGCAAAGTGTGCACCCAGGATGTCGCCCAACAGCACTGGCGGCATGGCCGGGGGCGTGAGAGTTCCGGCCTCCGCCTGGTAGGTCAGGTCATGGCCAGGTGTTTCTGGAGCTTTGGTATCACCGACAATGTCGATATGCACCGGCCCATTCGGGCGCTCGTGGAGACCCGCCAGCCCCATGCGTTCCAGCGCGGAGGGGCGAACCGAGGTGATGACCACATCGGCCTCATCAATCAGCGAGCTCAGCTGTGCGCGGCCCTCATCGCTCTTCAGATCCGCCTGGATAATCTCGTGACCTGCGGACATAGCTTCATACCAGGGGCGGCCGAAGGAACCGAGCGGGTCGCCTGTGGGTGGTTCGACCTTAATCACCCGGGCGCCTAGCTGGCCCAAGTGCTGAGCGGCCAGTGGTCCCGGAACGTTAATGGCGAAGTTGACGACAGTGATGCCGGCGAGGCTGGTGTGCAGCTCGGGGGAAAACATAGTTCCACACTAGAACACATCTACCTGGCCGCCGACGCTTTCGGCCAACTTCAACTGGTTGATCCAATCGCCCTCTCCGACGCGCAGTCGGAAAATCGGGCGGTGAGCGGGGCGGGCCTCGTAGCGGACACGGGCAATCTGACCGGTTTTGGCCAGGTCCATAGCGGTTCCCTCGGTGGCCAACTGGGTGCGCGCGGCGGTGAGGCGCTCGATGACGTCGTCAAGCGCGGCGAGCACGGGTTCGGTGTTGTTCTCGCACCAGGACATGACCATGTCGGGAGCAGCGGCGGCGACGCGGGTGCAGTCGCGGAAAGAGCCGGCCGCCAGCGAAATGGCCAGAGGACCGCCGGCTTCACCGGCGGCGGCAATTGCGTAGGCTGCCAGGTGTGGCATGTGGGAGATGCGGGCGACGCTAGCATCGTGGTGATTGCTTAGCGCTGGAATGAGCTGACTGCCAAGAGCTGCTCCCAAGTTGGCGACCTGCGAAAAGACCTCAATCCAGCGCTCCGGGACGGGCTCGCCCGCAGCGTCGGCAGCGGCTGCCAGGTCGTAGGTGATGACCCAGGGGGCGCCGTCGAAAAGCCCTTCGAGTGTGGCGGACCAGCCTGCCTGCGCGGACCCCGCCATTGGGTGCGCGCCGACGAAGCGTTCCTCCATCCCGCGAGCGGAGACCTCGGCGGCGACGGCCGCCTTCACGGAGACCACATCCGTGATGCCACAGCTGGGGGCGTGCTCGTTGATGGCGTCGAGCATCGTGCCGACGACTGTCATGGGGGTGCCGATTACGATGAGCGCGCGGCTGGCCTCCGCGCGTTCGAGCGTGGCTTGAAGATCTGTACTGGCGTCGAATCCCTCCTTCGTGGCTTCCTTGACCGTCGCGGACGAGCGATTCCAACCGAAGCATTCGACGTTATGGGCCCGCAGGTCGCGCATCATGGAGCCACCGATGAGGCCCAAACCGAGGATGCATACCGCGGGTAGTTGTGCAGCTGACAGGGAGGACGAAGCAGGGGAGGGGGACTCGAAATTGCTCACCTGACAAGCATGACATACAGCGACTAGCGTTGTGGGTTATGAGCACGACCTTTTCCGGAGGGTACACCTCCGATGACGACCGCTCCTTCGCGGTTGCCGTAACTATGGGGGAGCGCGGTTGGCGCGTCGTCGACCTCGGGGACGACGCCACCGATTCGCTCGCTGACGCCGCACAGGCGCTGCGCAATCTGCGTTCGGAACGCGCTGCTGTCGGAATGCTCAATATCGACGACGACTATTTCATTCTCGTGCGCCAGGGCGTTGGGTCGCTGCGCGTAGCGCTTTCCGACGCTACCGCTGCCGTGACCGATGACATCGCGGCAGATGTGTTCGACGAGCTGGATCTGGATATCCCCGACCTCGACGAGGACGAGCTCGACGATGTCGATGCCTGGGCTGAGGGGGACATGGATATCCTCGCTGACCTGGGCTGTTCGGAGGAAGCCCTGGAGTCCATCTGTGACGATCAGTCGCTGTGGGCGTCCGAGCAGCTTCTGGCCATTGCCGAGGAGTTGGGGTGTGCCGAGGAGCTAGCCGATGTCGCCGACCTGGATTACGACGGCGACGATGACGACTACGACCCCTATGACGACTAACTCTGAGAAAGGTCATTTGCACGAGAGGCCAAGCGCGCTACCCCGTCGAAAACAGGACATTCTCGACGAAGAGTGGATGCGCCTGGCTATTGCCGAAGCTGCTCACACGGCACCCGGGGATGTGCCGGTGGGAGCCGTGGTCGTGGATGCCGAGGGCAAGGTTGTGGGCCGGGGCTCGAACCGTCGGGAAGCTGATGGTGACCCGCTTGCCCACGCCGAAGTCATTGCGTTGCGCGAGGCCACCCGCGCTGTTGGTGACGGTTGGCGGCTGGAGCAGTGCACGTTGGTCGTGACGCTGGAGCCGTGCGTGATGTGCGCCGGCGCGTGCGTCATGGGGCGCGTAGGGCGTGTGGTCTTCGGCGCGTGGTCGCCCAAGACCGGCGCGTGCGGCTCTATCGCCGATGTCATCCGCGATCCCGCCCACGCGTTCACGCCGCAGGTGCGCGGAGGTGTGCTTGCCGACGAATGCTCCGTTTACCTGCGGGAATTCTTCGAACGGCAACGGCAGTTGGAAGCGTGAGCGGGGTCACAGTTAGGTCACAATTCCCGTCGTGGCCGTGACGAGCCTTCATTTTCACGTAACGTCGGAACTAGTGGAGCTGCTAGACGGTGGCTCTAGAGAATAGATAAGTCGTTTACATAGGAGGCTTACATAATGAGCGAGCTGCAGAACAAGGCCGACGAGTTGGGCGGCAAGGTTAAGGAAGCTGCCGGCGACGCCGTTGGCAACGAGGATCTGGCAAACCAGGGCAAGGGCGAGCAGGCTGCTTCGAAGGTCAAGCAGGGTGCTGAGGATCTGAAGGACAAGGCCACTGAGACCCTGGGCAAGCTGACTGACAAGTAAAGCGCTTAGTTCTCGGGTAGAGATAACCCCAACCGTTTCCGCTTCTGATATGCGGAGGTGGTTGGGGTTCTTTGTGTTTCGATGGCCGGCTGCCAGCGTTGGGGCTGGCTACAGCTTCTGGGCCACCAGGTCATCCAGTGGTTCGGCGGACAGTAGGTACGGGGCGATCTCGAAGACGGTACGGGCACCGGTCTCGCCGGCCTGCTTCAGGCGGTAGGCAGCGCGACCGTAGGCAACCTGGACAGCTGCGGTGAAGTCGGGGTTGCGATCCAGGTCGAGGCCGAACTCGATGACGTGACCGGACGTACCGGCCTGGCCGCGGGTAATGACCTGGCCACCGTGCGGCATGCCCTGGTGATCGCGGTCGAACTCCTCCTCGGAGATGAAGTCCACGATGGTCTCGTAAGGGGCAAAGTAATCCGGCATGGTCACGATGGTTTCGCGGATCTGCTCCTTGAGCTTGGCGTCCTCGTCGGCGTTGCCGGTCTCTTCGGCGACGACGAAGCAGTGGCGCAGGTGGCATTCGTTGCCCTTCAGGTCTGCGCCCTCGCCCTTCTTTACGGCCTCGATAGCTTCCGGGTTCGGCTTGGTGTACTGGACACCCTTCTTCACTCCCGGCACACGACGCACGGCATCGGAGTGGCCCTGCGACAGACCCGGTCCCCAGAAGGTCATCTGGTCTGCGCCCGGCAGGATAGCAGCGCCCAGGACGCGGTTCAGGGAGAACAGGCCCGGATCCCAGCCGGTCGAGATCATGGCGATGTTGTCACCTTCGCGGGCGGCGGCGTCCATGGCCGCGCGGTGCTTCGGAATCTCGTGGTGGTTGTCGTAGGTGTCGACCGTCGTAAAGTTCTTTGCCAGCTCAGGGGCCTGCTCCGGGACATCGGTGGCCGAGCCGAGGCACACGAACAGTACGTCTACCTCATCCTTGTACTTTGCGACATCCGCCGCCGGGAGTACGCGGGCCTCAGTGTCCAGCGAATCGCGACGGGAGAAAACGCCGACGAGTTCCATGTCCGGCTGGTCAGCGATGACCTTTTCGACGCTGCGGCCCAAGTTGCCGTAGCCGATGATGGCGGAACGAATCATGAGGGAGAACCCTTTCTGTGTGGCTGTACTTCTGTGTTTAAGTTTCTAGATTTCAAGCTACAGACTATTCCTTCATATCTCAGCGGGCGTTGGCCACCCCGAAGAGCGCGGTGGAGGGTTGACGGGCTTGGGGTGGCGCAGGGTGTAGTGCAGCGAGAGCGGCTTGGCGAAGGCCTGGCTACTCTGACCTGGGGATTTGGTAGATAAAGGGGCTACCTGTAACGTTTTCTAGCGGTGACGTGTCCGAGCGGCCGAAGGTGAAGCACTCGAAATGCTTTGTGCGGTAACCCCGTACCGAGGGTTCAAATCCCTCCGTCACCGCCAATAAAACCCCCGGTGGTTCCTTTAAGTAGGAGCCCCGGGGGGTTAAGTGACAAAAAGTGTGTCCGCTCGGTGTGTCGCCGGGTGGGCCCTTTTTATCTCATGGGCCCTTTCCGGAT